>NZ_CP103371.1:1214670-1518337 GCF_024802625.1 Massilia sp. H6
TTGGCCGAGCTGCCCTGCCGCGTCACCTGGGTCGACGAGCGCGACGACCTGTTTCCGGCGGCCTTGCCCGCCAACGTGTCGGTCGAAGCGACCGACACGCCTGAAGCGCTGGTCGAGAGCGCGCCGCAGGGCACCAGCTTTTTGGTCATGACGCACAGCCACGCGCTTGACCTGCGCCTGTCGCACGCGATATTGTCGCGCCCCGGCAGCCACTGGTTCGGCCTGATCGGATCGCTGACCAAGCGGCGCCAGTTCGAGCACCGCCTGCGCGAACGCGGCCTCGACGCCGCGCGCCTCGACGCCATGGTCTGCCCGATCGGCCTGCCCGGCATCGAGGGCAAGGCCCCGGCCGTGATCGCGGCCTCGGTGGCGGCCCAGCTGCTCAGCGTTTGGGAAGCAGCTGCCCGTCCCTCTGACGTTTCAACGGAATTGACCTGATGTCCATTGCCATCCCCGACGTGCAAGCCTACCGCGCGAGCCTGCTGCATTTCCACGCCGACCCGGCCTTTCATGCCGACGCCCACGCCTTTCACGAAGATGGCCTGCTGGTCATCGAGAACGGCCGCGTCCGGGCCGCGGGCGACTATGCGAAGCTTGCCTGCACCTTGCCCGACGGCGTCACCCCGGTCGACTACCGCGGCTGCCTGATCTCGCCCGGCTTCATCGACACCCACCTGCATTTTCCGCAGACCGACATGATCGCCTCTCCCAGCCCGGGCCTGCTGCCCTGGCTGGAGACCTATACCTTTCCGACCGAGCGCCGCTTCGACGATCCCGAGCATGCGCGCGCGACCGCCGAGTTTTTCCTGGACGAGCTGCTGCGCTGCGGCACCACCACGGCGGTGGTGTATTGCACCGTGCACCGCGAGTCGGTCGATACCTTCTTCGAGGCTAGCCAGGCGCGCAATCTGCGCATGGTCGCCGGCAAGGTGCTGATGGACCGCCACTGCCCGGACTTCTTGCGCGATATCGAGGGCAGCGTCGGCGACAGCGCCGACCTGATCGAAAAATGGCACCAGCGCGGCCGCGCGCTATATGCGATCACGCCGCGCTTTGCCCCGACCTCGACCGACGCCCAGCTGCGCGCCACTGGCGAACTGGCGGCGGCCTATCCCGACACCTTCATCCAGACCCATGTCTCGGAAAACCAGGACGAATGCGCCTGGGTGGGCGAGCTGCATCCGCAGGCGCGCAGCTATCTCGACGTGTATGAGCGCTTCGGCCTGATGCGCCCGCGGGCGCTGTTCGGCCACTGCATCTGGCTCGACGACGAAGACTTCGCGCGCATGACGGCAACCGGTGCCGCGGCGGCCGTCTGCCCGACCTCGAACCTGTTTCTGGGCAGCGGCCTGTTCGACTTCGACCGCGCCGACCGCGCCCGCACCCAGCTCGCGCTCGGCACCGACGTTGGCGCCGGCACCTCGTTCTCGATGCTGCAAACCATGAACGAAGCCTACAAGGTGGCGCGCATGAAGGGCAGTTACCTGAAGGCGGAGCGCATGTTCTACCTGGCCACCCTGGGCGCGGCGCGCGCCATGGACCTGGAAGGCACGATCGGCAGCTTCGCGCCGGGCACCGAGGCCGACTTCATCGTGCTCGACCCGCAATCGACGCCTTTGCTGGCGCGCAGGACCTGCCGGCTGCAGTCGCTCGAAGAACTGCTGTTCGCGCTGGCGCTGCTGGGAGACGACCGGGCGGTAAAGGCGACGTACTCGATGGGCGCGCTGGTGCACACCCGCCAGGGGTAGATCGAGCGCGTGGGCGCTGCTACTGCACCTGGCGCTGCCGGCTGGCTGTATTGCCAACCCCAACCCAACCGGTTAGAGTTGCGCGGGCAGCGCGTGCCCCGGGCCGCGCTTTACAGCGAAGTCACCGCACCAGAGAGCCAACAACATGCACATCAAACTGACCGCCAGCGCCTTGCTCGCCCTGGCTTTCGCCGCGCCGCAGGCACTGGCCAAGGGCCCGGCATCGACCGCCAACGAGGCGGCCACCGCGCGTCACTACGCCAGCCTGATCGCCGGCGAGCCCAAGACCGCCGAGCTGACCCTGTTCTTTACCCAGATGCCCAAGGGCGGCGACCTGCACCACCATTATTCGGGGTCGGTGTATGCCGAGCAGTATGTCGATTTCCTCGACAAGCAGGGCTATTGCCTCAACAAGCTCACTTACCGGATCGAGACCAACAAGGCGGTCATCGACGCCGAGCGCGCCAAGCCGGCAGCCGAGCGCAACTGCCTGTCCACGGCCGAAGTGTATGCCGACGACTATACCTACCGCGAGCTGCTGCAGCGCTGGTCGAACAAGGACTTCGCCAACCACGGCGCGCTGCAGCCACCACCGGATCGCCTGTTCTTCCAGACCTTCGGCTATTTCGGCCCGGTGTCGAACGCGAACTTCCGTGAAGGCCTGCAGGAGCTCAAGCAACGCGCGATCGGCGAGAACGTCGGCTATATCGAGACGATGTTCAAGATGTCGCCCTTCGTCGTCAATCCGGATTTCGACAAGCTGGCCTGGCACAACGCCAGCGACGACAAGGCGCTTGATGCGCAGATGGGCGCCTGGCTGGCGGTGCTCGAGCAGGACGCCGGCTTTCGCCAGTCCACCACCGATTTCGTCAACAAGATCCACGAAGCGGCCGCCGGCATCGACGACGAGCGCTTTACCATGCGCTTCCAGACCTACGTGCTGCGCCTGCTGAATCCCTCGCAGGTGTTCTCGTCGATGGTGTCGGGCTTCAAGGCCGCGAAGATGAGCGACAAGATCGTCGGCGTCAACATCGTGGGCCAGGAAAGCACGATGGTCTCGATGCGCGACTATGCGCTGCACATGAAGATGTTCCGCTTTCTCAAGGCGCGCTATCCGGACGTGAAGATCGCGATGCATGCGGGCGAACTGGCGCTGGGCGACGTGCCGCCCGAAGGCCTGTCGTTCCACATCGACCAGGCCCTGGTGATCGCCGGCGCCGACCGCATCGGCCACGGCATCGACCTGGCGCACGAGTCGAACGCGGCGGCGATCATGGCAAAGATGCGCAAGGACGACATTCCGGTCGAGGTCAACCTGACCTCGAACGCTTTCATCAGCGGCATCGAAGGGGCGAACCACCCGATCACGCTGTACCGCAAATACGGCGTGCCCTACGTGATCTCGACCGACGACGCCGGCGTGACCCGCCACACGCTGAGCAACGAATACGTCTTGTTCGCCAGCCGCTACAAGCCGGACTACGCGGAAATGAAAAAGACCTCGTACAACAGCATCCGTTACGCCTTCCTGCCAGTGGCAGAAAAACAACGCCTGACCCGGCAGCTGGACAGCCGTTTCGCCCGGTTCGAGGCAAACATCGCCAGCCTGGCCAAGCTCCAGGCGGGCGCGAAATAAGCGATGCAGCGGGCGCTCCGGATTCTTTCGGGTCGCCCGCCGGTTACCCTAAATAAGTAACTTTTTGACCACATGTTGTTTGTAAAGCATGTTTTGTGGCCGTCTTGCTACAAAAACCTTTTTCTCCTGCCCGCATTGGTGAAATTTAGAGCAAAAAAATTTCGCTAGAGAATGTCGCCCGTATAATTCCGGCTGGATTTTTGCCCGGGCCAGCTCCCAAGTCTTAGCGTATCAACAAGGGTTTACGTGTATTTATACGCTGAGCGTATAAATAGCAAAGCCAAAACGAATTGGTCGGAATGTCAACGGTAATGCATATTGGACATTGATTTCCATCATTTTGGACGTCCTTGTTGCCACCGCCGCCATGTCACCTTGTTGAAATACTGGCAGCGTAGAATTGCCGCCGCTGGCGGCAGCTTCGCCAGCGCACCGTGCAGAAAATAGAGATCGCAGCACTGTAAGAGAGGGGCAGCCGTCGGCTGCCCGTTATAACTATTACGTTCCTTTTGGGGTTATCAATGATCACTCAACAACAGATCCGGCTCACCAAACTCGCGCTGGCTTTGTCAGTTGCCTTGGCTGCCGCGCCAGTCTTCGCACAGAACACCACCTCGGCCATCGGTGGCCGTATTTCGGTCGCGGACGGCAAGCCTGCAGTCGGCGCCCAGGTGCAGATTGTTCACGCTGAGTCCGGTTCTGTCAGCAATGTCGTCACCGACGCCGAAGGCCGTTACGTTGCACGCGGCCTGCGCGTGGGCGGTCCGTACACGATCGTCATCACCAAGGATGGCGTCAGCGAGCGCCGCGAGAACGTGTTCGTCGAGCTGGCCGAAACTGCCGCCGTCGATGCGACCCTGGGCCAGAAGATGCAGACCGTGACCGTCACCGGTTCGGCAGCGCGCTCGGAGATCTTCTCGAACAACGCCATGGGTTCGGTCACCTCGATCTCGCGCGCCGACCTGGAAACCCAGGCATCGATCAACCGCAACCTGCAAGACTTCGCGCGGATCGATCCGCGCGTCTCGCAGACCGACAAGGAACGCGGCGAAATGTCGGTGGCCGGCCAGAACTCGCGCTACAACTCGATGACCATCGACGGCGTGGCCATCAACGACACCTTCGGCCTCGAAGCCAACGGCAGCCCGACTGCCCGCCAGCCGATCTCGATGGAAGCGATCGCCTCGGTGCAGGTCAACGTGGCCAACTACGACGTCACCCAGCGCGGCTACACCGGCGCCAACGTCAACGCCGTCACCAAGTCGGGTACCAACGTGTACCACGGCGGCGCTTACTACATCGCCCGCAACGACAAGCTGGTCGGCGACCGCTACAACACCGTCACCGACGTCTACAGCGACGCGCCGCGCTTCAAGGACAACACCAAGGGCCTGTGGGCCAGCGGCCCGCTGATCCAGGACAAGCTGTTCTTCTTCGCCCTGGCCGAGAACTCGGAAAGCAGCCGTAGCTCGCCAGACTTCGGCGCCATCGGCTCGAAAGCCGGCACCACCGTCGGCATCAGCCCGGTCCAGATCGCACGTCTGAAAGACATTGCCCAGAGCCGCTACAACTTCGACCTCGGCAGCTCGGAAGTGCCAAGCGGTACCGCCCTGAAGTCGGAAGAGCGCACCATCAAGCTCGACTGGAACATCAACGACGACCACCGCGCCAACTTCCGCTACTCGAAGACCACCCAGAACGAGCCGATCTTCCCAGGCTTCTCGGCCAGCGGCGTGTCGCTGAGCTCGCAGTTCTACAAGCAGGACAAGAGCATCGAGACGATGGTGGCCCAGGTCTTCTCGGACTGGACCCAGAACCTCTCGACCGAGTTCAAGGCTTCGACGCGCGACTATGATTCGGTGCCGATCAACAATGCCCGCCTGCCGGCCATGTCGTTCTCGTTCACCGGCCCGCTGCCGGCCGACGCGCCGGCCGGCACCCGTACCGGCAGCCGCTTCCTGAACACCGGTACCGAGAGCAGCCGCCACAACAACGTGCTGGGTACCAAGACCATCGACCTGTATGGCGGCGCCAACTATCTGTGGGGCGACCACGAATTCAAGGTTGGCGCCGACTACACGTCGAACAAGGTCTACAACGCCTTCCTGCAGAACGTGTTTGGCAACTACACCTTCCAGTGCGATAACAACTTCGCCTACACCTTCGGCTCGATCAACTGCGCCACTGCATCGGCATCGCAGATTGAGGCCGCCCTGTACGAGAACTTCTCGCGCGGCCGTCCATCGTCGTACACCGTGCAGATGCCGGTGGCCGGCGGTTCGCTGAGCAATGCGGTTGCCCAGTTCACGATGAAGAACACCGGCATCTTCTTGCAAGATAACTGGACCGTTAACGAGAACCTGACCATCAGCGCCGGCGTGCGCGTGGACCTGACCAGCGTCGACAACACCCCGCTGCGCAATGCCGCCGTGGCCCAGCCTACCATCGCTGGCAATGCCGCCACCTTCACCCGCCAGTCGGGCGGCTACGGTGTCGACAATACCCGCACCTTCGACGGCAACAAGCTGTGGCAGCCGCGTGCCGGCTTCAACTACAAGTTCGACTCGGCGCGACCGATGCAACTGCGTGGTGGCGCTGGCCTGTTCCAGGGCGCGGCGGCAACCGTGTGGATGTCGAACCCGTTCTCGAACCCAGGCGTGGCCACCCGTACCATTACCTGCTCGGGCTCGGGCGCGACCCGCTGCCCGAACACCGACGGCACCTTCACGCCTGACGTGAACGCACAGCGCACCGTCAGCGGCGCGACCCCATCCGCCAACGTCGACATCCTGTCGCCGGACCTGAAGCAGCCAGCGATCTGGAAGGCCAACCTGGCCTTCGAGCACGAACTGCCATGGTATGGCCTGGTGTTCGGCGCCGAGTTGCTGGCGACCCAGAACAAGGACGCGATCTTCTACCAGAACCTGAACCTTGGCGCGCCAACCCGCAAAGGGACCGATGGCCGCGACCTGTACTACAACGCCAACGGCCTGTCGTCGGCCTGCTACACCTTCACCAATAACTCGGCGGGTACGGCAACCGGCTGCCAGAACACTGCCAAGGCGCTGTCGAACCTGAGCTATAACAATGTGCTGCTGGCCAAGGCGACCGGTAAGGGCGACGCCCAGATCGTGACCATGTCGATCACCAGCCCGACCCGCAAGGGCTTCGGCTGGTCGGTCGCTTACTCGCACACCGAAGCGAGCGAAGTCTCGGCACTGACTTCGTCGACCTCGAACTCGAACTGGGCCGGCCGCTCGGTCTTCAACCCGAACGAAGAAGTTGCCTCGAACTCGTCGTATTTGGTGAAAGACCGCGTCAACGCCCGCCTGTCGTGGGAAAAGAAGTTCTTTGCTAACTACCGCACCCGTCTCGGCGTCTTCTACGAAGGCCGTTCGGGCAAGCCGTACAGCTGGACCATTAACAACGACCTGAACGGCGATGGCCTGGCTGGCAACGACCTGATGTACATCCCGTCGGGCGTCGGCTCGGGCGAAGTCGTGTTCTTTGGCGATACCGCGACGAACAATGCCAACGAGCGTAAGTTCTTCGACATCGTCGAGTCGAACAAGGCCCTGCGTAGCGCCAAAGGTGGCGTGGTCGACCGCAACAGCGCGTTCTCGCCATGGACCAACAGCTTCGACATGAAGATCACCCAGGAAATCCCTGGCTTCATGAGCAAGCACAAGGCCAGCTTCTCGCTCGACATTTTGAACTTCGGCAACCTGCTGAACAAGAAATGGGGCCGTATCGAAGAAGTGGGCTTCCAGTCCGCCGGTGGCCAGGCGCGCAGCTTTGTCGACTATGTCGGCCTGAATGCACAGGGCAAGTACGTGTACGCAGTGCGTAACACCGTGGAAGACCTGAACCTGCGCCAGGCCAAGGGCGAGTCGCAGTGGGCCGTCCAGGCAACCGTCAAGTACGAATTCTAAGTTTCTGAATTCCCTGCTTTGATGTGAACAACGGCCAGTGGCGACACTGGCCGTTTTTTCTTGCCGAAAGCGCCTGTGTGCCTGCCTGCCAGCTTGGCGACTAGCCACTTGCCCATGCAATAATGCCGAGGTCCCCAGCCGGCCTCCCATCCTTGATCGAGAATAGTCCATGACCGTTTCCCTTCGTGCTCCGGCACGCCTGTCGCGCGCCGTGCTGGCGCTTGCCGTGTCGCTGACCCTGGCTGGCTGCGCCACCAGCACCGGCCGCGAGCCGGTGACCATCAACCTGGTCGCCATCAATGATTTCCACGGCAACCTCGAGCCGAGCCGCTACACCCCGACCGGGCAGGACGGCGCCAAATCCGACCCGATCCGCGCTGGCGGCATCGAGGCGCTGGCGGCGGCGCTGCAAGCCTGGCGCCAGCAGGACCGTGACCTGCTGTTGGTTGCCGCCGGCGACCTGGTGGGCGCCAGCCCGGCCATGTCGTCGCTATGGGCTGACGAGCCCACCATTGAAGCGATGAACATGCTGGGCCTGCGCGCGAGCGCGGTCGGCAACCACGAATTCGACGCCGGCCGCCAGGAACTTCTGCGCCAGCAAAATGGCGGTTGCGTGTCGGTGCGCCCGGCCAAGGCTTGCCAGATGGGCCCGACTTTCGGCGGCGCCAAATTTACCTATCTGGCCGCGAACGTGATCGACAGCGCCACCGGCCAGCCTTTCATTCCGGCGTTTAGCATCGAGAGCGTCAAGGGCGTGAAGGTCGGCCTGGTGGGAGCGGTCTTGCAGGACACCCGCTCGGTCGTGATGGCCTCGGGCATTGCGGGATTGCGCTTTGGCGACGAAGCCGATGCGATCAACCGCGCGGTCCCGGCCATGCGCGCGCAGGGCGCCGACGTCATCGTGGCGCTGGTGCATGAAGGCGGCACCACCAAGGACAGTCCTTTGAGCCCGGGCTGCAGCAACCTGGCAGGCCCGCTGGTGGACATCGTGAAAAGGCTCGACCCGGCGATCCGGCTGGTGATCTCGGGCCACTCGCACCAGGGCTACCTGTGCCAGGTCGATGGCCGCACCGTGACCCAGGCCGGTTCGTACGGCCACCTGGCGACCCGCATCGCCATGAAGGTGGACGCGGCCACCGATACCGTCACCGACCTGCAGGTGCACAACGTGGTGCTTCAGCCGGGCGACTATCCGGCCGATCCGGCAATGGTGGCCTTCATGGCCTCGGTCAAGGAACGCAGCCGCGCCGCCTTGACCCGCCCGGTGGCGCGCCTGGCCACGGCGCCGCTGCTGCGCAAGAAGAATGCGTCGGGCGAATCGGTACTGGGCGGCGTGGTCGCCGACGCGGTGCTGGCGGCCACCCGCAACCAGGGCGCCCAGATCGGCTTCATGAACGATGGCGGCATCCGCAAGGACCTCGAAGCCGGCGCCGACAATGTGGCTGCCTTCGGCCAGGCCCAGGCCGTGCTGCCGTTTGGTAATACGCTGGTGCTGATGGACTTGAGCGGCGCCCAGCTGCGCCGCCTGCTCGAGCAGCAATGGATGCGCCCGGGCGCGGCCGATCCATCGATCCTGCAAGTGTCGGCCAATGTCCGCTACCAGTGGGACGAACAGCGACCACCCGGCAGCCGCGTGGTGCCGGACAGCATCCGCATCGACGGCGCGCCGCTGGTCGACAGCCGTACCTACCGCGTCGTGGCCAACAACTTCCTGGCCGAGGGCGGCGATAACTTCCCCGAGTTTGCCAAGGGCACGAACCGTCTCGAGACCGGCATGCTCGACCTCGACGCATTCGTTGACTTCTTGCGCGCCAGCGAAGGGCAGGGCGCATCGATGGCGCCGGCCGCGCCGCGCATCGTCAAGATCAAGTAAACCGCATTGTTCAACCAGGAATGATCATGAAAAAACTTGCAGTCGTACTCGCGCTGACGGGCGCATTCGCATCGTTCGACGCCATGGCCTGGGGCCGCGACGGCCACAAGGCGATTGGCGCCATTGCCGACAAGCTGCTCAAGGGCACCAATGCGCAGAAGGAAATCAACCTGCTGCTCAAGCCGGGCGAGTCGCTCGAGCTGGTCGCGAACTGGGCCGATTGCGTCAGGGGCACGTTCTGCGGCGAGCAGACCCAGGAAATGCTGGACTATGTCAGCGCCAACCCGCAGCACGACAAATACCACTACACCAATGTGCCCTTCCAGCACGACCACTACGATGACCATGGCGTGGGCCGCACCGGGGTTGACATCGTGCAAACGCTGCGCCAGTGCATCGCGGTCTTGCAGGGCAAACTCGACCCGGAACTGAACCCGCACAAGTTCACGCGGCGCCAGGCGCTGATCCTGATCGCCCACTTCGCCGGCGACATCCACCAGCCGCTGCACGTGGGCGCAGCCTATGTCGGCAAGGACAGCAAGTTCGTGGTGCCCCCGACCCAGGCCGATGTCAACGACACCACGATCTACGACTCGCGTGGCAGCAACAACCTGTTACTCGACGATGCGCGCCTGGGCGCGCTGGCCACTGCCGCCGCCATCCCGCCGGGCGAACCGGTGCCGATGCGCGAAGGGGGCGCCAAGTCGCTGACCAAGCCTTTCCACTCGTACTGGGACAGCACCACGGTCGACTACGCCTTCCGCCGGCTTCAGACCAGCACGCCGGACGCCTTCGCCACCAAGGTCATCGGCGGCAACATGACCATCCCGCAGATCGAAGGCGATCCGATCGCCGCGCCTTTCGCCTGGGCCAACCATTCGCTGTTCGTGGCCAAGCAGGCCTTCGCAGGTGTCGTGCCGGGCAAGATGGTTGCGCAAACGAACAGGAAGGGCGAAACGTATTACGCCTTCACGCTCGATGTACCGGCCAATTATCCGGTGCCAAGTTCCGAAATCGCCAAGCAGCAATTGATCAAGGGCGGGTACAACCTGGCCGCGCTGTTGCAGGCGATCTGGCCAGAGAAGGGGTGATTGGTTACGGTGCCGGTGCCGGCGGGCGGCCGCGGGCACCGTGCGGTGGCGTCGCCGGGCATTCGGGTGGTATAGCACCAGCGGCAAGAGCGTGATCGCAGCGCAGACCGGGCCGATGCAATGGGCATGGGGCCGGTCTAGTTCTTTGTACCCATGCCTGGCGGCGCTTCTTTATTATTGAGCTTTGTCGTTTTTCCGAAGAGGATGAACGACTGGTTATTGTTGAAGACGGCCTTGGAGCTGAGCATAGCAGCTCGCCAGCGCCGAAGAATTTCAGACTGTGACGACCGACCGGAACCGACCCAAAGCGGACGGTCGAAGTTAACTTGTTTCCCTTCTGCGAAGACACGTGCCCAAAAAACTAGCCGCGCTCACCAGAGCGAAAAGGAGCAATAAAACTGCTGCATACTTGCCGAGTGATTCAGTTGTTGCGTAGTAAAGCTGCAGAGGAAAACTGACTACCACCAAAGCAAAACATCCTGAAATGATTGCCGCAACGAGGCCCGCACGGCCGAATACGACGCCAAGCACAAAGGCAGTGCTGCTTACAAACGCGCATATCGCGCCTACCGCCACGAGATCATTTGAGGCATCAGGGCTAAACGCCTGACCAAACATGACTGCAAGAGCGATGAACAGAAATCCTGAGATCGATGCGACAAGTTTTAAAGCCACCTAACGGTCCTTTCGTCTCATTGTCCGCTTTTGGCCGAAGGCGGCCGTTGAGCTCAGCATAGCAGCTCGCCAGGGCCGAAAAATCGCAGACTGTCATGAAGGCAGCAACCGACCCCAAAGCAGACGTGGCGAAACGGCTGAGAACGACATTGCGCCTTCGCGTTATTTACAAATAGAATCGAAACTCGACTGCTCATTGACCATTACCGTCCGCCATGCGCCCTTATCTGCCCTTGCTTGCTTACGTTCTGACGACCTCTGCCTCGGCGGTGGTGATCCGCCATGACGTGCCCGACGCGAAGTACCGGAACGCGCCATCCGAGGCGCGTGCCCTGATCAACCTGGCCCACGAGGGCCACGGGGTCCTGATCGCACCGCAATGGGTGTTGACGGCCGCGCACGCGACCCAATGGCACCCGGTGACCGAAGTCATGGTGGGCGAGCGCTGCGTGAAAGTGGCGCAACTGATCGTCCATCCCGGCTACAGGAAACTGCCGGATGAACTCATCAAGGGCGACGCTGCGCCGGCGATGGCGCATCTCACGCAGTCGGACGACGTCGCGCTGATCAAGCTGGCTGAGCCGGTCAGGGACGTGCAGCCTCTCGCCCTCTACGACCGGCAGGACGAAGTCGGCAAATCCGTGAGAATCTTCGGCATGGGGGCGACCGGCAATGGCAAGGATGGCCAGCAAGGACCGAACCGCACACAGTTGCGCCAGGCCTACAACCGCATCGACGGTGCCGACCCACGCTACCTCGCCTACACCTTCGACAGCGATGCGAGCGCCCATGCGCTGGAAGGTATGGCCGGCAACGGCGACAGCGGTGGCCCAGTCCTGATCGAGGACGCCGGCCAGTGGAAGGTGGCGGGCCTGACCTCATATACCTACGGAACCGGTTCCTTCAGCGCCTACAAGCCCGGCATCTACGGCATCAGCAGCCGCGCCGTGCGCGTGTCGCACTATCTACCTTGGATCCGCCAGACAATAGCGGCCGAGATGCGCTGAGCCGCACCATGAGTCACTTTGCGGGCGCGGCGGGCTGGCCGCTACAGGGTAGGTATTGTTGACTGAACCCGCACTTCCCGAAGTGTTCGACTCCGATAACTTGTTCTTCAGTTTTATTGGTCGACGCGCTAACAGTATGATTCTGAAATCCAATAGTGCCGTTTATAGGCTTGCGCCCCTGCCATTCCATGAGTGGCTGCCTCTGGCCGAACTCGGCCTTTGAGCTCAGCATAGCAGATTGCCAGGGGCGAAAAATCACAGACTGTCACGAAGGACCGCAACCGACCCGAAGCGGACGAAACAGAGATGCTATGGAACCTTCTTCAAAGCGAAATAGCCGAGCTTTTCACCTGCGCCGATACTAACCGCGTCATAGGTTCCGTGGATAGCTGCCTTTTCCGACTTGCCAGACATAAACAAGTACCCGTCACATACTGTCGTTCGACCAGTGTGAGTACGCCATTGTCTATCTGATACGCTAATGGCTCAGCCATTGGGAAGAACTTCTCATCGTGAGCAGTTTTCGACTCAACAACTACGCGCTTCCACGTCCCGCCCATGCAAGACCCATTAGAAGCTTCTCCTAGGAATCGAATCGTCGCTTCAACCTTGACTGTATGCTTCAAATCCACCACGCGCAGTCGCCAGCGAGACCCTACCTCCTGTGCTTGACCTATAACCGTCAGGCTGGACATAAGAATAACAGCGACAAATTTGCAAGAAAAAGAACTTGGCATTAGTACCCACAGGAAAAGTTACCCAGAAAGGGAATGGCCGCTTTTGGCCGAAACCGGCCGGTCGCGACCAGGCCCGCTTCGACCCTGAACGTTCATTCGAGGCAGAATCTTTCAGGCGCCCCTGCCAAAGCGCAAAATATCGTCGCAATGCAAAAGCCGATTTTAAGACGACGATCTTTTGCACCAACCGACAATGCGGCAAGGAGCAAGAGTAGCAACTGAAATACAGGTAAATTTAGATTCAATTAATGCTTTCAACTGCGGAAGCGAAGATTGAGGGCGATGTCCGCTGCTGGCCCGGTAGCGTTCGTTAGGCGATCAGTCTGCCGAAGTTGTCGTTTGTCGGGAAAATTTAGACAGCGCGCTGAGGCCGGACTCGGCGTCCGCGCCCGATCCGAAGCGGACATGTGATCAGAGGGAGTTCTCGACTTCACAACCCTGTCTTCTTGGCGCGATAGGCCAGCGCAGTATACGTCAATGCTATCCCAGCCATTCCAGCAGCAAGACTAAACTGGCGGTCTAAGCAAAAGCTCAGTCCACTCACGCCAAATCCAAGCGCCGCGACTGCAAACCCCTTCCATTTCTTCATCACGTATTCCCTACTTGCTACGCCCGTTTCTGGGCGCTCTGTCGTTCAACGTATGGTGGCGGTCGGCCCCTAGCCGACGTCCCATCAGGAGAAGCGTCACTATCGGCGCGAGAACGCGTCAGGCACGAGACGCAGCCACCGTCCTTCTGGTCATGAGAAATGCGGCCACGAAACCAACCCCGGCTGCTCCCCATATGAGGGCGGCGACGACTTCAAACACATTGATCAACTGCGGATGGAGAGCCGCTACGGGAACGAGTACAAGTGCACGCAACAGACAGACAGCCGCGATTCCGGCTAGCATTGTCCGGAGCAAAGGCAGGCGCTTCACCATGCCAAGGGCTGAGCAGGCATACAGGGCACAGATACCCATTAACATTGCAATGCAAGCTGTGGAAACGGGGGCCAACCACGTACCGTCTTGCGCGGACGCCACGATCCGTGGCGGCGCGCCGAAGAACGCATACCAGGACGGCCCTCCGATCATGGTTGCGACATGGATTGCGACGCCGAGCAGGGAAATAGCGAGAGCAAGCAAGGTCAAGCGCGTATGGTTATTTTGCATCGCGTACAAGCTACCAAAAGATTGAGCCGAAAGATGCGCGGAATGTCACGACGACACCAGAATCTTGCTATCGGACTTTCTGAGGGGCCGCTTTTGGTCGCCGGGTAATAGCCGATGGTCGAATCGTTCAATGCTCGAGCCTGCCTTAATTGGCGCAGACGCGTTCAAGCGTTGACACTGTTCAAGCGCAACAGACCGTGCGCGGCGCGTCAACTCCCTGGTCTTGGATAGAATCGGCTCTCCACCGCTTCCACTGAGCCCGCCATGACTACCCGCCTCAAGGCCGCCTGTTGCGCCGCCTGCCTCGTCCTCGGTAGCGCCGCCCGCGCCCAGTCCGACCCGGAACAGAAGCTGCCGCTCTGGGAAATCGGTGTGGGCGGCGTTGCGCTTTCCACTCCCTCTTATCCGGGCGCCGGCCAGCACGAGACGCGGGTGCTGGTATTTCCCAACATTGTCTACCGCGGCCGGGTGCTGCGGGCCGACCGCTCCGGCATCGCGGCGCGGCTGTTTCGCAGCGACCGGGTCGAGCTCGACGTCGGCTTCGCCGGTGCGCTGCCATCCGATTCCGACGATGTCGACGAGCGCCAGGGCATGCCCGACCTGGGGCCGCTGGCGGAATTCGGACCACGCCTGAAGGTAAAGCTGGCCGATTTCGGCGACCACCGCAGCCTACGCGCCGAATTGCCGCTGCGGGCGGTGATCGAGGCGCGTGGCGGCCTGCATCACAGGGGCACGACCTTCGAGCCGCGCCTGACCTACGAAATCGCCGGACCGCAGGGCCTGTGGTCGCTGGAGGCAATGGGATCGGTGGTGCTGGGCGACCGCAAGATCAACCGCCATTTCTACGAGGTCGCGCCGCAGTTCGCCACCAGTGCACGGCCGGCGTATGCGGCCGATGCGGGCCTGGTCCTGAGCCGGCTCGGGCTGTTCGGCACGCGCCGCGTGAACCAGGACCTGCGGGTGTTCGGCTACCTGCGCTACGAGAGCTACCGGGGCACTGCGAACCGCGCCAGTCCACTGCACGTGAAAGATAGTGGCGTGTCGGGCGGGGTGGGGGTGCTGTGGACCTTCAAGCGCTCGGCGGCGCGGGCCAGGGGAGGGGAGTCGCTGTAAGCGTTGCGCAGTAAATAAGGCGCTGTAAACGATCAAGGGGACAATGCCAGTGGCACTGTCCCCTTTTTTACGCCGTGCGCGGCGCCTAGCGCGACTTCACGAACGGCCGCCCCAGCGCCTTTGGCGCCACCGACTTGGCCATCAGGCCGGCCAGCACGATCACCGTTACCACGTAAGGAATCATCTGGATCAGCGAGCCCGGGATGCGGCCGACCACTGGCAGGTCGACGCCTTCGATCTGGATCTGCAGCGCGCCGAAGAAGCCGAACATCAAACAGCCCAGTACCGTGTGCACCGGACGCCAGTTGCCGAACACCAGGGCGGTCAGGGCTAGGTAGCCGGCGCCGGCCGACATGTCGCGCAAGAAGAAGCCGCTCTGGACGATCGACAGGTAGGCGCCCGAGAACGAGCACAGCACGCCGGCGATCAGCATCGCCGCATAGCGGGTCTGCTGCACCGACACGCCGGCCGCATCGGCCGCATGCGGGTTCTCGCCGACCGCGCGCAGGCGCAGGCCGAAGCGGCTATGGAACAGCACCCAATGCACCACCGGCAGCAGCAAGAAGGCGAAGTAGACCAGCGCCGAGTGGCCGCCGATCACGCTGCCGTACAGCCAGCCGATCACCGGAATGTCGGCAAGCAAAGCGGTACCCGGCAGCACGATGTCGGTCAGGCGCGCTTCGCCCAGGTCCGGCGTGCGGCCGCCCTGCTGGAAGAAGTACTGCGCCACCACGAAGGTCAGGCCGCTCATGGCGATGTTGATCGCGATGCCGGCGACCAGCTGGTTGCCCTTCTGGGTGATCGACACGAAGCCCTGCACCAGCGCCAGCGCGACCGATACCAGGATGCCGGCGGCCATGCCGAGCCACGGGTCCTGGTAGGTATAGGCGACGGCGGCCGAGACGAAGGCCGAGGCCAGGATCTTGCCCTCCAGGCCGATGTCGACCACGCCGCTGCGCTCGGCGAACAGGCCGGCCATGGCCGCGAAGATCAGTACCGGCGCATTGCGGATCGTCGAGACGACGATACTGGCGAATTGGAAGTCTTCCATGGCTTATCCCTTGCGTGCGCCGCTGCGGGCCGCATTGCGTACATTGATCATCTTGAGCACCACCGGCGCGTACAGGTTTTCCATCGCCCCGCAGAACAGGATGATCAGGCCCTGGATGAAAATGAAGGTCTCTTGCGGGATGTTCGGCTTTTCCAGCGACAGGTCGAAACCGCCCTGGATCAGGGCGCCGAACAGCACCGCCGACAGGAAGATGCCGACCGGATGCTGGCGTCCCATCAGGGCGATCGCGATGCCCACGAAGCCGGCGCCGGCCGGAAAGTTCAGGCTCAGGTAGTGGGTCGAGCCCATGATCGAATTGACCGCGGCCAGGCCGGCCAGGGCGCCCGAGATCAGCATCGCGACGATGATGGTGCGGCTGATGCGTACGCCCGCATAGTGGGCCGCGTGGGCGTTCAGGCCGGTGGCCTGCAGCTTGTAGCCCCACGACGAGCGCGAGATCATCACGCCGTAGATGGCCAGCGCGATGATCGCCAGCACAAAGGAGATATTGAGCGGGGTGTCGCCCAGCGCCGGGAACCAGTCGAACAGGCGCGGCATCGCGGCCGCTTCTGAAAAGACGCGGCTGGCCGGGTTCTGGTCGCCCTCGGGAATGAGGTATTTCACGATGATGAAGTTCATCAGGCTGGCGGCGATGAAGTTGAACATGATCGTCGTGACCACCACGTGGCTGCCGCGTTTGGCCTGCAGGTAGCCGGGCAGGAAGGCCCAGCCGGCGCCGAACAGCGCCGCGCACAGCATGCCGACCGGGATCAAGAGCCAGGGCGACAGCGTGGCGTCGAAGGACAGCATGGCAATGGTCAGGCCCAGGCCGCCGAGGTACATCTGGCCTTCGGCGCCGATGTTGAACAGGCCGGCCTTCATCGCCACCGAGACCGCCAGTCCGGTAAAGATGAAGGTGGAGGCGTAGAACAGCGTATAGCTCAGGCCTTCCGGATTGATGACGGCGCTGTTGATCAGGATATGCAGCGATTCGACCGGGCTTTCGCCCAGCAGGTGGATGACGAGCGCCGCGACCAGCAGCGCCGACAGCAAGTTCAGGACCGGCAGGACGAAGCCCGAGGCCCAGCGTGGGAGTTCAGTGGTTTTCATGTGCTTGGTCACCCGCTCAGGATTTATGCATCCCGCCCATCAGCAGGCCGATGCGGGTGGTATCGAATTCGTCGATGTTCAGTTCACCGGTAATGCGCCCGCCCGAGACGACCACGATGCGGTCGGCCAGGGCGCGCACTTCTTCCAGCTCGGTCGAGACCAGCAAGATCGCCACGCCTTCGTCGCGCAGGCGCAGCAACTGGGTGTGGATGCTCTCGATGGTGCCGATGTCGACCCCGCGGGTCGGCTGGCCGACCAGCATCAGCTTCGGGTTAGCCGAGACTTCGCGCGCGATCACGACTTTCTGCTGGTTGCCGCCCGAGAGCAGGCCGATGCGCATCTCAGGGTCTTTGGGGCGCACGTCGAAGGCTTCCAGCAGACCGGCGCAGCGCTTGGCGATGGCGTCGAAGTCGAACAGGCCGATCTTGTTCCTGACCCGGTCCTGGTAGCCGAATACGGTGTTTTGCATCACCGAGAAGTCCTTGATGACGCCGTCGCGCAGGCGGTCTTCTGGCACATGGCCGATGCCCAGCTTGCGGAACTCGGCCGGCAGGCCATCGGCATTCGAGCGGCGCGCGTAGGGCAGTTCCTTGCCGAGAAAATGCACCTTGCCGCTGGTGGGCAGGCGCATGCCCGACAGGATTTCCATCAGTTCGCTCTGGCCGTTGCCCGACACGCCCGCAATGGCGACGATTTCGCCGGCACGCACCGTGAGGTCGATATCGGCCAGCAGCTTGACCTGTTGCTTGTCTTGCAGGCCGAGCTTGGCTACCTGCAGCACCGGCGCTCCGGGGTTGAACGGCTTGCGCGCCAGGTTGCCCTCGATCGGGCGTCCGACCATCATGTTGGCCAGCTGCTCTTTCGAGGTCTCGCCGGTAGCGACGGCGCCGACCACGCGGCCGGCCCGCATCACCGTCACCTGGTCGGTGATGTCCATGATCTCGCCCAGCTTGTGGGTGATCAGGATGATGGTCTTGCCCTGCTCCTTGAACAGCCTCAGGATCTCGAACAGCGAGGCAGTTTCCTGCGCGGTGAGCACGGCGGTCGGCTCGTCCAGAATCAGGATCTCGGCACTGCGGTAGATCTGCTTGAGGATCTCGACGCGCTGCTGCGCGCCCACCGACAGCTCGTCGATGGTGGCGAGCGGGTCGACGTCGAGGCGGTATCGGGCGCAGATCTCGCGCAGCGCGAGCTCGGTTTCCTGGCGCCTGGCGGCCAGCTTGAAGCCCCCCTCGGTGCCGAGCATGACGTTGTCGAGCACGGTCATGTTCTCGACCAGCATGAAGTGCTGGTGAACCATGCCGATGCCCAGCGCGATCGCTTCGTGCGAGGAGCGGATCTGGCGTTCCTGGCCGTCGATCAGGAGCTGGCCGCTGTCGGCGTGGTAATAGCCGTACAGGATGCTCATGAGGGTGGACTTGCCGGCGCCATTCTCGCCGATCACGCCATGGATCGAGCCCTTGGCAATCGGGAAGCTGACCTCAGCGTTCGCCTGCACGGCCCCGAAGGCCTTGCTGATGTTGCGAAATTCTACGGCTGGCTGCATTGCGGTCACTGGTAAATAGTCGGTTGTGGATGCGGGGGCTGCATTCAAAAGCGCGCCGGACCGGGTTGGCCGGCGCGGCGCGCTTTGCATGACGGTGGGTCGATCAGACCGGGCAGCTGCTCGCGGCGCGGTAGTCGATGACCTTGATCTTGCCGTTGATGATGTCGGTGCGCACGGCTTTCACGCGCTTTTCGATCTCAGGCGTGACGACCGCACGGTTATCCTTGTCCAGCACCCAGTCGACGCCGCCTTCTTTCAGGCCCTTGTGGGTGATGCCCGCTTTCCAGCTGCCGTTTTTCTGGGCCATGAACGAGTCGTAGACGGCGACGTCCACGCGCTTGACCATCGAGGTCAGCATGGTGCCCGGGTACATGTAGTTCTGGTTCGAATCGACCCCGATCGCCAGCTTGCCCTTGGCCTTGGCCATCTGCAGCGCGCCCATGCCACTGCCGCCGGCCACGGCGAACACCACGTCCACGCCGCGGTCGAACTGCGCGCGTGCCAGTTCACCACCCTTGGCCGGGTCGTTCCAGGCGGCAGCCGTGGTGCCGACCATGTTCTGGACGATCTCGGCTTTCGGGACCTGGGCCTTGGCGCCTTGCGCATAGCCGCAGGCGAAGGCGCGGATCAGCGGAATGTCCATGCCGCCGACAAAGCCAAGCTTCTTCGACTTGGAAGCCATGGCGGCGGCGACGCCGACCAGGTAAGAGCCTTCTTCTTCCTTGAACATGACCGAGTTGATGTTATTGCCTGGCGCGACGCTGTCGATCAGCACGAAGCGCACGTTCGGGAATTCCTTGGCGACCTTGGCAACCGCTTGGGTGTGCGAGAAGCCGATGGCGGCGATCAGGTCGAGCTTCTTGCGGGCAAGGCTGCGCATGACCTGTTCAGCCTGGGTATCGCTGCTGGCTTGTGCCTCGAACACCTTGATGCCGGTTTCTTTCGAAAAACGCTGCAGGCCTTCGAAGGCCGACTGGTTGAACGATTTGTCGAACTTGCCGCCTGCATCGTAGACCATGCCGAGCTTGGGGGCGGCAGGCGCTGCGCTTGCAATGCCTGCGCTGCCGGCGACGCAAAGCGCCGCGATGGTCATGGTGAGTTGCTTGAGTTTCATGAATGAGGCTCCTGGAATTTCGATATTGTACCCGGCACAGCCGTCAGCCTGGAACCGGCTATACGGCGGCATCGTCGACGGCCAACCTGGCCTCGCATGCCGAATGCACACGAGGTCGTTGCACAGCGCATTGTGTCAGCCATGGAAAGCTAGAGGGGTTACGATTTGTATCGCGGCATTGCTTCCCTCGGCATCGCCTGAAACATGTAGCTTGGTTGCAACATCTCTGTCACAACTTTGCGCGCATCAGCTGCGCCAGGCAGGCAGATGGAGGCGTTGCGGCGCTGCGCACGGGCAAACGCCGGTGCTGTGCAAGCGAACCTGTCAAATATGCATCAATCGGCATATTGATGACAAATACGATTTTACTTGGCAATTTATTCCAAGGAAATATAACTGCCTACAATTTTCAGCAATTATTTTGCAAAAGCGGCGATCTGGACGGTAGCCGGGACGCTGGCGTCAGGCTCGACCTTGGGGCCGACTTCGGGGCCGACCTCGGCCAGCACCGCTGGTGCGCTCGACTGCGGCGCCTGGGGCAGGCCGGCCACTTGCGCGAAGCGGCGTGTCAGGAAGCCGGCAATCAGCGCCTGGGTGGCGTCGAGATAGGGGATGTTCATGTGGTCCGAGGCCGGCACGGTGTCGTCGCCGGCCAGGCTGGCGAGCTTGCCCACCAGCTGGTCGGTGTGCGAGTGCGGTACCACGTCGTCGAGCGCCGCGCGCAGGACATAGGTCGGCGCCTTGAGCGAGGGGGCGTGCTTGATCGACTCGAAACGGTGACGCAGCATGTATTCGATCGGCATGACGCGAAAGCGCCGCTTGGCGATGGCCAGGATCGAGTCGTAGGGCGTGATCAGCACGACCGAATTGACCGGACGCTCCTTGGCCACCTGCACCGCGACCCCCGAGCCCAGGCTGCGGCCGACCACGGCGATGCGCGCGGCGTCGACCTGGCCGAGGGCGGCCAGCCAGTCAAACAGGGTGCAGCCGTCGTCGATCATGAGCAGCTCATCGGGGGTGCCGTGCGACTGCCCGTAGCCACGGTAATTCATGGCCAGCACGGTCATGCCGGGGAACAGCTTGCCGGCGTCGCGCGCCACCCACGAGACTTCTTCGGAGCGGCCGCCGAAATACATGACGGCCGGACGCGGACCCTGTACCAGTGGAGTGAGCAGCCAGCCGCACAGGCGCGTGCCATCCCGGGCGCGTAACACGACCGGGCGGGTGCGGTGCCCGCTGCTGCGCGGGCTGTCGACTTCGGGAATGATGCAGGGATTGAACACCAGGCGGCGCTGGTTGGCCGCGATCGCGGCCGTCATTGTCAGCCACAGGAAGCTGGCAACACCGGTAATCCCCGCCGCCATTTTCTTTGAAGTGTCCATGGTTCCAGTCTACTCCCACCGCCGGGTTTTGTTCTGTGCGGCATTTCGCTAAGTGAGCAGTAACCCATTTAGCGAGTGGGAAAGATGTGGAACAGTGGCCTTATTACAACAGCAAGTTCTTGAACAGGGATAGGGGACCAGGCCGCCCCGGATTATTTCGGTGCATGCAGGGCCGATGGGCCGGCGACCACGTATTGCTCGACGTCGCCCCGGGTATGGTCGATGCGCGTCTTGTCGTCGTCGGTGTGCACGCCCGCTTCGGCATGTTCGCCATTGGCCGCGTGGGCGCCGTTGCCGACCACGCTGTTGGCCAGCGCGCCGGCCGCGGCGATGGCCGACAGCACCAGCGCGCCGGTGGTGTGCTGGCGGTTGCTGCGCTTGAGGATCAGGTTGGCAACGCTGGCCAGCATGGCGGCGCCGGTCAGCACTGCATGGACCTGGCTTTCATGTTTGGCCTGGCCCTCGGGCTGGTCGGCCACGTATTGCGCGACCCCGACGGTGCTCGCGGCTAACCCGCCGACCACCCCACCTGCGATGCTGTAGAACGACGCCTTGGCATAGTCTTCGTCGCCAGTGGCATTGTGCAGCGCATCGAGGATGAAGCCGAACGGAATCAGGACGGCCGGTGCGGCCATGAGCATCGTGTGCAGTGGCTTGCCGGCGATGGTGGTGTTGTGCATGGCGTACTCCTGACGTTGGTTGAACTGTCTGAACAGTGTGACATAGGCGCCGGGTGCGAAACGCACGCTTGGGGTGGCGCGAGCACCTGCGCAAGCGGGCATTGCCACCATCTACGGCCGGCGGGGGATGGTTGATCTAGCATTACTACATAGTGAGCTTGAGAAAGTGTAAGGTGCGATGGCTGGCGGGCAAATTCAACTTGACCTCCAAATAACGAAGATGTAGGTTTACTACAGATGTCTGCGTGCTCATGTCGATGCCAAGCCCATTGGTTTGGGCCTGCAGGGCGGGCCAGCCATCGACGATCTGCCCCAGGCAGTACGACCACATAAAAACATATACGGAGATAAAACATGAACAACGAGCTGACAACGCGCATGCGGGTGCTGGTCGCAAGCATGGCCCTGTTCGGTGCCGGTACGGCCGCCGCCGCGCCTGACACGGCGGTGAGCAACAAGCAGAACTTCACCACGGACGTGGTCTACCAGATCGTGACCGACCGCTTTGTCGATGGCGCCATGGGGAACAACCCAACGGGCGCGATGTTCAGCTCGACCTGTGCGTCGGGTACCAAACTGTATTGCGGCGGCGACTGGGCCGGCATCACGCAAAAAATCAACGATAATTATTTCACCGACATGGGGATCACGGCCTTGTGGATCTCGCCGCCGGTCGAGAATATCGACGCCGTGATCACCTATTCGGGCGGCCCCAAGCCGATCACGTCGTCGCACGGCTACTGGGGGCGCGACTTCAAGCGCACCAACCCCTACTTTGGCCACTTTACCGACTTCACCACCATGATCAACGCCGCCCACGCCAAGGGCATCAAGGTGATCATCGATTTCGTTCCCAACCATTCTTCGCCGGCCGACGTCAACAACCCGGGCTTCGCCGAGAACGGTCGCCTGTACAACGACGGCGTGCTGCTGTCCGGCTATACCGGTGACGCCAGCAACAACCCCAGGTATTTCCACCATTACGGCTACATCGACGGCAGCCTGGGCGAGTGGGACATCCTGGAAACCACCCAGTACAAGATGATGTATGACCTGGCCGACCTCGATCAGACCAGCTCGGCGGTCGATACTTACCTGAAGGAATCGATCAAGAAGTGGCTCGACCTGGGCGTCGACGGCATCCGGGTCGACGCGATCAAGCACATGTCGCTCGGCTCCCAGAAGAACCTGTTTGCATATATCTATGGGTACAAGCCGGTCTACATTTTTGGCGAGTGGATGATGAGCAGCCCCGCTCCAGACCCCGCAAGCACCGAGTATGCCGACAAGAGCGGCGGCAATCTGCTGAACTTCCGCTACGCCCGTATCCTGCGCGAAGTGCTCAGGAGCGGCACCGCGAGCTGGACCGATTTCGACAGCGTCATCAACGCCACCGCCACCGACTACAAGCGCCTGATCGACCAGGCGGTCTTCATGGACAACCATGACGTCGACCGCTTCCAGACCGCCACCAACACCCAGCGCAACCTGGAGCAGGCACTGGCCCTGACCCTGACCGTGCCGGGCGTGCCCGTGCTCTACTACGGCACCGAGCAATACATGCAGGGCGACTACGATTCGAACAAGGCGCGCGACCTGATGACGTCGTTCAGCAAGACCACCAAGGCCTATCTGGTCACCAAGGATCTCTCGACCCTGCGCAAGAGCAACCCGGCGCTGGCCTACGGCAGCATGCAGCAGCGCTGGGTCAACAACGACGTGTACATCTTCGAGCGCAAGTTCGGCAGTAACGTGGTGCTGGTCGCGGTCAACCGCCACCAGAGCAACCCGGTCAGCATCTCGGGCCTGCTGACGTCGCTCCCGAACGGCAGCTACACCGATGTGCTGGGTGCCAAGCTCAGCGGCAATACGATCAGCGCCAGCGCCGGCGCCGTCCCGACCTTCAACCTGGCCGCTGGCGCGGTCGCGGTGTGGCAGTACAAGGCGCCCACCAATGCCGCGAGCATCGGCCACGTCGGTCCGATGATGGGCAAGCCGGGCAACACCATCACGATCAGCGGCCGCGGCTTCGGCGCCACCAAGGGCACGGTCTATTTTGGCACCACCGCGGTAACCGGCACCAATATCGTGTCCTGGGAAGACAGCAGCATCCAGGTCAAGGTGCCGTCGGTCGCGGCCGGCAAGCGCGCCATCAAGATCGCCACTTCGACCGCGGCCCAGAGCAACGCCTATCCGGATTACACGGTGCTGACCGGTAACCAGGTGCTGGTGCGCTTCGTCGTCAAGAATGCCACCACCACCTTTGGCCAGAATCTCTACCTGTCGGGCAACGTCGACGAACTCGGCAACTGGGACCCGAACAAGGCGATCGGACCGCTGAACAACAAGGTGGTGTACCAGTATCCGAACTGGTATGTCGATGTCAGCGTCCCGGCGGGGTACAACCTGCAGTACAAGTTCCTGAAGAAGAACGGCGCCAACGTGGAATGGAATCCGAAGGCGAACGAGCAGTTGCTGACCCCAGCCAGCAGCACGACCACCAGGGAAACCGACTGGTAAGCGGCCCGCGGGTCAATCAGTAGCCGGCGGGCGCCCCTGTGCGCCCGCTTTCCTGTTTCAAGCGTCTTCTTTTATCCTTCCATGATTCTTAGAACCCTGATTTTCCTCTCTTCCCTGATCGCCTTCTTGCCGGGCCTGGTGCCGGGCGCCCGCGCCGCCACCGGTATCGACCGGGTCGAACCGCCCAACTGGTGGGTCGGCATGAAGAGCGACAAGCTGCAACTGATGGTGCACGGCGAAGATATTGCCGGCTTCACCCCGCAGCTGGCGTCCGGCCGCCCTGGCGTGCGCCTGGCTGGCGTGCAGCGTGTCGCCAGCAAGAACTATGTTTTCCTGGACCTGCGCATCGCGCCGAGCACGCGCCCCGGTGCCATCGAGATCGTGTTCCGGCGCGGCGCCGAGGTCCGGCGCCTGCCTTACCAACTGCAGGCGCGCGCGCCCGGCTCGGCACAGCGCCCGAGCTTCGGCAACGCCGACG
The DNA here is from genome assembly GCF_024802625.1 of Massilia sp. H6. Taxonomy (NCBI): domain Bacteria; kingdom Pseudomonadati; phylum Pseudomonadota; class Betaproteobacteria; order Burkholderiales; family Oxalobacteraceae; genus Massilia; species Massilia sp. H6. The sequence continues at coordinate 1,239,518 of NZ_CP103371.1, forward strand.
CGATCATGCTCCTGATGCCGGACCGCTTCGCCAACGGCGATCCGGGCAACGACAACGTGCCGGGATTCCCGGACCCGGCCAACCGCGCCGACATCGATGCCGGCCGCCACGGCGGCGACATCGCCGGCATCGTGGACAAGCTCGACTACATCGCCGCGATGGGCTATACCGCGATCTGGCCGACCCCGCTCACCGAAAGCCGCCAGGATCAATACTCGTACCACGGCTACGCCGCCACCGATACCTACCGCATCGATCCGCGCTACGGCAGCAACGAGGACTACCGGCGCATGGTGGCGCTGGCGCGCAGCAAGGGCGTCGGCGTGCTGATGGACGTGGTGCTGAACCATATCGGCTCGAACCACTGGTGGATGAAAGACCTGCCGACGCCCGACTGGCTCGGCTACGGCAACCGCTTCGTGCCGACCGCGCACGCGCGCACCACGGCCAGCGATCCCTATGCCGCGCAGGCCGACCGCAAGAACTACGTCCAGGGCTGGTTCGGCAGCGACATGCCGGACCTGAACCAGAAGAATCCCTTGCTGGCGAACTACCTGATCCAGCACACCCTGTGGTGGGTCGAGTATGCGGGGCTGTACGGCATCCGGGTCGACACCTTCGGCTACTCGGACCATGCCTTCCTGGCTGCGTGGAGCCGCCGCGTGCGCGAGGAATTCCCGACCCTGAACATCGTCGGCGAAGAATGGAGCATGAACCCGCTGGTGGTGTCGTACTGGCTCGACGGCAAGCGCAACCCGAACGGCTACCGCAGCGCGATGCCGTCGATGATGGACTACCCGCTCAACGACACACTGCGCCGGGCGCTGGTGGCCGAGGACTCGCTGCATTCGGGACTGAGCCACCTGTACGAGCGCCTCAACGACGACGTGGCCTACCCGGACGCCAGCAAGCTGGTGGTCTTCGAGGGCAACCACGATATTCCGCGCCTGTACAGCATACTGGGCGAGGATCTCGATCTCTACAAGATGGCGATCGCCTACCTTCTCACCACGCGCGGCGTGCCCCAGCTGTACTACGGCACCGAGCTGCTCATGACCAGTCCATTGGTGCGCGCCGATGGGCCCACGCGCCAGGATTTCCCGGGCGGCTGGCGCGGTGACCGCGTCGATGCGGTGAGCGGCGCCGGGCTCGATGCGAAGCAGAAGCAGGCGCAGGCCTATGTCAGGAAGCTGCTCAACTGGCGCAAGACGCAAGCCCTGGTCCACAGCGGCAAGCTGATGCACTTCGCGCCCGAAGACGGAACCTATGTCTACTTCCGCTATGACGGCACCGGGCAGGGCGCAAAACGCCTGATGGTGGCGATCAACAAGAACCGCAAGCCGGTGTCGCTCGATACCGCGCGCTTTGCCGAAATCCTGCCGCGCGGCGCCAGCGGAACCGATGTTGTCAGCGGCGAGACCTACGCCTTGGGGCGCACCCTCGCCATGCCGGCGCGTTCGGTACTGGTGCTGGAAGTGGATCGCTAGCCTGGCCGGCTGGAGTAAGATGCCTGTTGCGCTTTGGCCGCCACGATCTGGGAGACTCCATGCACTACCTGCTTACCTATGACCTTGCCCCCGACTACCTCGAGCGCCGCGGCCAATTCCGCGACGCGCACCTGGAGCTGGCCTGGGCGGCGCAGCAGCGCGGAGAACTCGTGATCGCCGGCGCCCTGGTCGAGCCAAGCGACCAGGCCGTGCTGGTGTTTAGCTGCGCCACGCCGGAACCGGTGCAACTGTTCGCGGCGCGCGATCCGTATGTCACCCATGGGCTGGTACGCGCCTTTCACGTGCGCCAATGGAATACGGTCGTTGGCGACGCCGCTTTCAATCCGGTGCGTCCCGGCCAGGTCTAATCCAGCGGCAGGCTGGCCCGGCACATGGGGTAAGATTCCCCCGCTTTTCAACTGAGCCGGAGTTTTCATGCAATCTGCAGTCAACCTGTGGCCGCTGCTCGGCGTGGCGGTCATCGTCGCCGGCTTCCTGCTGCGCGCCAATCCGGTGCTGGTAGTGGTCGCGGCCTGCGGCGTCACTGGCGCCGCCGCCTTCATGCCTGTCGACGCCATCCTGGCTTCGCTCGGCACGGCTTTCGTCAAGACCCGCAACCTGCCGCTGATCCTGCTGCTTCCATTGGCGGCGATCGGCCTGCTGGAACGCTTCGGCCTGCGCGAGCGCGCCCAAAGTGCCATCGCGCGGGTGGCCTCGGCTACCGCCGGACGCCTGCTGATCGTTTACCTGTTTGCCCGCGAGACCTCGGCCGCGGCCGGGCTGACCAGCCTGGGCGGCCACGCCTCGATGGTGCGCCCGCTGGTGGCACCCATGGCCGAAGCGGCCGCCGAAACCCAGTACGGTGCGCTGCCCGACCACGTGCGTCATCGTATCCGCGCGATGGCGGCGGCCACCGACAACGTCGGGCTGTTCTTTGGCGAAGACATTTTCGTGGCCTTTGGTGCCATCGTGCTGATGCAGACCATCCTGCAGGCCGAGGGCATTGCGGTCGACCCGCTGCACATGGCGCTGTGGGGAATCCCGACCGCGATCACCGCCTTCGTCATCCACGCATGGAACCTGCGCCGGCTCGACCTGAGTATCCGGCGCGAGATGACCATGTTGGCGGTGCCGGCATGATCACGATCGACTTCTTCTACGTGCTGGTCGGCCTGCTGTTCCTGGCCGTGGCGGCCATGAACCTGATCGACCGCAGCAACCCGCGGCGCGTTACCAGCGCGCTGTTCTGGGCGCTGTACGCGCTGCTCTACCTGGCGGGCGAGCGCCTGCCGCCGGCCGTGGTCGGCGCGCTGATGATCTTGATGGCGCTGATCGCCGGCTTCAGGGGCGTTGCCGGCGGCAAGCCGTCGACACTGCCAGAAGCGCAGCGCCGCGCGAGCAGCGCGCGCCTGGGTAACCGCTTGTTCATCCCGGCGCTGCTGCTGCCGCTGGTGACCATGGCGGGCGCCACCCTGTTCGATGGCCTGCGGGTGGGCGGCGTGCCGCTGCTGGGACCCGAACACCTGACCCTGGTGAGCCTGGGCTGCGCCGCGCTGGCGGCCCTGGCTGCTGCCTGCTGGCTGACGCGTTCCACGCCGCTGCAGGGCGTGCGCGAGGCGCGCCGCCTGGTCGACGCGATGGGCTGGGCCGTGGTGCTGCCGCACATGCTGGCGGTGCTCGGCCTGCTGTTTGCCGAAGCCGGGGTGGGCAAGGCGGTGGCGCAGGTGACTACCTCGTATATCAACATGGATTCGCGCTTTGTTGCGGTCGCGGTGTTCTGCATCGGCATGGCCTTGTTCACTATCGTGATGGGTAACGGCTTTGCGGCTTTTCCGGTGATGGCGGGCGGGGTCGGCATTCCGGTGCTGGTCGGGGTGTATGGCGCCAACCCGGCCGTGATGGCGGCGATCGGCATGTTCAGCGCCTATTGCGGCACCCTGATGACGCCGATGGCGGCGAACTTCAATATCGTGCCGGCGGCGCTGCTCGACCTGCCCGACAAGAACGCCGTGATCCGCGCCCAGCTGCCGACCGCGCTGCCGCTGCTGGTAGCGAATATCTTTTTGCTTTACTTCTTGATGAACCAATGAAAACCGTCTTGCTTACTGGATTCGAACCCTTCAACGGGGCCACCATCAACCCGGCCTGGGAGGCGGTACGGGCGCTCGAGGGCTGGAGCGGGGAGGGCTTCCGGGTCGAGGTGCGCCAGTTGCCCTGCGTATTCGTCGAGGCCAACCGCGCCCTGGCGGCGATGGTGAACGCGCTAGCGCCACAGATTGTCATTGCGCTCGGCCAGGCTGGCGGGCGCGGGGAGATCTCGGTCGAGCGCATCGCGATCAATGTGGACGATGCCTCGATTCTCGACAACGCCGGCCGGCAGCCGGTGGACCGGCCGATCCACGCGGGCGCGCCGGCGGCCTATTTTTCCACGCTGCCGATCAAGTCGATGGTCGCGGCGATGCGCGCGGCCGGCTTGAGGGCGGGGGTGTCGCAGACGGCGGGCACCTTCGTGTGCAACCACGTGTTCTACGGCTTGATGCACCATGTGGCGACACACCCGGTGAAGGCGGGCTTCATCCACGTGCCTTTCCTGCCCGAGCAGGCCGCCGGGCGGGCCGACAATCCGGCGTCGATGGCGCTCGCCGACATCGTTGCCGGCATTCGGATTGCGGTCGAGATCGCGGTGACGGTCGAGCGCGACGGCGTGCACGTTGGTGGCGCTACCCACTGAGGTTCGCCAAATTACGGACGAAAAAAATCCGGAGCCGCAGCCCCGGATTCTTGATGCGCTCGCAGACGTCGCGATTACTTCTTTTCTTGCAGACGCTCGCCGGCATCTTCCAGCACGGCGCCAGTCTTGTCGCCCAGTTTGTCCGACGCGGCGCGCACTTCAGCAGCGGCTTCGCGCGTTTCCTGGCGCACTTCGGCGCCAGCTGCCTGGAGGTTGTCGCCAGCGCGTTCAGCGGCAGCGTCGACGTTGGCAGCAGCGCGGTCGGCGGCAGCTTCGGTTTCGCGGGCGGCTTCGCGGGTTTCTGCAGCAACTTCTGCGCCAGCGTGGTCAATGGCGGCGCCGGCTTCCTGGGCAGGGCCCATGTTTGGATTGTCGTCGGCTTTCTTGCAGCCGGTCGCCATCACGGCAACGGCCAGCATCAGGGCGGAAATGGTAGCGGTCGTTTTTTTCATGGTGTGCTCCTTGGATGAGGGGTTGTTTAAGTATTCACGTTTTGACAAGATTCTGCACTAAAACGTCAGCGCCGACCGTGCGCAAAGTAACGCAGAACAAAGAAAGTTGAAATTTTTAACTTAATTTCAACGAAACTTTCCCCAAGGCCGACTTTTCCGGTCGAATAGTCTACCGTCCAGATATCTGTCGCACCTTGCGCCATGCACAAGGCGCTGTCCCCGTTGGCTATGGATGAGCACTGAACTGCTGAGCTGAACTGCTGAGCTATTTTGCGGTCCAACCCCGGTCGATCCCGATAGGGAGTGGTGGATGAAAGCGCCCAAGTTCGCCAAGCTGTTTGCCCAGCTTCCCATGCTCAACCAGGCCCAGCGGCTGCAGATGCTCGATTCCCTGCATCCCGCAGCCGGCCTCGACCGGGTGATCGCCCTGATCGGGCAGATCCGTTCGAAAGGGCGGCGCTGTCCGCAGTGCGGCTGCCAGCACTACCACCGGCACGGCCAGGCCAACGACCTGCAACGTTTTCGCTGCTGCCAATGCCGACGCACCTTTAACGACCTGAGTGGCACGCCGCTGGCGCGGCTCAGGCTGCGCGGCAAGTGGCTCGACTACCTCGGCGCCGTGCTCGATTCAAGGCCGGTGCGCGACGCCGCCAAGCGGGTTGGCGTCCATCGCAACACGGCGTTTCGTTGGCGCCATCGCTTCCTGGACCGGGTCAAGCATGACCGGCCAGCGCAGCTCGGCGGCATCGTCGAGGCCGACGAAATGTTTTTGCTCGAATCGCAAAAAGGCTCGCGCACACTCGGTCGCCCGCCGCGCAAGCGAGGCGGCCGGGCCAGCTTGCCCGGCATCTCGCGCCACCTCGACTGCATCCTGGTCGCGCGCGACCGCAGTGGACAGACCATCGACGCGGTTACCGGACGCGGCGCCCTGAAAGTGACCCAACTGGTGCAACACCTGTTGCCGAAGCTGGCCCCGCAAGCGCTTCTGGTCACCGACTCGCACGCCGCCTACCGTGCGTTCGCCCGCCAGCGCGGCATTGCCCACCAGGCGGTCAACCTGCGCTCCGGCGAGCGGGTTCGGTTCAGTAAGTGGGGCGCGATCCATGTCCAGAACGTCAACGCTTACCACCGGCGCTTGCGCCAATGGCTGGCGCGGTTCCACGGGGTTGCCTCGCGTTGGCTGCCCAATTACCTGGGCTGGCATTGGGCACTCGATGGCGGGCGGGTCACTTCCGTCGAGCACTTGCTGCGTATCGCATTCGGAGTCATCCATAGCCAACGGTGACAGCGCCATGCACAAAGAATGCTAGGATTGTTGCATGGACCGACGAAGCGACTATAAAACTGCACTGCTGATCGATGCCGCCATCCACGAGGCCGCCAGCGAAGGGCGCCCGCGCGCCGCCAGCGAACTGGCCGGCATCGGGGTTCCGCTGGAAATCACGATGCGGGTCCTGACTCGGCCCGCCGAGCGGCGCCACCAGCTCGCCTCGCTCGATACCGTCGCCGTCGAAATCAAGCGAAAATAAGCTTCGCGCCTGGAGCGTCAGGCTCCGGCCGGCTGCGCGCCCGCTTCCGGAAACAGGATGTTCAAGAACGCCCGTACCACTGGCGCGTCGTCCTGGGCCAGGTAAGTAATGTACAGGTTGGCCGAGGGCGCATCGGTCCGGATCGGCAGGAAGCGCACGCCCGGCCAACCGATGCGGCTGGTGGTTTGCGGCAGCAACGCCACTCCCAGGCCCGCGCCGACCATGGCCAGCAGCGTCTGCGGCTCGGTCGCCTCCTGGAAGATGGTCGGCTCGAAGCCGGCATTGACGCAGCACTGGATCAGGTAGCGCGGTTCGGCCGACTGGTCCAGGTGCAGGGTCAGCATGGGTTCATGGGCGATGTCGATCAGCTCGATCGCATCCTGCTGCGCCAGCCGGTGGCGATCGCTGATCGCCACGCAGACGTCTTCGCGCGAGCACAGGTCCTGGCGCAGGTTGGCCTGCTTGAGCACATCGGGCTCGATGCGCGGCTCGCGCCAGAAGCCGACGTCGATCTGGCGCGCGCGCAGCGCTTCCCACTGGTCGTTCGGCCCCAGCTCGTGGATGGTCCAGGTCACGCGCGGGTACTGGCTCTGGAACTGCTCGAGCAGGCCGGGTATCGGCCCCCACATTGCCGAGCCGACGATGCCCACCCGTAGACGCCCGACTTCGCCGCGGTCGATCTGGCGGATGGTGTCGATCGTCATGCGCATCTTGGCCAGCAGCTCGGCCGCTTCGCCCATCAGTGCCTTGCCCGCCACCGTCAGTTCGAAGCTGCGCGTGGTGCGGGTAAACAGGCGCACCCCCAGTTCGCTTTCGAGTTTCATGATCTGCTGGCTCAGGGGCGGCTGCGAGATGTGCAGGCGTTCGGCCGCGCGCGAGAAGCTTTTCTCTTCGGCCACGGCAAGGAAGTAGCGCAGCTGTTTCAGGTCGATCGACATGGGGCTGCGCCCTTTACGCCGGAACCGATACCGATGGCAGGGCGCCCAGCGCCACCGCCATGCGCGCGCCGACCAGCGCGTTATGCTTGACCAGGGCGATATTGGTTGCCAGGCTGCGCCCCTGCGTCAGCTCCTTGATGCGCGCCAGCAAAAAGGGCGTGACCGCCTTGCCCTTGACGCCTTGCACATCCGCTTCTGCCAGCGCCTGCCCGATGATCGTGTCGATTTCTTCCGCCGGCATGGCCGCATCGCGCGGTACCGGGTTGCTCACCACCACGCCGCCGGCCAGGCCGAGCTGCCACTTGGTGCGGATGAAGCTCGCCTGTTCTTCTGGCGTATCGAGCTGGAAGTCGGCCTGGAAGCCACTGTCGCGGGTAAAAAAGGCCGGAAAGCCCGGCTGGCCGACGCTCACCACCGGCACCCCATGGGTCTCGAGGCATTCGAGCGTCAGGCCGATGTCGAGGATCGATTTGACGCCGGCGCAGACCACGGCCACGCTGGTGTGGGCGAGCTCCTGAAGGTCGGCCGAGATGTCGAAGCTGGTCTCGGCGCCGCGGTGCACGCCGCCGATGCCGCCGGTGACGAACACTTCGATGCCGGCCAGCTGCGCGCAGATCATGGTCGCGGCCACGGTGGTGGCGCCGAGGCGCTGCTGCGCCAGCACATAGGCCAGGTCGCGGCGGCTGACTTTCATGGCATCGGGCGAAGAGCCGAGCAATTCCAGTTGCTCAGGCGAGAGGCCGACGCAGATCTTGCCGCCCATGATGGCAATCGTGGCCGGTACCGCGCCGGCGTCGCGAATGATCTGCTCGACCTCGCGCGCGGTGTGCACGTTCTGCGGGTAGGGCATGCCATGCGAAATGATGGTCGACTCCAACGCGACGACCGCTTTGCCGGCGGTGCGCGCGGCGGCCACTTCGGGCGAGAACAGGAGGAAAGAGTGCATGCTTAGTCCAATACGGGTTCGGTGGGTTCGTCGGTGACGCCGTCCAGGTGGCCCATTGCCAGCGCCGGACAGACAGTCTGCCTGCATTCGATGGTCATGGCCGACAGCCGCAGCCCGCGGCGGCAGGCCAGTGCCAGGTCGCCGCCTTCACTGGCGCCGCCTTCACTGCCGCCGCCATGGAGCGACCAGCACAGCGCGGCGGCAAAGGCGTCGCCGGCTCCGGTGACGTCGACCACGTCGACGCTCGGCGCTGCCAGGTGCATCACGCCGCTGGGCGAGGTGTAGCACGCACCGCGCATGCCGCGCGTGACGACCACGTCCTGCGCTCCCTGGCGCTGGAGTTCGGCGCAGGCGGCATCGAGGTCGGCATCGGTGCCCAGCGCACGGCCAACGCGCGCGGCCAGTTCGCCCTCGTTCAGGATCAGCAGCCGCAGCCCAAGCAAGCTGGCGGGCAGGCGCGCCATCTTCGGTTCGGATACCGCCACCAGTACCAGCGCCACGCTGCTGCGCGCCGCCTCGTCGAGCAGGGCGGCGATGCTCTCGGTCGGCAGGTTCAGGTCGGCCACTACCAGCGCGGCGCCGGCGCGCTGCTGCTGGCGCGTTGCCAAAAAGGCTGGCGTGAGCCGGTCGTTGAGCGCCATGTCGGCCAGGGCCACCATCAATTCGCCGTGCTGGTCGAGCACCGCGGTATAGGTGCCGCTGCTGGCGCCATCGAGGCGCAGCGCGCCGCGGGTGTCGATCCCGGCGTCCTCGGCATGGGCCAGCAGGGCGCGGCCCGAGGCATCGTTGCCGACCGCCGTGATCAAGGCGGTCGGGGCCCCCAGGCGCGCCAGGTTCTCGGCGATGTTGCGGGCGACGCCGCCGAAAGATTCATCCTGGGTGGCCGGATTCGAGCTGCCGGGCACCAGCGGCCCCACGCTGCGCAGCTTGCGGTCGAGATTCGCCGCGCCGATACACAGGATCGGACGCTGGTCTGGCAGCACGTAGGCGCGCCCGAGGATGCGGCGTTCGCGCACCAGCGTGGCGATATAGTTGGCAACTGCCGAGCGCGACAGCCCCAGTGCGCTGGCCAGATCCTGCTGCGAGATAAAGGGATTGGCGCGGATCAGCTCGTACAACTGTTCTTTTTTGGGCAAGTCGGTCACGGTCGCGCTTGGGTAGGGGTTAAACAACTGTTTGAGCATGCTAGACAAGTGTCATGGTGCTGTCAAATACCTTGAACTTACTGATAATATATTTTTAAAACGAATAAATCGACAAGAAAAATGGTATTTGCCATACATATTGGCCATCGTGCATAGTTATAATATTCCGGCTGATATGTGCCGCGTGCTGCTGCTCTGTAGCACCTTCCGGCGCCTGCCCCTTCATCCCGTCTCCCGCATTCCGCTTTACGACAAGGAACAACCATGTTCAGCAATACCCCATTCGAAGCAGCAGAAGTCATCCAGGCCCGCAAACCCGGCTTTCAACCGCGCGTGGCGATGATCCTGGGCTCCGGCCTGGGCGTGCTCGCCGAGCAGATGACCGATGCCGTCTCGATCAGCTATGCCGACCTGCCGGGCTTCCCGATCAGCACCGTGCATGGCCACGCGGGCGAGCTGGTACTCGGTGAGCTGGCTGGCGTGCCGGTGGTGTGCATGAAGGGCCGTGGTCACTTTTATGAAGGCTATGGCGCCAGCGTGATGACCTCCGCCGTGCGCACCTTTAAGCTGATCGGCTGCGAAATGCTGTTCGTGACCAATGCCGCCGGCTCGCTTCGTCCCGAAGTCGATGCCGGCAGCGTCGTGGTGCTCAACGACCATATCAACCTGCTGCCGGGCAGCCCGATGTCGGGTCCGAACGACGACCGCTTCGGCCCGCGCTTTTTCAGCATGGCCAATGCCTACGATGCCGAGCTGCGCTCGATGATCAAGGAAACCGCGGCAAGCAAGGGAATCACCCTCAACGAAGGCGTCTACCTGGCCTGTCCGGGCCCGAACTTCGAGACCGCCGCCGAAATCCGCGCCTTCAAGACCCTTGGCGCCGACGTGGTCGGCATGTCGGTGGTGCCGGAAGTGATCGCCGCGCGGCACTGTGGCCTGAAAGTGGCCGGCGTCTCGGCAGTGACCAACCTGGCCGAAGGCTTGACCCCATTCCCGCTGTCGCACGAGCAGACCCTGAAATATGCCGCCATCGCGGCCAAGGACCTGGTTACCCTGATCCACGCGTTCATCGAGCGCCTGGGCGCGACCCCGCGTAGTTCCGCCAACTAATTTACAGCGAGCGAACCCATGTCACGTGCTTTCATTCTCCTGCTCGACTCGTTCGGCCTCGGCGCCTTGCCCGATGCCGACCAATACGGCGACACCGGCGCCAATACCTTCGGCCACATCGCCGCATGGGCCGCGCAAGAGGGCAAGCCGATGTCGCTGCCCAATCTGGAACGCCTCGGCCTGGCTGCTGCCGCGCACAAGGCCAGCGGCGAATGGGCCGCGGGTTTTGACCAGCGCGACGGGTTCACCGGTGCCTGGGGCGCCGCGCGCGAGCAGTCGACCGGCAAGGATACCCAGAGCGGCCACTGGGAAATCGCCGGTGTGCCAGTGCTGTTCGACTGGGGGTATTTTCCGAAGACGGTGCCGAGCTTCCCGCAGGAGCTGACGGATCGGCTCCAGGAGCTCACCGGCGTTCCTGGCTGGCTGGGCAACTGCCACGCCTCGGGCACCACCATCATCGACGAACTGGGCGACGAGCACGTCGCCAGCGGCAAGCCGATCCTGTACACCTCGGCCGACTCGGTGCTGCAGATCGCCGCCCACGAGGAACACTTTGGTCTGGAGCGCCTGTATGCGGTGTGCGAAGCAGCCTATGAGCTGGTCAAGCCCTACAACATCGGCCGCGTGATCGCGCGTCCTTTCGAAGGGGCCAACGGCAAGTACAAGCGCACTTCGAATCGCCACGACTACGCCGTGCCGCCGACCGCGCCGACCCTGCTCGACCACGTCAAGGATGCCGGCGGCGAGGTCATCGCGCTGGGCAAGATCAGCGACATCTTCGCCGCGCAAGGCGTGACCAAACTGGTGAAAGGCGTCGACAACATGGCGCTGTTCGATCGCCTGCTCGAAGAGCTCGAGACCGCACCGGAACAATCGCTCACCTTTGTCAATTTCGTCGACTTCGACATGCACTTCGGCCACCGGCGCGACGTCGCCGGCTATGCCAACGCGCTGCACGAACTCGATGCGCGCATGCCCGAATTCATGGCCAAGCTCAAGGACGGCGACCTGTGCGTGATCACCGCCGACCATGGCTGCGACCCGACCGCGCCGGGTTCGGACCACACCCGCGAGCATATCCCGATGATCTTCTTCGGCCCGAACGTCCCCGCGCAGGAATTGCCGATCGCATCGACCTTCTCGGATATCGGCGCAACCCTCGCCAAGCACCTTGGCGTCAAACCCCTTTCGAACGGAACTGCACAGCTATGACCCAGCCATTGGACTTCAAACGTAATATCGCCGCCCCGCTCGACCTTGGTTGGGTCAATAGCATCAAGGTCAACCGCAATGCGGCCGACCGCCGCGCCGCCAGCATGGCCAACCGCCGCACGGTGAAGAAAGAATACCAGGCCGCGTGGCTGATCCGCGCGGTCGAGTGCATGGACTTGACGACCCTGGGCGGCGACGACACCCCGGGCCGCGTCGAGCGCCTGTGCATGAAGGCGATGCGCCCGCTGCGCACCGACCTGATGCAAGCGCTCGGCATCGAGAGCTTGACCACCGGCGCGGTCTGCGTGTACCACGAGATGATCACGCCTGCGGTAAAAGTGCTGCAAGGGCGCTTGCCGATCGCCGCGGTATCGACCGCCTTTCCGGCCGGCCTGTCGAGCCTCGAGACCAAGCTGCGCGAGATCGAGCTGTCGGTGGCCGCTGGCGCGACCGAGATCGACATCGTGATCACCCGCCAGCACGTGCTGATGGGTAACTGGCAGGCGCTGTACAACGAGATGCTGGCCTACCGCCAGGCCTGCGGCGATGCGCACGTCAAGGCGATCCTCGCCACCGGCGACATCGTCACGCTGGAAAACGTGGCCAAGGCTTCCTGGGTCTGCATGATGGCCGGCGCCGATTTCATCAAGACCTCGACCGGCAAGGAAGGCGTCAACGCGACCATCCCGGTGTCCCTGGTGATGACCCGTGCGATCCGCGACTACTACGAGCAGACCGGCTTCCAGGTGGGTTACAAGCCGGCGGGCGGCGTCTCCACCGCCAAGAGCGCGCTGCAATACCTGACCGTGATGAAAGAAGAACTCGGCAACGACTGGCTGCAGCCGCACCTGTTCCGGATCGGCGCATCGAGCCTGATGACCGACATCGAGCGCCAGCTCGAGCACTACGTCACCGGCAACTATTCGGCCGCCCATCGCCACGCGCAACCTTAAATACCAACGGATTCGTCATGCCAACTATTAAAGAGATTCTTCAGACCATGGATTACGGCCCCGCACCAGAAAGCACCAAGGAAGCAACGGCGTGGCTGGACCAGCATGGACGCCGTTTCGGGCTGTTCATCGACGGCGCCTGGACCGATGCCGCAGCTGCCGGCGCCACCACCTTCGCCACCAGCAATCCTGCCGACGGCAGCGAGCTGGCGCAAGTTACGCAAGCCAGCAGCGACGACGTCGAGCGCGCCGTGCAGGCCGCACGCCGCGCGCAGCCGGGCTGGGTGGCGTTGCAGGGCCATGGCCGCGCGCGCATCATGTATTCGCTGGCGCGCCTGCTGCAAAAGCACGCGCGCCTGTTCGCGGTGCTCGAAACCCTGGATAACGGCAAGACCATCCGCGAAACGCGCGATGCCGACTTGCCGCTGGCAAGCAGGCACTTCTACCATCACGCCGGCTGGGCTGCGCTGCAGTCGGAAGAATTCCCGGAGTACCGCGCCGTCGGCGTGGTCGGCCAGATCGTGCCGTGGAATTTCCCGCTCCTGATGCTGGCATGGAAAATCGCACCGGCGCTGGCCGCCGGCAACACCGTCGTGTTCAAGCCGGCCGAGTACACGCCGCTTACCGCGCTGCTGTTCGCCGAGATCTGCCAGCAGGCCGGCGTGCCTAGCGGCGTGGTCAATATCGTCACCGGCGACGGCGCCGTGGGCGAAGCGATCGTGAATCATCCTGGCATCGACAAGCTGGCCTTCACCGGTTCGACCGAAGTCGGCCGCATCATCAGGAAGGCCACCGCCGGCACCGGCAAGAAGCTGTCGCTGGAACTGGGCGGCAAGTCGCCGTTCATCGTCTTCGACGACGCCGACCTGGATGCCGCGGTCGAAGGCCTGGTCGATTCGATCTGGTTCAACCAGGGGCAAGTGTGCTGCGCCGGTTCGCGCCTGCTGGTGCAGGAATCGGTCTATGACCGCTTCATCGCCAAGGTCAAGCTGCGCATGCAGAACCTGCGCGTGGGTTCGCCGCTGGACAAATCGAACGACATCGGCGCCCTGGTCGACCCGGTGCAGCAGCAGCGTATCCACGAGCTGGTGGAATCAAGCCGTGCCGAAGGCTGCGAAGTGTGGCAGCCGGCCTGCGACCTGCCGGAAACCGGCTCGTGGTACTTGCCGACCCTGATCACGGGCGCGTCGACGTCGGCCGCCGTGGCCCAGGCCGAGATCTTCGGCCCGGTGCTGGTGGCGATGAGCTTCCGCACCCCGCATGAGGCGGTACAGCTGGCCAACAACACCGTGTACGGCCTAGCCGCCTGCGTATGGTCGGAATCGATCTCGCTGGCGCTCGACGTCGCGCCGCAGATCAAGGCCGGCGTGGTGTGGATCAACACCGCCAACCAGTTCGACGCTGCCTGCGGCTTCGGCGGCTACAAGGAATCGGGCTTTGGCCGCGAAGGCGGCAAGGAAGGCATGTACGAGTATCTGACGCCGGTGTCGGAAGATGCGCGTCCTGCCGCACCAAAAGCTACCGCGGCCGGCCTGGTCCAGGGCCGCGTCAGCTCGGAACAGGGCCACGGCTTCGCCGTCGACCGCACCGCCAAGCTCTACATCGGCGGCAAGCAGACCCGCCCCGACGGCGCCTACAGCCGCGCGATCGCCGGCGCCGACGGCGCCTTCCTGGCCGACATTGGCGAAGGCAACCGCAAGGACATCCGCAATGCCGTGGAAGCGGCGCACAAGGCAGCCGGCTGGTCGAAAGCGACCGCGCACAACCGCGCCCAGGTGCTGTACTACATGGCCGAGAACCTGGCGATCCGCGCCGACGAATTCGCCGCCCGCATCGCCGCGCAAACCGGCGCGCGCGACGCCGCCCGCGAAGTGCAGGCCTCGATCGAGCGCCTGTTCTATTGGGCCGCATGGTGCGACAAGTACGACGGCGCCGCCCACCAGCCGCCGATGCATGGCATTACCGTGGCGCTGAACGAGCCGGTTGGCGTGATCGGCATCATCTGCCCGAGCGAAAACCCGCTGCTGGGCTTCATCTCGCTGGTGGCGCCGGCGATCGCGCTGGGCAACCGTGTGGTGGCGGTGCCATCGGAAGCGCATCCGCTGTCGGCGCTCGACCTGTACCAGGTGCTCGATACCTCGGACCTGCCGGGCGGCGTGCTCAATATCGTGACCGGCTCGGCCAGCGAACTGGCGCGCACGCTGGCCTCGCACGGCGACGTCGACGCCGTATGGCGCCACGATGCCTCGCTCGAAGGCTGCGCCGAAGTCGAACGCCTGTCGGCCGATTCGCTCAAGCGCACCTGGGTGGGTGGCGCCAAGGGACGCGACTGGTTCGATGCCAAGCAGGCCTGCGGACGCGCGGTGCTGCAGCATGCCAGCCAGGTAAAAAATGTCTGGATCCCTTACGGCGTGTGATGGGATTGTTGGCGTCCACGCCAGGTTTTTTTAAAGGATTACATGTTTCTCCCCCAAGAAATCATCCGCAAAAAGCGCGATGGCGGCGCCCTGAGCGCCGAGGAAATCCAGTTCTTTGTGCGCGGCATTCCGGACAATACGGTTACCGAAGGCCAGATCGCGGCCCTGGCGATGGCGGTGTACTTCAATGACATGAGCATGGACGAACGGGTCGCCTTTACGCTGGCGATGCGCGACTCCGGCCAGGTGCTGGAATGGACATCGCTCGACCTGCCGGGCCCGGTGGTCGACAAGCACTCGACCGGCGGCGTCGGCGACGTGGTCTCGCTCATGCTCGGCCCGATGGTCGCCGCCTGCGGCGGCTTCGTGCCGATGATTTCGGGGCGCGGCCTGGGCCATACCGGCGGCACGCTCGACAAGTTCGATTCGATCCCGGGCTACAGCACCGTGCCCGATCCGGAACTGTTTCGCACCATCGTCAAGGAAGTCGGCGTGGCCATCATCGGCCAGACCGCGCAGCTGGCCCCGGCCGACAAGCGCTTTTACAGTATCCGCGACACCACCGCGACCGTGGAATCGGTGGCGATGATCACCGGCTCGATCCTGTCCAAGAAGCTCTCCGCCGGCCTGGACGCGCTGGTGATGGACGTGAAGGTCGGCAGCGGCGCCTTCATGCCCACTTATGAAAAATCGGTCGAACTGGCCGAGAGCATCGTCGCCGTGGGCAATGGCGCGGGCACCCGCACCTCGGCCATCCTGACCGGCATGGACGAGTCGCTCTGCCACGCCGCCGGCAATGCCGTCGAAGTGCGGGTGGCGATCGACTACCTGACCGGCAAATCGCGCCCTGCGCGCCTGCATGAAGTAACGATGGCGCTGTGCGCCGAAATGCTGGTCATCGCGCGCATCGCCACGAACGAACAGGATGCCCGCGCCAGGCTGCAAGCCGCGCTCGATTCGGGCGAAGCTGCCGAGCGCTTCGCGCGCATGGTCGCTGCCCTGGGCGGCCCGGCCGACCTGATGGAGCGGCCCGACGCCTACCTGGAAACCGCACCGGTGATCGTGCCGGCGCCAGCACTGCAGGCCGGTTACGCGGCATCGGTCGATACCCGGGGCCTGGGCCTGGCGGTGGTGGCCTTGGGCGGCGGCCGGGTGCGTCCGCAGGACACGATCGATTTCGCGGTCGGCCTGACCGGACTGGTGGAACTGGGCGAGCAGATCGTCATCGGCCAGCCGCTGGCAATGGTGCATGCACGCACCCAGGCAGCGGCCGAGCAGGCGGTGCGCCAGGTGCAGGCCGCCTATCAGATCGGTGCGGCCAAGCCGGCCGCGCAGCCGATGATCCACCGTAGCATTCGCCCATGAGCATCGTGATGAACTACGAAAAACTGATCGACGAAGCCAGGGCCGCGCGCGAGCTGGCCTACACGCCGTACTCGAAATTCCAGGTCGGCGCCGCACTGGAAACGAAAGACGGCCGCATCTTCCGCGGCTGTAACGTCGAAAACGCGTCTTATGGCCTGTGCAACTGCGCGGAGCGTACCGCCTTCTTCAGCGCGATTGCGCATGGCTACAAACCGGGCGACTTCACCGCGCTGGCCGTCATTGGCCAGACCGAGGGGCCGATCGCCCCCTGCGGCGCCTGCCGCCAGGTGATCCTGGAGCTGGGCGGCAACGCGCTGCCGGTGATCCTGACCAACCTGAAGGGCGATGTGTTCACGACCACGGCAGCAGAGCAACTGCCGAATGCCTTTGGCGACTGGGACCTGAACAAGTAATTGTGCAGGCCGCAATCCGGTCCGAAGCGCTGTACGCAGAAATGCGACAGCGCTTTTGTTTTGGGTTATCGCACGGCATGTGACCTGATCCTGCGCAAGAGCAAGACCCCGATCCCGACGTGTAATCAATTCATCGCGTCCATCTGCGCGAGGTCAAACCCGGGAGAAGGCGATGTCAGAACATGTTCATGGCGCCAATCTACTGCCATCTTCGCGCCGCTTGTCTCCGAGCCCCTGTAGCCAGGACACGCGCCCGCTCAGGCTGACCACGCTGCTGGGCGACGGCTTGCTGGCCGAATGCGTGCACCGCGAGGGCGCAATCGGCGAAGCCTATCGCCTGACGGTCGATGTCCTGGCCAGCGACGCGCTACCGGCCAAGGCCCTGGTCGGCCAGCCGGCCCTGCTGCAACTGCCCACTGCCGACAGCTTCAGCGCGCTGCGCTCCTTCCACGGCTACATCACGGCAGCCGAGCCTGGCGGCGCCAGGGGCGGCGTCGTGCGCTATGTCCTGACGATCGCGCCATGGAGCACATTCTTATCGCTGGGCAGGGACAGCCGCAGCTACCGCGATATGACGGTGTTCGACATCCTCGACGTCGTGTTCGGCAGCCATGCCGGCCGGGGCAAGCTGGCGTGCGCCTGGCGCTTCGAGGTTGCCGACCAGGGCGTCTATCCCAAGCGCAGCTTGTCCACGCAACACCAGGAAAGCGACCTGGCCTTTGCCGAGCGCCTGATGCTGGAAGAAGGCCTGTTTTATTTCTTCGAGCACAGCGGCGAGCCGGGCAGCGCCGCGTTCGGCAGCCATACGATGGTGATCGCCGAGGCGCTGTACCTGTTAGCTATGGATGAGTATTGAACTGTTGAGCTGAACTGCTGCACTTGCTGCGCATCGCATTCGGAGTCATCCACAGTCAACGGTGACAGCGCCATCGCCGACCACCACGGCGCTTGCGCCACGCATGATTTGTTCTCGGCGGCTACATCTGCTGGAACAAATGCCCGTGGTTGCGGCTCACTTCGAGCGCGCCGGCGAAGCCCCTCAGCTTGAGCATCTGCCGGCCGCGCAGGTCGCGCGTGACTTCGGCAATGGCGTCGACCCGCACCAGGGTAGAGCGGTGGATGCGCCAGAACTCGTCCGGATCGAGCTGGTCTGCCAGCTCCTTGAGTGTCTTGCGGATCAGGAGCTGGGCGGTGGCGGTCTGCACGCAGGTGTATTTGTCTTCGGCCTGGAAGAACAGGATCTCGCGGGTACTGACCATGCGCAGGCTGCCGCCGACCTGGGCCTGGATCCAGCGCAGGTAGTTCGGCTTTGCCGCAGCGCCCCCCTGCTTGAGCAGCGTGCCCAGTTCGAGCAGCTGGGCGCCGATGTCTTGCGGGGACCCGTCCAGGCGCTTGCGCACCCGCTCGCAGGTGGTCTGTAGCCGTGCCAGGGTCACCGGTTTTAACAGGTAATCGATGGCGCCCTGTTCAAAGGCGTCCAGCGCGTACTGGTCGTAGGCGGTCACGAACACGATGTGGCAGCGGTCGTAGAGCTGGCGCGCAGCGTCGATGCCGCCCATGCCGGGCATGCGGATATCCAGGAAAGCGATGTCGGGCTGGTGCTGCGCGGCCAGCGCCAGCGCCTCCATGCCGTTGGCGGCTTCGCCGATAATCTGCAGCTCGGGCCAGGCCTCGAGCAGGCGCGCGCGCAGTTGCGCGCGCATCGGCGCTTCGTCGTCGGCAATCAGGGCCGTGATCGTCATCAGTCGAACTCCGTCATCCGGTAGGGCAGGCGGATCGACGCGCAGGCGCCGCCGCCAGCGGGCATCTCGATCACCAGCTCGGCATCCTTTCCGTACAGCAGGGCCAGGCGTTCACGGATATTGGCCAGGCCAACGCCTTCGTCGGCATGCAGGTCGAAGCCGATGCCGTCGTCGCACACGTCGACGTGCAGCGTAGCACCCACCACATGCGCCCGGACCGTGATGGTGCCGCCCGCTACCTTTGGCTCCAGCCCATGCTTGATGGCGTTCTCGATGAGCGTTTGCAGCATCATCGGCGGGAACGGCGAACTGCCCAGAAAGTCTGGTACTTCAACGTGGACGCTCAAGCGCTCTTTCATGCGCGCCTGCATGATCGCCAGGTAGGCTTTCGACAGCTCCACCTGCTTGCCAAGCGTGCCGCCGCCACCGGCCCGCATCTGCGGCAGCGACGAGCGCAGGTATTCGATCAGGTGCGCATGCACGCGCGCCGCTGCGGCCGGATCGGTCTCGATCAGCTGGCCGATCAGCGCCAGGGTGTTGAACAGGAAGTGCGGCTCGACCTGGGCCTGCAAGGTCGCCATCTGCGCTTCCATCAGGCGCCGCTCGAGCGTGGCGATATTGGCCTTGTCGGAGGCATCCTTGGCCTCGAGCTCGGCGCGGCGCTTGCCACCGGCCAGCACCTTGACGCCGAACGAGATCAGGATGAACGAGATCGCCGGTTCGGTCAGCTGGAAGAACAGGCCGAACACAAAGACCACGAACCAGGTGACGTAGAGCTGGCGCCACTCGACCAGGGCCAGCCAGTCGAAGAAGGCCCACGCCAGGGCGCTGGTTTCGCTGACGGCTTCGCGCACGAAGTCGAGTGCGCGGTTGACCGGGGCGCCAGCCATGGCCTATTCCACGATCTGCGCAGGGCGGCGGCCGAACAGCGCCGTGGCCACGAGCTTGAGCAGCAGCAGGCCGACGAACAGCGTCAAGACCAGCGGGATCAGGCTCAACAAAATGGCCAGCAGGATCGCTACCGCCAGCAGCGCCGGCCACGACAGGGCGGCCAGGGTGCGGGCGCCGGAGCGCACGGCGCGGTGGCTCTTGCGGCCGAGGTGTTCCATGTCGGCGACGAAGGATTGAAAGCGCGATTGGTGAATAGTGGAGGTTTTCATGGGACACGTCCTTTGCCTGAGTTGATGGTGCTACTGTAGGGCGGGCAGATCGGACGCGCCACGGTCATCCGATGAAGTGCCGGAAATCCGGCATTGGCGGTCGAAAGCAAGGATAAGCGGAAACGGCCGTGGGCTCAATTGCCGGAACGGGCATCCCAGTAGCTTCTGAGCAGGCCGTAGTTGACCGTGTCGGCCATCTCGCCGTGCACGAACCAGCGCTCCGGCATATAGCCTTCTTTGCGAAAGCCCATGCGCTCGAGCACCGCGCTCGAGGCCGCGTTGCGCGGGTCGATGTCGGCTTCGATACGGTTCAGGCGCAGCTCGTGGAAGGCATAGTCGAGCGCCGCGCCCAGGGCTTCGCAGGCATAGCCCTTGCCCCAGCAGCGACTGGCAAGCGCGTAGCCGACCTCGCAGCGGCGGTTTTGCGGGAATACATGGTGCAGGTTCACGGTGCCGATCAGCTCGCCCGTCTCGGCCAGCTCGACACCGAAGCGCACTTCGTCTCCGTCGCGGTAGGCACCGAGCGCGTGCGCGATCGCCTCGTGCGCGTCCGCCAGCGAGATCCACGGCTCGGCGCTCCAGTAGCGCACCACGGCCGGATCGGAAAACACGGCAAACAGATCGGGCGCGTCGTCCATGGTCAGCGGACGCAGGGTGAGCCGGTCGGTGGTCAGGATGGGCGTGGGGTAGCTCTGCATGGTGCGAATGATAACATTGCGCAAGCGACAATGCTCAGGTGGCCGCAGTGGCCGCCGTCACCGCCCGTACCACCAGGTCGCCAATGAGCTGTTGTGCATCCTCGAAATCGGCGCCGGTCAGTTCCGGCCGGCCCAGTACCAGCGCCATCTGCGCGGAAAAATCGGCATACGATTGCGTCATCGCCCACAGCGCGAACAGCAGGTGGGTGGCATTCACGCGCGCGATGCGCCCGTCGGCCATCCAGCGTTCGAACACCTCGATGTCGCGGCGCAGCAGCGGCACCACCCGCGCGCGGATCTGGTCGCCGTAGAACTTGGCGCCGCCGATGACTTCCATCGCATACACGCGCGAAGCCCAGGGCTGCTCGCGCGAAAAGCGCAGCTTGGCAGCGACATAGGCGCGCAGCACGTCGGCCGGCGCCCCATCGGCATCGGCCAGGTGCGCCATGCGCTCGAGCCAGTCGTCGAGCACGTCGTCGAGCACGCGCTGGTACAGGCTTTGCTTGGTCGGAAAATAATACATCAGGGCTTGTTTCGACATCGCGGCGCGGTCGGCCACGGCGGCGATGGTGCTGCCTTCGAAGCCGCATTCGGCGAACAGGCGGGTCGCTTCGAGCAGGATCGCCGCTTCGATCCTGTCGCGCCGTTTGAGCTTGTCGCTTACGCTATCGATCGGTGGCAAGTCCATGGATTCCTCAGCCTTGCGTGCGCAGGAAGGCCAGCAGTTGCGGGTTGGCCGCATAGGCGGCATTAAAACGAAACCAGATCCGCTCTGGAACGCGCTGGGTGAAGAATTCGCCGGGCGCCAGCAGGATGCCCGACTTCAATGCGGCGTCGGCGACGGTGCGGCCAGTGCGGCCCTCGGCACCTGGCGCCGCAGGCCAGCCGGCGCTGACGAACATGCCGCCGCGCGGGCGCGCCAGCGGGTGCAAGCCGACGCTGCCCAGCGCTTCGAGTGAGCGTTCGCGCGCATCGCCCAGCTGCACGCTCAAGCGCTCGACCATGCGCCGGTAGCCGCGCGCGCTGATGGCGTCGAACACCGCACGCTCGTTGATCTCGGAGGTGGTCAGCCCGGTCAGCATCTTCACGCGCAGCAGTTCCGGCACCAGCGAGCGCGACGCGCACAGCGAACCGACCCGCAGCACCGGCGACAGGGTCTTGGAAAAGCTGCCGACCCGGATCACCCGGCGCAGCCCGTCCATGGCGGCCAGCGAGGCGTCGCCTGGAGCCGCCAGTTCGCGGTAGATGTCGTCTTCTACCAGCCAGAAGTCGAATTGCTCGGCCAGGGCCAGCAGGCGGTGTGCCTGTGCTTGCGAGAGCGACGTGCCGAGCGGATTGTGCAGCACCGTGTTGACCAGCATGAGCTTGGGGCCGAGCGCCGCTGCCTGGCGCGCCAGCTCTTCCATGTCGAGTCCCGCTTCGCCGCGCGCGATGCCGACCGGGATGCAGCCGTGATGGCGCACCAGCGACAGCAGGTTGCCATAGCCCGGGTCTTCCACCAGCACCACGTCGCCCGGGCGGGTCAGGGTGCGCAAAACCAGGTCGAAGGCGTGGGTGGCGCCGTGGGTAAGCAGCACCTGGTCGGGCTCGACGTCGAACAGTTCGCCCGACAGGTGCGAGGCCAGGTATTGGCGCAGCGAAGGAAAGCCGAGCGGATGGCCATAGCCGCGCAGGCGGCCGGCCGGGATCTTCAGCGCGTGGCGAACCGCGTCGAGCAGGGTGTTCTCGCCATACCATTCGGGCGGCAGCCAGCCGGCCCCGACCGGCAGGGCGTCGCCCAGGCCCGAGTACAAATCGGGGGCCAGCGCGTCGCTCTCCGATTGCAGGCCGGGCGGGGCGGCGGCGGGCGTACAGGGCGCCTGGGACGGATTGCGGTTGACGAAAAAGCCCGATCCGCGGCGCGAACAAAGCAGCCCGCGCTGGTGCAGCCGCTCATAGGCGTCGACCACGGTGTAAGTGCTGACGTGATTGATCTTTGCGAATTGTCTAACCGAAGGCATTTTCGTGCCGGCACCAAGCTGACGCTCGTTTACCATCGTCGAGATCGCCCCGACGATCTGGTCGACCAGGCTGGCGCGTCTGCTGCGGTCGATCGCCAGCAGCGGCCAGCTGCCGGACCCATCGCAAGGCATTTGCTCTGTCAAGACAGCTGCTTCCATCGTCGCCGCTCCGCTCCTCGGGTGTGTCAACTGTACAGGTTATGCTACCAATACGATTGGTCGGTTGTGCCCTTGGTGTATCTGTGCCGGTGTTGCCTTGCTGACTATTATTGATCAATATTTTGCCAACTGGTAAAAATTTTCGCCACCATGGCGGGGAGAGTCGCATGAACGAATCCATGCCCAAGTCGATGTCATCGTTTTGGATGCCCTTCACCAATAACCGCGACTTCAAGGCCAATCCGCGCCTCTTGGTGTCGAGCGAGGGGATGTATTACCAGGACGTCGATGGCAATCGCATCCTCGACGGTACCGCCGGCCTGTGGTGCGTGCCCTGCGGCCATGCCCAGCCGCGCATCACGCAGGCGGTCAGCCAGATGGTCGGCCAGCTAGACTTTGCGCCCACCTTCCAGATGGGGCACCCGGCCGCCTTCGACCTGGCCGAGCAGCTCATGGAGTACACCGGCCACAAGTTCGGCCACGTGTTCTATACCAACTCGGGCTCGGAAGCGGTGGACACCGCGCTCAAGATGGCGCTGGCCTACCACCGGGCGCGCGGCGAGGGCGGACGCACGCGCCTGATCGGCCGCGAGCGTGGCTACCATGGCGTCGGTTTCGGCGGCCTGTCGGTAGGCGGCATCGGCAACAACCGCAAGAGCTTCGGCCCGCTGCTGCCGGGCGTGGACCACCTGCCGCATACCCACAACCTGGCAAAAAACGCGTTCACGCGCGGCGAGCCCGAATTTGGCGCCGAGCTGGCCGACGAGCTGGAACGGCTGGTGACGCTGCACGACGCCTCCACCATCGCCGCCGTGATCATCGAGCCGGTGGCCGGTTCCACCGGCGTGCTGGTGCCGCCGAAAGGTTATCTCAAGCGCCTGCGCGAGATCTGCGACAAGCATGGCATCCTGTTGATCTTCGACGAAGTCATCACCGGCTTTGGCCGCCTGGCGACGCCGTTCGCCAGCGACTATTTTGGCGTCGAGCCGGACATGATGACCGCCGCCAAGGGCCTGACCAATGGCGTGGTGCCGATGGGCGCGGTGTTTACCAAGCGCTTCATCCACGATGCCTTCATGGACGCGCCGGCCGGCATCGAACTGTTTCACGGATATACCTATTCGGGCCACCCGCTGGCCTGCGCGGCAGCGATCGCCACGCTCGAAGTCTTGCGCGAACAGGGCATCGTCGAGAACGCCGCCAGCGTGCAGCCCTATTTCGAAGACGCGCTGCATGCGCTGCGCGGCCTGCCGCACGTGATCGATATCCGCTCGATCGGCCTGGTGGCCGGGATCGAACTCGAACCCATCGCCGGCAAGCCGGGCGCGCGTGCCTTCAGCGCCTTCAAGCAGGCCTTCGCTGACGGCATCCTGATCCGCGTAACGGGCGACATCATCGCACTGTCACCGCCGCTGGTCCTCACCAAGCAGCATATCGACGAACTGTTCGGCAAGCTGGCCAACGTACTCAAGAACCTGGACTGACCCCATGACGATCATTTCGCATTTCATCAACGGCCAGCAGGCCCATCGCGAAGGCACGCGCCAGCTCGATGTCTTCAATCCGGCACGGGGCGAGCCCTGCGCGCGGGTGGCGCTGGCCGAGCCGCGCGACGTCGACGCGGCGGTGGCGGCGGCGCGCGCCGCCTTTCCGGCCTGGGCCGCCACCCCGCCGCTGGCGCGCGCCCGCGTCCTGTTCAGGTACCTGGAGCTGTGCCAGCAGCACACCGATGAATTCGCGGCGCTGATCACGCGCGAGCATGGCAAGACCTTCGCCGACGCGCAAGGAGAAGTCGCGCGCGGCATCGAGATCGTCGAGTTCGCGGTCGGCATTCCGCACCTGCTCAAGGGCGAATTTTCCGACCAGATCGCGCGCGGCATCGATGCCTGGTCGATGCGCCAGCCCCTGGGCGTGGTGGCTGGCATCACCCCGTTTAATTTCCCGGTGATGGTGCCGATGTGGATGTTCCCGGTCGCGATTGCGTGCGGCAATACGTTTGTCCTGAAGCCGTCCGAGCGCGACCCGTCGCCGTCGCTGCTGCATGCGCGCCTGCTCCAGCAAGCCGGCCTGCCAGATGGCGTGTTCAACGTGATCCAGGGCGACAAGGTGGCAGTCGACGCGCTGCTGGAACACCGCGACATCCAGGCCATCAGCTTCGTGGGCTCGACGCCGATCGCCGAATACATCTATTCGCGCGGCAGTGCCAACGGCAAGCGGGTGCAGGCGCTGGGCGGCGCCAAGAACCACATGGTGGTGATGCCCGACGCCGACATGGACATGGCGGTCGACGCCCTGATCGGCGCGGCCTACGGTTCGGCCGGCGAGCGCTGCATGGCGATCTCGGTGGCGGTAGCCATCGGCGACGCGGCCGACCGCCTGGTCAGCGGCCTGGCCGAACGCACCGCCCGGCTCAAGATCGGCGACGGCATGAGCGAAGGCGCGGAAATGGGCCCGGTGGTCAGCGCCGCCGCCAAGGAACGCATCGAGCGCCTGATCGGGCAGGGCGTCGAGCAAGGCGCCACCCTGGTGGTCGATGGCCGTGGCTGCAGCGTCAGCGGCTGTGAACAAGGCTTCTTCGTGGGCGGCACCTTGTTCGACCATGTCACGCCCGACATGACGATCTACCAGGAAGAGATCTTCGGCCCGGTGCTGTGCGTGGTGCGCCTGCCCGACGTCGGCAGCGCGGTAAAACTCATCAACGCCAACGAATACGGCAATGGCGTGGCGATCTTCACGCGCGACGGCGGCGTGGCGCGCGAGTTCGTGCGCCAGATCGAAGTCGGCATGGTCGGCGTCAACGTGCCGCTGCCGGTGCCGATGGCCTTCAACAGCTTTGGCGGCTGGAAGCGCAGCCTGTTCGGCGACCACCATGCCTACGGCCCCGAAGGCGTGCGTTTCTATACGCGCCACAAGGCGGTGATGGAGCGCTGGCCAGTGCCCAGCACCAGCGCAGCGAGCAGTGGCCCCGAGTTCTCCTTTCCCCAGATGAAGTAAGCCGGCCGATTCTACACATCGCATAAGGATGCTCATGATCGAATCACTCCAGCACCTGCCCCCAGCCAGCGGGTCGAACGGCGAGCTCGCGGCGCAGTTCACCGACCTGGCGCCTCCCTTCAGCGCTCGCCAGGCGGCGCTCGAGGCGGCGCGTTGCCTGTACTGCTACGACGCTCCCTGCATGAATGCCTGTCCGACCGGCATCGACGTGGCCAGCTTCATCAAGAACATCCATGACCAGAACCTCACGGGTGCGGCGGTCGGCATCCTGAAGGCGAATATTTTCGGTGGCAGCTGTGCCCGTGTCTGTCCCACCGAGATCCTGTGCGAGGACGCCTGCGTGCGCAACAACCCCGCCGAGCGCGAGCCGGTGCGCATCGGCCTGCTGCAGCGCTATGCCATTGACCATGCCGGCTTCGCCGCTCACCCGTTCGAGCGTGCGGCGTCCACCGGCAAGCTCATTGCCGTGGTCGGCGCCGGCCCGGCCGGCCTGTCCTGCGCGCACCGGCTGGCCATGCTCGGTAACGACGTAGTGGTTTTTGAGGCGCGCGCCAAGGCGGGTGGCCTGAACGAATATGGCATCGCCAGGTACAAGTTGCCGGGCGAGTTTGCGCGCAACGAGGTCGAGTTTTTGCTGTCGATTGGCGGCATCCACATCGAATACGGCCGCAAGCTGGGCGAAAACCTGAGCCTGGCCGAGCTGCACACGCGCTTTGACGCGGTGTTCCTGGGCATCGGGCTGGCGGCCAGCCGCTCGCTTGGCCTGACGGGCGAGAACGCGCCGGGCCTGATGGCAGCGGTGGACTACATTGCCGCGCTGCGCCAGGCCAGCGACCTGTCGGTGCTGCCGGTGCCGCGCCGCGCGCTCGTGATTGGCGCGGGCAATACCGCCATCGACATGGCGGTGCAGATCAAGCGCCTTGGCGCCGAAGACGTGACCCTGGTCTACCGCCGCGGGCTCGAATCGATGAGCGCCACCGGCCACGAGATCGAAATCGCCAAGGCCAATTACGTGCGTATCCGTACCTGGGCGGCGCCGCTGGAGGTGCTGCTCGATGACGCCGGCCGCGTGACCGGCATGCGTTTCGAACAGACCCGCATGGAACAAGGGCGGCTGGTGGCGACCTCGGGCTCCCTCGAGATTGCCGCCGATGCCGTGTTCAAGGCCATCGGCCAAAGCATGGACGATGGCGGCCTGAACGAGCCGCTTGCGCGTGAACTGTCGAAAGAAGGCGAGCGTATCTGGATCGATGCGCGCTTTCGCACCGCGCTGCCCGGCATCTACGCCGGCGGCGACTGCGTCGCACCGGGCCAGGACCTGACGGTGCAGGCGGTCCAGCATGGCAAACTGGCCGCGCTGAGCATCCACCAGGACATCCAGTCGACAACGGAGGCAGCATGGCCGACCTGAGCATCGATTTCTGCGGCATCAAGAGCCCGAACCCGTTCTGGCTAGCCTCGGCGCCGCCGACCGACAAGGCGTATAACGTGGTGCGCGCCTTCGAGGCCGGGTGGGGCGGCGTGGTATGGAAGACGCTGGGCGAAGACCCGCCGGCGGTCAATGTTTCGTCGCGCTATTCGGCCCATTATGGCAAGAACCGCGAAGTGATCGGCTTCAATAACATCGAGCTGATCACCGACCGCAGCCTGGAGATCAACCTGCGCGAGATCACCCAGGTGAAAAAGGCCTGGCCGGATCGTGCCATGATCGTGTCCCTGATGCTGCCTTGCGAAGAAGCGCTGTGGGCGGCGATCCTGCCGCTGGTGGAAGCGACCGGCGCCGACGGCATCGAACTCAATTTCGGCTGCCCGCACGGCATGCCCGAGCGCGGCATGGGGGCGGCGGTGGGACAGGTGCCGGAATATGTGCAGATGGTGACGGGCTGGTGCAAGAAGCATTCGCGCCTGCCGGTCATCGTCAAGCTCACCCCGAACATCACCGACGTGCGCGCCCCGGCGCGGGCGGCGTTGGCCGGCGGGGCGGACGCCGTCTCGCTGATCAACACCATCAACTCGATCACCCACCTCGACCTGGAGCGCATGGTGGCCTTTCCGGTGGTGGGCAATGCCAGCACCCACGGCGGCTATTGCGGCTCGGCAGTCAAGCCGATCGCACTGAACATGGTGGCCGAGATCGCGCGCGATCCGCTGACCCGCGGCCTGCCGATTTCCGGCATCGGCGGCATCGGCAGCTGGCGCGACGCGGCCGAATTCATCGCGCTGGGCGCCGGCTCGGTACAGGTGTGTACCGCCGCGATGCTGCATGGTTTCCGGATCGTCGAAGAGATGAAGGACGGCCTGTCGCGCTGGATGGATACGCAGGGCTATGCCAGCATCGCCGCGTTCTCGGGCCGGGCGGTACCGAACACGACCGACTGGAAATACCTGGACATGAACTACCACGTGATCGCGCAGATCGACCAGGACAAGTGCATCAAGTGCGGCAAGTGCTATGTGGCCTGCGAGGACACCTCGCACCAGGCCGTGGGCCGTTCGCTGGACCAATTGGGTAACCGGCGCTACGAGGTGATCACGCACGAATGCGTAGGCTGCAACCTGTGCGAGATCACCTGCCCGGTAGAGGCCTGCATCACCATGGTGCCGCAGCCCAGCGCAAAGCCGTACATGAACTGGACGCAAGATCCGAGGAATCCGCGTGTGGAGCCGCCGGTTGTAGCTTGATTGGCCGCGCGCCCGGCGCTACGCGCCGGTTCGATGGCGCACCGCTTGTTTGCATCTTTCTT
This sequence comes from Massilia sp. H6, assembly GCF_024802625.1. NCBI lineage: Bacteria > Pseudomonadati > Pseudomonadota > Betaproteobacteria > Burkholderiales > Oxalobacteraceae > Massilia > Massilia sp. H6. The sequence goes on from NZ_CP103371.1 coordinate 1,267,713, forward strand.
CAGCGATGAAAAGGGTTCGATATGCAGGGCAACGCAAGTTCAGATCTCTGGAACGCCGACCTGGCCCCGACCACGGCGGCCCAGCGCACCTGGCGCTGGTACCACTTCGCGGCGCTGTGGATCGGCATGGTGATGTGCATTCCGGCCTATACGCTATCGAGCAGCCTGATCGAATCGGGCATGTCCGGCTGGCAGGCGGTCTACACGGTTTTTCTGGCCAACACCATCGTGCTGGTGCCGATGCTGCTGATCGGTCACGCCGGTACCAAATACGGCATTCCCTACGCGGTGCTGGCCCGCACGTCGTTCGGCACCAGTGGCGCCAAGCTGCCTGCGCTGATGCGCGCCATCGTCGCCTGCGGCTGGTACGGCATCCAGACCTGGTTCGGCGGCAGCATGATCTATACCCTGCTGGGTGTGATGAACGGTGCGCCGATCGGCGGCGAGGCCATCGCCGGCCTTGGCATCAACCTGGCGCAGCTGCTGTGCTTTTTGGGCTTCTGGGCAATCCAGCTGTATTTCATCGTGCACGGCATCGATTCGATCCGCAAGCTCGAGACCTATACCGCGCCCTTGAAGATCGCGATCTGCTTCGTGCTGCTGTGGTGGGTCTACGAGCGTGCCGGCGGCTTTGGGCCCTTGCTCGAACGCCCATCAGCCTTCGTGCCGGGCGGCGCGAAAGAAGGGCAGTTCTGGCAGGTGTTCTGGCCTTCGCTCACGGCCATGATCGGCTTCTGGGCCACGCTGGCGCTGAATATTCCCGATTTCACCCGCTTTGCCAAGACCCAGCGCGACCAGATCATCGGCCAGAGCGTGGGATTGCCCTTGCCGATGGGATTGCTGGCCGCGCTGGCGGTCATCGTCACCTCGGCCACCGTGGTCTTGTACGGCAAGGCGCTATGGGACCCGGTCGACCTGGCCAGCCGCATGGAAGGCATCGCGGTGCTGGTGGCCCTGATCGTGCTGCTGATCGACACGATCAGCGTCAACCTGGCGGCCAACCTGGTGGGCCCGGCCTATGACTTTTCGGCGCTGGCGCCGCGCGCGGTCAGCTACCGGATGGGCGGCTATATCACCGCCGGCCTGGCCCTGGTGATGATGCCCTGGAAGATACTGGAGACGACCCAGAACTACATCTTCACCTGGCTGGTCGGATATTCGGCGCTGCTTGGGCCGATCGCCGGCATCCTGATCGTCGACTATTACCTGGTGCGCAAGACCGAGCTCGATGTGGCCCAGATGTATGTCGACGACGGCATCTATTCGTACGGGAATGGCTGGAACATGGCCGCCATCGTGGCCTTCGTGCTGGGCGTGCTGCCCAATATCCCCGGTTTCCTGAACGCGGCCTTCCCGGCATCGTTCCCGGATGTGGGCGTGGCATTCCAAACCATCTACACCTACGCATGGTTCGTCGGCGTGGCCATTGCGGCGCTCGTCTACGGCGCCATGATGCGGGGTCACCGACTGCCTGTCCTGGCCGCGCGGCCTTCCTGAACCAAGGAGCGATATTTCATGATGACCCTGATCCGAGGCGGTACCGTGGTGAACGCCGACCGCGCATTTCGCGCCGACGTGCTGTGCGAGGGCGCCAAGGTGGTGGCGGTCGGCGAGAACCTCGAGGCCCCAAGCGGCGCCTCGACCATCGACGCCGGCGGCCAGTACGTGATGCCGGGCGGGATCGACACCCATACCCACATGCAACTGCCCTTCATGGGCACTGTCAGCGCCGACGATTTCTTTACCGGCACCGCCGCCGGCCTGGCGGGCGGCACCACCACGATCATGGACTTCGTGATTCCGAATCCACAGCAATCCCTGCTCGACGCCTTCCATACCTGGCGCGGCTGGGCCGAGAAATCGGCTGCCGACTACACCTTTCATGTCGCCGTGACCTGGTGGGACGCGTCGGTGCACGAAGAAATGGGAGTGCTGGTGCGCGAGCACGGCGTCAACAGCTTCAAGCACTTCATGGCCTATAAAAACGCCATCATGGCCGACGACGAAACCCTGGTGAAGAGCTTCCGGCGCGCGCTCGAACTGGGTGCGATGCCAACCGTGCATGCCGAAAACGGCGAGCTGGTCTACCAGTTGCAGCAGGAGTTGCTGGCCAAGGGCATCCGCGGCGCCGAAGCCCATCCGCTCTCGCGCCCGCCCGAGGTCGAAGCCGAAGCGGCCAACCGGGCGATCGCGATTGCCAACGTGCTGGGCACGCCGGTGTATATCGTGCATGTGTCGTGCGCCGAATCGCTCGACGCCATCGCGCGCGCGCGCGCCAGGGGCCAGCGCGTGTACGGCGAAGCGCTGGCTGGCCACCTGGTCATCGACGACAGCGTCTACCGCCACCCCGATCCCGAATTCGCGCGTGCCCACGTCATGAGCCCACCATTCCGGAGCAAGCATCACCAGCAAGCATTGTGGCAGGGCCTGCGCGGCGGCAACCTGCATACTACCGCGACCGATCACTGCACCTTCTGCGCCGAGCAGAAGGCAGCTGGCAAGGACGACTTCACGCGCATCCCGAACGGCTGCGGCGGCGTGGAAGAGCGCATGGCCGTGATCTGGGATGCGGGCGTCAACCGCGGCCTGCTCACGCCATCGGAATTCGTGCGCGTCACCTCCACCAACGCCGCCCAGATCTTCAATATCTACCCGCGCAAGGGTGTCATCGCGCCGGGGGCGGACGCCGACATCGTGGTATGGGACCCGAACGGCACCCGCACCATCTCGGCCAAGACCCAGTTCTCGAAAGGCGGCTTCAATGTGTTCGAGGGCCGCACGGTGCGCGGCATCCCGACCCATACCTTGGCCGCCGGCAAACTGGTGTTCGAGCGTGGCGAACTGCGCGCCGAACCCGGCGCCGGCCGCTACCTCGAACGCCCGGCGTTTGCCGCCACCGTCGCCTGAACCAGGAGAAGAGCACCATGAACCAACTGAACAAGGGCATGCTCGCCATCGACGGCGCGCGCCTGTGGGCGTCGCTGATGGACCTGGCCGCGATCGGCGCCACCGCCAAGGGCGGCGTCAAGCGCCTGGCCTTGACCGATCTGGATCGCCAGGGACGCGACCTGGTCGTCCAGTGGGCGCGGGACGCCGGCCTGGCGATCACGGTCGACCAGATCGGCAACGTCTTCATGCGGCGCGCAGGGCGCAACCCGGCCTTGCCCCCGATCGTTACCGGCAGCCACGTCGACACCCAGCCGACTGGCGGCAAGTTCGACGGCAACTATGGCGTGCTGGCCGGGCTCGAAGTGGTGCGTACCCTGAACGACATGAACATCCAGACCGAAGCCCCGATCGAGGTCGCGTTCTGGACCAACGAGGAAGGGTCGCGCTTCGTGCCCGTGATGATGGGCTCGGGCGTGTTCTGCGGCGCCTTCAGCCTGGACAGCGCCTATGCCGCGCTGGACTCCGAAGGCAAGAGCGTGCGCGACGAACTCGAACGCATCGGCTACCTGGGCGACGAAGTGCCGGGCCGGCACCCGATCGGCGCCTATTTCGAGACCCATATCGAGCAGGGCCCGGTGCTCGAGGACGCCGACAAGGTGATCGGGGTGGTGCCGGCGGTAATGGGCCTGTCCTGGTATGACTGCGTGGTGTGTGGCATGGAAGCGCATGCCGGACCGACCCCGATGGCGCTGCGCCGCGATGCGCTGCAGGTGGCGACCGTGATCATGCAGGAAGTCGTGCAGATCGCGAACCGCTATCCGCCCTACGGCCGGGGGACGGTCGGCATGGTGGAGGTGTTCCCGAACAGCCGCAACGTGATCCCGGGGCGGGTCAAGTTCAGCATCGACCTGCGCAACGTGAGCGAGGCGCTGCTCACTACCATGCACGAAGAGATGCTCGCCTTTGTGGCGAAAACGCGCCAGGACAGCGCCCTGGCGATCGACCTCGAACGCGTGTCGTACTACCCGCCTTGCCCGTTCCACCCGGACTGCGTGGGCGCGGTGCGCGCCGCCACCGAAAAGCTGGGCTATTCGACGATGGACGTGGTCTCCGGCGCCGGCCACGACGCCATCTACGCGGCCCGGGTCGCGCCGTCGGGCATGATCTTCGTGCCCTGCAAGGATGGCATCAGCCACAACGAGATCGAAGACGCGCAACCGGCCCACCTGGAAGCCGGCTGCAACGTGCTGCTGCATGCCATGCTGGAGCGCGCCGGCATCGTGGCCTGAGGCGCCGGGTGGCGGCCACGGCCGAGCGTGGCGACACCGAACTTGTTTGGCTGGCATCATTTGGCGCAAACATGGGAGGATGGCAAGGTGTGGATGGAGCGCAGCTGGAATACGATACTGCAGGAATTTTCAGATCTGGGCAGCCCGGAAGAGATCACCCGCGTGTGCCTGCGCCTGCTGGTGGCGGTGGCGCTGGGCGGCATACTGGGCTATGAACGCGAGACCGTGGGCGCGTCGGCCGGCCTGCGTACCCACATGCTGGTCTCGCTCGGCGCGGCGCTGTTCGTGCTGATCCCGCTGCAGGCCGGCATGCAGCTGGGCGACATGTCGCGGGTCTTGCAGGGCGTGACCGCTGGCATCGGCTTCATTGGCGCCGGCGCAATCATGAAGCACTCCAGCAAGAACGACATCCGGGGCGTGACCACGGCCGCCAGCGTCTGGCTGACCGCGGCGGTTGGCATTGCCGCCGGCATGGGGCGCGAGGCGACCGCGGTGCTCAGTGCGCTGTTCGCGCTGGTCATCCTGTCGCTGCTGCGCCACGGGACCAAGCAAAGCTGATCCGCACGCGGCGACCGGCGCCGCCTGCACGGCCACACCACGACGCGAATGTCCTCGTTAAGGCCGCGTCCAGGCATGGTCGGGGCAGGGCGCGCCGAGCGCATGTGCCATTAGTCATGGTGACAGTTCGCGCAAGAAGGCGAGCAGCACTTGCCCCGCGATCTCGGCGTCGTCCGCGGTCATGGTCTCGAGCGGATTGTGGCTGATGCCGCCGTTGCCGCAGCGCGTGAACAGCATCGCCACGTCGGTGATCTGCGCCATCTGCATGGCGTCGTGGCCGGCGCCCGAACACAGGTCGTAGCGCGGCAGGCCGCTCGCTTCGATGGCCTGGCCCAGCCGCTCCATCAGGCGCGGCGCGCAGGGCGCGGCATCGGCTTGCACCAGCTTCCAGAGTTTTTCGTCGATGCCGCGGCGCGCGCAGATCGCGCTAATGCCGGCCAGGATCTCGTCTACCGCGGCCAGCCGGTCTTCGTCGCTGGCCGCGCGAATGTCGAGCGAGAGCCGGCACTGGCCGGGGATTACGTTGACCGAGCCGGATGGCACCTCGAGCTGGCCGACCGTGCCCACCAGCGAGCCGCGTCCGGCGCAGCGCGCCTCGACCAGCAGCACGATCTCGGCGGCGGCGGCGGCGGCATCGCGCCGCATGCCCATCGGGGTGGTGCCGGCGTGGCTGGCCACGCCCCCCAGTTCGACCAGGTAGCGCGAACTGCCAGCGATCGCGGTGACCACGCCGACCGGCAGTCCGCGCTCGAGCAGCACCGGTCCCTGTTCGATATGCACTTCGACAAAGCCGAGCAGTGCCGCCGGGTCGCGTGCAATGCCGGCGATCGCCGCCGGATCGTGGCCTGCCGCGACGAGGGCTTCGCGCATGCTCACGCCTTCGCTGTCGTGCTGCTCGAGCAGGATGGGACTAAAGCGCCCGGTAACGGCGCTGCTGCCCAGGAAGGTGCTGCGAAAGCGCACGCCTTCTTCTTCGGCAAAGCCGATCACCTCGAGGTGGAAGGGCAGGCGTTCGCCGCGCTGCGCCAGGTGGCGGGCCAGGGCAATCGGCAGCAGGATGCCGAGCCGGCCATCGTATTTGCCGCCGTTGCGCACGGTGTCGTAGTGCGAGCCGGTGAGCAGGGTTTTTGCCTCGGGCTGCGCCGCCGCGTAGCGTCCTACCACGTTGCCGACGGCGTCGATGTGGGCATCCATGCCCGCCTCGCGCATCCACTGGAGCAGCTGCGCAGCGGTGCGCTGGTGCGCCGGCGTCAGGTAGGCGCAGGTAAGGACGTCCGGACTGTCGCTGATGGCGCCAAGCTGCTCGGCCCAGGCCATGACCTGCGGTCCGAACAGGTGCTGCACGCCGAGCAGTTCGTTGAGGCGGATCTCGGCGATGCGATGCACCTGGCGCAGGCATTCGGCCAGTTCGTCGGCAGGCTGGTTTCTCAGGCGGCGCGCGAAGGTCTCGATGATGGCGGCGCGCGTCAGGCCCTTGCCGGTCGGACCCTTGACGGCGAGGATGAAGGGAAAGCCGAACTTGTCCTTGTAGGTGGCATTGAGTTGCTGCAGCAGGGCGTACTCGTCGATGCTGCAGCGGTCCAGGCCCGAGGCGGCCTGTTCGCCGGTGGATTCGGCGGTGAGTTCGCCGGCGACCGCCGCCTTGCCGGCCAGTTCCGGATGGGCACGCAGCAGGGCCAGCTGCTGCTCTCGCGGCGCCAGCGTCACCACTGCCTGCAGCGCCTGCTTGAGCGCGGCCAGGCTGGCGAACGGGCGCAGCACGCACGCGCACTCGGCGATCCAGGGCGAATGTTCGTAGATGCCGCGCAAGGACGCGACGAAGGCGCCGCGGTCGCAGCTATTGAGCTCGTGCAAGGTGGTCATGGTCGGCCTTATTCAATCCCGGGATGATAAATCCTGCAACCCCATCAGCTTATACGCTGGCTCGCATAGCCAGTATTGCGCTTACTTCGCTACCAGCGCGCGCGCGGCGGCGCTCACCTGGTCGCGCAGCCATTTGTGCTCGGTCGACTGGTGCACGCGCTGGTGCCAGAGCTGGTAGAAGCGCATCGGCGGAAACTTGATCGGCACCGTGAAACTCTTCAGCGGCAGGATACGCTCGTAGAAGCGGATGAACTGGCGACCGGTGGTCAGCACCAGGTCACTCTGGGTCAGCATGTAGGGAATCACGCCGAAATAGGGCGATTCGACGGCAACCTTGCGCTGCATGCCGTGGCGCTCCAGCCAGGCGTCGATCACGCCGTGGTAGCCCGGCAGCATCTGCGAGGGCGCCACGTGCGGCAGGCCGAGATAATCCTCGATGGTCATGGCGTCGGCGGCGGTGCGGCGCGCATACGGGCTGTCGGCGCGCATGGTGCAGATGATCGGGTCTTCGAACAGCTTCGAGATGTGCAGGTGCGCAGGCGGCTCGTCCCAGTTGGCGATCACCAGGTCCATCTCGCCATCGGAAAGCATGCGCAGGTAATCCACGCCGGGCCCCAGGCTATGGAACACCAGCTTGCTGCCGGGCGCACCCTGGCGCAGCGCTGCCACCACATTGGGCAGGAACTGGGTGTCGAGGTAGTCTGGCGCGGCGATGTGGAAGGTGCGCCTGGCCTGTTCCGGCACGAAGGGCGACTTGCGCATGAACAGGTTCTCGGTTTCGTCGAGGATGCGCTTGGCCGGCTCGAGCAGGCTCTCGCCATGCTGGGTCGGCACCATGCCGCGCGCGCCACGCACCAGCAGCGGATCGCCGGTCAGCTCGCGCAGCTTGCGCAGCGAGGCCGAGATCGAAGGCTGCGGCTGGTTCAGCTTGAGGGCCACGCGCGACACGTTCTTTTCGACCAGCAGCAGGTACAGGATGCGGATCAGGTGCAGGTCGAGGTGCTGGGGCAGGCTGGACATCGATGCGCTTTCAACGGATTATATCTACACGGCTATATCAAACTGGTTATGTCGAATATACGCCAGTTTTCATGTTGCAGAAATGGAAATCCCGTATTGTCGAGGGATACCGCCAACCAGGAAGCCCCATGGACGTTTTCGGATATCTCGGGCCGTATGTGCTCGAATGGTTCAACCTGCTGCTGCGCTGGCTGCACATCATCACCGGCATCGCCTGGATCGGTGCGTCGTTTTATTTCGTCTGGCTCGACAACACCATCCGCCCGCCCGCGCCCGGCTCCGAGCTGGCCCGGAAAGGGGTGGCCGGCGAGCTGTGGGCGGTGCATGGCGGCGGTTTCTACAATCCGCAGAAATACCTGGTGGCGCCAAGCGCACTGCCGCAGGAACTGCACTGGTTCAAGTGGGAAGCGTATTCCACCTGGATCTCCGGCTTCGCGCTGCTGGTCATCGTCTACTACCTCAATGCGCAGGCCATGATGGTCGACCGCAGCGTCGCGGACCTGGGTAGCGGGCAGGCGGTCGGCATCGGCCTGGCCAGCCTGGTGCTGGGCTGGCTCGTCTACGACCTGCTGTGCCGCTCACCGCTGGGCAAGCACGACCTGGCCTTCGGCCTGACCATCTTCGCCTTTTTGGTGGCCAGCAGCTACGTGCTGGGCACGCTCCTGAGCGGCCGCGCCGCCTACCTGCACGTGGGCGCGATGATCGGCACCATGATGGTGGCAAATGTGGCGATGCTGATCATCCCCGGCCAGCGCAAGATGGTCAAGGCCTTGACCTCGGGCCAACAGCCCGACCCGATCCACGGCATCAAGGCCAAGCAGCGCAGCGTGCATAACAACTACTTCACGCTGCCGGTGCTGTTCATCATGATCAGCAACCACTATGCGATGACCTACGGCCATGAGCATGCGTGGGCGGTGCTGGGCGTGATCATGGCGGCCGGTGTGCTGATCCGCCACTTCTTCAACCTGCGCCACCGGGGCCGCATCGAATGGAAGTATCCGGCGGCGGGCGTGGCGCTGTTGCTGGGACTGGCGGTGGCGATCGCGCCCAGGGCCCCGCTGCAGGCGGGCGCGCCGGCGCCAGCGGACGCGGCCGCGCGCTTCGCCGAAGTGCGCACCATCATCGACCAGCGCTGCGTGTCTTGTCACGCGCAGCAGCCGACCCAGCCGGGCTTTGCCACGGCACCGGCGGGCGTCATGCTGGACACGCCAGAACTGGTGAGCCGCAACGCGCTGCGCATTTACCAGCAGACGGTGCAGGTCAAGGCGATGCCGCTGGCGAACCTGACCAACATGACCGAGGCCGAGCGGGCGCAGATCGGCGCCTGGTTCGAGGCCGGCGCCACGACGGGACAACCATGAGCGGGGAACAAGCCATGAACACGCAACATCAGGAACGGCTGCTGGCCTGGATCGACCAGCACTTCGACGAAGAAGTGGCCTTTTTGCAGCAGGTTGTACGCATTCCGACCGATACCCCGCCGGGCAATAACGCACCGCATGCGCAGGCGGTGGCCGGCATGCTGCACGCCTATGGCTGGACCGCCGAGCAGCATGCCGTGCCCGAAGCGCAGGTGCGCGCCTACGGCATGGAGAGCATCACCAACCTGATCGTGCGCCGCCGCTACGCCGACGGCGGCCCGACGCTGGCGCTGAACGCGCATGGCGACGTGGTGCCGCCGGGCGAAGGCTGGAGTCATCCGCCGTATGGCGCCGAGATCGTCGACGGCGCCATCTACGGCCGCGCCACCGCCGTATCGAAGGGCGATTTCGCCACCTATGTATTTGCCGTGCGCGCGCTGGAAGCGCTTGGCGTCGCGCTCCAGGGCGCGCTCGAACTGCACTTCACCTACGACGAGGAATTCGGCGGCCTGCTCGGTCCCTGCTGGCTGCTCGAAAACGGCTTGAGCAGGCCCGATTACGTCATCGCCGCGGGCTTCAGCTATCACATCGTCACCGCCCATAACGCCTGCCTGCAGCTGGAGCTGACGGTGCACGGCAAGGCCGGCCACGGCGCCATGCCCGAGACCGCGGTCGATGCGCTGCAGGCGGCCACCCGCATCCTGAACGCGATCTATGGCCAGCTGCCGGAGCTCAAGAAGATCAAGTCGCAAGTTCCAGGCATCGATTCGCCCACGATGCTGGTTGGCCGCATCGATGGCGGCACCAATACCAACGTGGTGCCGGGCAGGGTGGTCATGAAGATGGACCGCCGCATGATTCCCGAAGAAGACCCGGTCGCGGTCGAGGCGCAGGTGCGGGCGCTGGTCGAGGACGCCGTGGCCGGCATGCCCGGCATCCGGCTCGAGATCCGGCGCCTGCTGCTGTCGCATGCGCTGCGCCCGCTGCCGGGGTCGGACCAGCTGGTGGCCAGCATCCAGCGTCACGGTCGCGCCATCATGGGCGAAGATATTCCGGCGCAGGGCACGCCCCTGTATGCGGATGCGCGCCTGTACGGCGAGCGCGGCATCCCGGCGGTGCTGTATGGGGCCGGTCCGCGCACGGTGCCAGAATCGAATGCGAAAAAGGCCGACGAGCACCTGCAGCTGGAAGACTTGCGGCGCGCCACCAAGGTGGTGGCGCTCACGCTGCTGGACTTCCTGGCGGGGCAATAGCCGTCAGCGAGGCACGATGGCGAACTGCGGCCCGCTGCCATAGTCGGGCTTGACGCTGCGCGCCATGAACTGGCGCCAGGCCTTTAACCCATCCTCGCCCAGCACGTCGGCCGCATAGGCCAGGGCCGGCTGCATATTCGACGGAAAGCCGCTGTCGCCCGACGAATAGCCGGTCATCTCGCCCGTGCGCAGCTTGAGCGCTTGCGCCATGTCGGACCCCGCACAGGGCAGTTCGCGCAGTTCGGGCGCAATGCTGGCACGATAGGCTTCGCCGATGGCCGGATAGAAAGGCGCCGCCGCGCTGGCGCGCACGTTCATGCTGTACATGGCCCCGCTGATCCAGCACATGCCCTTGCCGGTCATGCGCGAGACCGGAAACCTTGCCTTCCACACCAGCAGCTCGCGCGCCTTGGCGAAACCGAGTTCGGCCAGATGACCAACTGCCGCCGTGAAGAAGTCGTCCTGCCACGGTGCCATGCCGCGCCCCTCGGTGTAGACCAGCGCATAGCCGTTGACGATGATACCCAGCGCATTGGCCTGCGGGTTGTGCGTGTACGTTGCGTTGTACCAGTCCAGGTTGGCGTCGAGGAGTTGCAGGAAGTCGCGCTTGAGACGATGCTCGTCGGGCGTGATGTAGGCGGCCTGGCCGAGCGTGCGCAGGGCCCAGGCCTGGCCCCGCACCTGCTCCGGCCGCAGCAGCCCCTTGCGGTTGTCGCGGTAGCCGGGATTGGACGAGAACACATCGTACATCGCCCAGAACTGGAGCTCTTCAAGGTGGTAGTAGTCGCCAGTGACCAGGTAGGGCAGGTAGGAGAACGCGGGCTGGTGGGGGATATCGTGCTGGTAGGGAGTCTTGCAGGCGCCGGGCGCTGCGCAGCCGGGGAACAGTTCCTGCTTGCCGGTGGCGGGATTGCGGGTATCGCCCGGGTTGCCGACGATGGTCATGTACGGAAAGTCGAGCAGGCTGACGGGCAAGCCGGTGCGCACGTCGCGATAATGCATCGACCAGCTGCCTGCCAGCGTGGCGGTCCCGATGGTCATCTCGCCGGCACGGCGGTCCATGCCCAGCAGATAGATGGCGGCCCACGCGGGCAGCAGGCCGATATCGGGCCGGCCTCCGGTGGTCGGCATGGCCGCCATTGCCAGCCCGATGCCCATCGGTTCCACTTGCGCGCCGGTCCAGCGCGCGTGCATGCCCGCGAGGGTGCGCTCGTCGATCTGGATGGACTGGTCGTAGTTGGGCAGGGCCAGCGAGGCGATCAGCTGGCGGGTGTCATGCCGTACGTGGACATCGGGCGCATCGCCCGTCCAGAACAGCTTGCGCCAGCGCGCATGGTGGTAATGCGTCAGGTCTTTCCTGGCGTAGACCTGCTTGCCGTCCACGCTTACCCGGACGTCATACGTGAAGTTCTGCGGTGCGGGCGCAAACGCCCAGGTGTTCTCGATCGTCAGGTCGATACGCGCCTTGGCCAGTGCCGGATACCAGCGCACGGCGAAGCGTGCCGCCAGGTGGGGATGGGGCTGGCCGCCCGGGCCCGCGAGCGGCGCCGCCACCTGCCATTCGCGCGCCACCGGGCCGTCGAGCCACAGCGTAGGAGCAGAGGTGGCCAGCAGGCGGCCCAGGGCCGCGGTATAGGTCGTGCCGTCCAGGGTCAGCTCCACCCTGGCGTCGGTGCCGCCGCGCAGGAGCGCTTCGAGGCTGGCGTCGTGTCCCTGGCCCGTCTTTGCCAGGTCGGGACGCGTCGCCTTGACCAGCCCCAGCGCGAGCGGCTTGCCCGGTTCGGGCGCGGGAACGAGCGCCGACAGGACCGCGTGGCGTACCGAGCCGTCGAGATGGCGCGCCTTGATGTCGGTCTGCAGGGGCACAGTGCTGCCGTCGGCCAGCACCGCCTGCAGCAGCTCGCCGCGCTTGAGCGCCGCGGGGGCGAATACCTGCCCAACAGTCAAGGGCAGGCGCTGGCCCTTGCGAGCGCCGTCGCCGGCTTCGAGCGTGAGGCTTGCCAGCGCGCCCGGAATGCGCGTTGCCGGCACGGCCGGTGTCACGCCAGGCGTCGCGCTGCCCGTGGTTTTTCCGTAGCGAATTTCGGCCACCATGCCGCCATCGAGGCCGCCGCCCTGCGGCAGCCCGACATAGGCCGGATCGGTGGCGGTGGTGGCAGCGGTGGCTGGGGGCGACTGGGCCGCAGCGCTGGCAAGCGTCGCCGCCAGTAGCAGGCCCAGGGCGTAAGAGAGAAATGGCGTGGTCGGCATGGGATCCTGTAGTCGTTGAACGCAGGCGCATGCGCCCGCCCATCGAAAAAGGCGCCCGGAGGCGCCTTGCACGTGCATTTACTGCTTGAGCGAACGCTCGAACAGCTGATAGATACGGCGGTACTGGTCGTACCAAGCTTCCGGCTGCACGTAAGAGTGGGCCTCGAGCGGGTAGCTGGCCAGTTCCCAGTTGTCTTTTTTCAGTTCGATCAGGCGCTGGGCCATGCGCACCGAATCCTGGTAGAACACGTTGTCGTCGACCATGCCGTGCGCGATCAAGAGGTGGCCCTGCAGCTTGTCGGCATATTCGATCGGCGACGAGATCTTGTAGGCCTGCGGGTCGATGTCCGGCGTGTTCAGGATGTTGGCGGTGTACTCGTGGTTATAGGTCACCCAGTCGGTCACCGGACGCAATGCGGCGCCGGCCTTGAAGGTGTCGGGTGCGCGCATCATGCCCATGAAGGCCATAAAGCCGCCGTAGCTGCCGCCGTAGATGCCGACGTTCTTCGCGTCGCCCTGGTGCTTGGTCACCATGTAGTTGACGCCGTCGAGATAGTCGACCAGTTCCGGGTGGCCCATCTGGCGGTAGATCGCGGTGCGCCATTTGCTGCCGTAGCCCTTGGAGGCGCGGTAATCCATGTCGAGCACCAGATAGCCCTTCTGGACCAGCAGGTTGTGGAACATCTGCTCGCGGAAGTAGTTCGGGTAGCGCTTACTGACGTTCTGCAGGTAGCCGGCGCCATGCACGAACATCACGACCGGGTATTTCTTGTTCGGGTCCAGCTGCGCCGGGCGGTACAGCTTGGCCCAGACCGGGTCGCCGCCGTCGCTCGACGGCACCGTCACGTATTCGGGCTCGATCCACTGGCGCGCCTTGAATTCGGCACTGCGGGTGTCGGTCAGCCTGGTCGCCGCGCCACCGCCCACCGCCACCGTGGCGATCTGCACCGGCGTGTAGCTGCTTGAATAATGCACCAGCAGCTTGCGCTCGTCCGGCGACAGGCGGAAGCGTTCCACGCCGTCGAGGCTGGTCACTTCGCGGATCGCGCCATTGCTGGCCTCGACCGCGCATACTTCGTAGTCGCCCGGGGTGGCGCGGTTGCACATGACATAGGCCAGGCGGCCGTCGCGCGACCAGCGCACGTCCGAGGCTTCCCACTTGCCCGAGGTGAGGGCGCGCGCAGTTGTGCCATTCGCGCCATTCGCATCCTGGGTGTACAGGTGCGAATAGCCGCTCTGTTCCGACAGGTACCACAGCGTGCGGTTATCGGGCAGCCAGCCAAATTCGTTGTTGTCGTAATTGACCCAGGCCTGTTCGCTCAAGCGGTGCATGGGTTTGAGCTGCGCGCCTGCCAGGTCGACGGTGGCGATCCAGCGATCCTTGTTGTCGACCGAGCGCAGCATGACGGCGACCCGGGCGCCGTCGGCGCTCCAGGCGATGGCGCCGTTGCCGTCGATTAGCCGCACCGGGCGGTTGCCCTTGAGCGGATCTTTCTTGGCTGCGGCGCGCAGCGCGGCCAGCGGGTCGGTGCCAATTCCGGGCAGCACGTCGAACGAAAGCTCGCGCACGGTATTGGTGCGCAGGTCGACCAGCTTCAAGGCATGCGCCGCCGGCATGTTGCGGCCGACGCGGGTGCGCTGGTCGTCGAATTCTTCGTAGCCCGACTCGGTCACGTAGCGCGGCATCTTGCCGACACGGCCATTGTCGTTGTTCTTTGGCGCGGTGGCCACGATCAGCCAGCGGCCGTCGGGCGAGAGCATGCTGTTTTCGATCGTGACCTTGTCGCCTAGATACACCGGCGCCGGGGGCAGCGACGGATCGAGGCGGCGCTGCTCGTTCATGCGCTCGCGCAGCGCGTCGCGCTGGTCTTTCTGGCGCTGGAGGGTGGCGATCAGGCGCAGCTGCTGGTCGCGCAGGGCGTCTTCTTCGGGCACCGCCGGATCCCTGGCCGCGCGCGGCAGCGCCACCGGGCCCACCACCTTGCTGGCGCGCTCGAAGGCGTACCAGTCGGTGCCGATGCGGTAATAAACGCTGCGCTCGTCGTGCGAATACTGGGGCACTTCAAGCTTGCTGGCGCCGCGCGTGATCTGCACCAGTGCGCCGTTGGTCAGGTCGCGCTCGAACAGGTCGCCGTTACGCAGCATCAGCGCGCGGCTGCCGGCGCGGTTGTAGAGCACGTCGGCGCCGTCGAGCTTGGGCAGGTCGGCGTCGCGCACGCGTACCGGCTTGCCGCCCTGCGCCACCTGCCAGGTGTCGCGCACGGGCGAGCCGGCGCGCTTTTGCTTGTAAAGCACCGCCTTGCTATCCCAGCTCCACCAGGCCGATTCCACCGGGGTGCCGATCCAGTCGGGATGGGCCATGGCCTGGTCGAGGGTAATCGGCGTGGACGCAGCCGCCGGCAGCGACAGCAAGGCCGCAAAGAGTGTAAGTGCAGGTGTACGCATCGTGGATTCGGGACCGAGTGAAAAGAAAGAGCTTTCTTGCTAGAAAATGCGAGATGCATTTTAGCGTAGTCACCATCGATGCGGGGAGGACGGGGCAAGCGGAACAGGTGCGAGCGGCGGGCACGCCGCTCAAACCAGCTGCTCAGGCGCGCTGCCGGGCAGTCAGCCGCGGACCGACGGGGCCCAGCCGCCGTGGGCGGCATACAGGTCGATCGAGAAGCTGCGTACGGCCGAGAGGGCGCTGGCGAGGTAACGGCGGATGCTGCGTTTGGCTGCTGCCATGGTGTTCTCCGGTTGGACGACTTGGGGTGAATACTGCGATGTTGCATTGCAGTATAAGCAGCAATCGTCCATAAACAAACTTTTGGTTCGTGATTCCGGCGATACGAGTTGTGAATACCTTGGGCGGCGTCTTGCATCCAGATATAAAGGTGTCGAATATCAGACCATACTTTCGGTGAATGAGCGGGGCTGTCCTGCACCCCCGAACCGCAGGGTGCAAGTAGAAAAGGGGGGCAAGCAAACGGCCCCGCCAGCCCCCCCAGGTGTCAACGCGGGTCGTCGTGACAGGGCTTGCCCGCGCTGGCGCGGGAACGCGCCGCCACCTGGTCGGTGCCGTACAGCGGCAGCTCCTGGTAGGCGCGTTCGGTAGCCGCCACCGCGAACACATAGCCCTGCGTTTCGAGCTTGTGCCTTACTTCGACCTGGGCCACATACACGGGCGCCAGCACGCGCTGCGCCTTGCGCTTGCCGAGATCGAGGTAACCGAACTGCATAGCGCGCACTCGCACTGCATCGGCCGCCAGCCGTTCCCTGGCGTTGCCCAGCACGCTGGCGAGATTGCGCGCGATTTGCCGCGCGCCGGCGTCAGGCGGGACAATGATGGCGCTGTCGAGCTTTTCGGTGACGCCAGGGCGGATGCGTAGCGACAGCGCATCGAGCGAATTGTCGCCGGCCAGCGTGAGCGCCACCGAGGCCGCGCCCAGCACCGGGATGCCGCCGATGGCGTGGCGCCAGGCCCCGGTGGCGCGCAGCAGCACCGGTTCGGAGCTGCGCTCGAGGTCGGCCCCTTGCGCCTTCGACAGCCACAGGCGCTCGAAGGCGAGGGTGCCGGCGTCGCCGGTCCACTCGCCCAGCTTGAGCCGCTGCGCCGCCTCGACCACCAGGCGCTGGAGCAGCGCGCGCTCTTCGACGCGGGCAAACGGGATTTCGAGCGGCGCGTTGCCCGCGCTGAACTGCAGCGCCCCCGAAGCGTGGTAGACCACGGCGCGGGCGCCGCCCGTTAGCTGGACCAGCGTGCGGTCGGCGCGCGGGGCGAAGCTGGCGTGGTCGCGCGAGCAGCCGTCGGCTTCGCGCAGCAGCGAGATCAGGCGCGTAGCGCGTGCCCGTACCGCATCCTGGGTAAAGGATGGCAGGGCCAGCACGTCGGCGCGGGCGGGCAGTTGGCCGGGGCAGGCGGCTGCCAGGCTGTCGATCAGGACTTGTTCGTTCATGATTAACCCTCCGTCCAGTACCACAGGATGCAGGCCTGCTGGGCCGGCGCCAGGTCGGGGTCCACGTTGCCATGTCCCCACAGATGGTCGCGGTTCAGGTAGGAGCGCTCCCAGCGAATGTTGCCGTTGTTCCAGGTGGCGGCATCGCCGACGCAGACCGTGATCGGGTGGTTGTCGACCCACCAGTCGGACACGCCGTTATGCCAGGCCGCGTGCACGGTGTCGCCGTCGGTGAGATTGTCGGCCACGTCCTCGCCGCATTCGTCGGTGGTGATCCCGTCCCACATGGTTTCCCACGCGCCGCAGTAGATATGCATGCGCGCGAAGATGTTCCACAGGCCTGTCACGCGATTGCGGTTGACGGTCTCGCACGAATAGGCCATCACCCATTCGCTGTTCCAGTCTTCGCCCAGCTGCCAGCGATTGGAATAGGTGCGCCAGTCGCTGCGCGCGACGTCGTACAGCATGCGCGCGCGCCCGTCTTCTTCGTGGCCACCATGGGTTTCGAGCCAGAACAGGTCGACGTCGTCGACCCAGTTGCGGTCGTCGCCGCCCTGGTCGTTGTCGCGGATGTCGGTTTCCCAGCAGTCGGTGTTGGCCCAGTAGAAGGCGCGGGTGTGGCCGGACCCGCGCAATTTAGCGTCGAACCCGTTACTGCGGTTGAAGGTGTAGGTGAGGTCTCCAGCCGTGCTCACGCCTGCGGCGCGTGCATGACTGAAGTAGCGGATCGCTTCGACTCCGAACCTTGCCATGGCAGACTCCTTTCCATATCGGAAGCTACGGCGCCGGCCCGTTGCGGGCGCGGCGGTGGGTAGCAAGCCCTACGGTAGGTCGGACCGGCAGACGCCAGGCTGTCGTGGATCAGAGACGGTGAAGGTTCGGTATCCGGGCGGAGCGTTCAGCCGTGTTGGCTTGCGCCAGCCTCAGCGCAGCGTGCGCGCGAAGAACGCTTCGGTGCGGGCGGCGGCGAGGGTGGCGGCGGCGGCATCGTAGTGGGCGCCGCCCGGACGGGCAAAAGCGTGGTTGCAGCCGGGATAGCTGTGCAGCTCGGCCTTGCCCGCAAGTGCCGCGCGGATTCTAGCCTGCGCATCCTGGTCGATGAACTCGTCGTCTTGCGCCAAATGGTAGAGCAGCGGGGCGGTGATGTTGGCAAGCTCGTCGAGGTGCTGGTCGGTGCCGCCGCCGTAGTAGGCGGCGAAGGCGTCGCCATCGGTGCGCGCTGCGCTCAGGAAAGTCATCAAGCCGCCCAGGCAATAGCCGGTGACACCAACCTTGCCGCTGGCATCGGGCAGGCCGCGCGCCTGATGGATGACGAGGGCAATGTCCTTTACGCCTAGGTCGACGTCATAGGCCTGGTACAGCGCGAATGCCTTGTCCCAATCGCCGGCGCGCTCTTCCGACAGATTGATGCCCGGTTCGAGGCGCCAGAACAGGTCGGGGCAAAGCGCGATATAGCCCTTGGCGGCCCAGTCGGCGGCAATGCTGCGAATCCCGGCGTTTACACCGAAGATTTCCTGCAAGACGACGACCACGGGATGCGGGCCCGGCGTGGATGGACGGGCGACATGGCAGGCAAAGCTGCCATCGGGGGTGGAGATCTGGACTGGTTCGGTCATGGGAATCCTTTCGAAGGGGGAGGCCGTGCACGGACGCCAAGGCGTTGTGCGCAATCATATCGGAACCATCCCCGCTTCGATCACGCCTGGATCACCGGGCGATCAGTACCGGCTCGCCGAAGCCCAGTTCCTTCATGCGCGGCAGCTGGGTCTTGGCGTCGCCCACCACCAGCCACACCATCTTCGACGGGTCGAGATAGTTTTTCGACAGGGCCTGGATCTGCGGCAGGGTCATGGCCTTGACGATCTGTTCGCGGTCCTTGACGTAGTCCGGGCGCCAGCCGTATTTGCTGATGTTATCGAGCATGCCCAGCTTGGCCGCCGCGGTCTCGAATGCCCGCGCATTGCTCTTGATCAGAAAGTCTTTGGTGGTCTGCAGGTCGGCCGCCGAATAGCTTGCCGGGTAGTCTTGCAGGATCTGTTTGACCAGCTGGGTGGATTCGAGCGTGACATTGCTGCGCACGCCGCTGGCGATGGTGAAGGGCCCGGCGCTCTTGGTGCCGGAGAAATTCGAATTGATTCCGTAGGTATAGCCCTTGCCTTCACGTAATTGCTGGGTCAAGCGGGACGCGAAGCCACCGCCACCCAGGATGTAGTTGGTCACCGCCGCCGGGTAAAAGTCGCGGTCGGTTGCCGCCAGCGCGCGGTAGCCGACCTGCAGCACCGATTGCTTGGCATCGGGCACATCGACGAAATACACCTTGGCCGGCGCCAGGGCCGTGGCACCGGACGCGGCCGGCAGCACCACTGGCCGCGCCTTCCACTTGCTGCCCAGTTCCTGGAGCGAGCGCGTCATCACGGCTTTCGGCAGGGCGCCGACCACATGCATGCGGGCGACCGAAGGCGACAGGTTGGCCGCGTAGTAGGCCTTCAGGTCGTCGATGCCGATCGCGTTCACGGTTTCGGCGGTGCCGAGGATGTTACGCGAGCGCAGGTCGTCTTGCGGATAGACCAGTTTGTTGAAATTGCTGCTGGCCAGGGCATTCGGATCGGCTTCCTGCTGGCGAATCTGGCTCAGTACGCTTTGCTTGATCAGGGCGAATTCTTTCTCGTCCCAGCGCGGCTCGAGCAGGATTTCTTCGACCAAGGCCAGGGTTGCCTGGTAGTTACGCGCCAGGGTAATCACGCTCACGCGCACGTCTTCAGCGCGGGCCGACACATTGATGGCCGCTCCCAGTTGCTGGATCGCTTCTTCCAGCTCTTGCGGGGTCTTGCGGGCGGTACCCTGGGTCATCATGCGCGCCATCAGGTTGGCCACGCCCACCTTGTCGAGCTTATCGAGCAGCAAGCCGCCATCGATCGCGATATCGAACTTCACCAGCGGCACTTCATCGTTCTCGATGCCGACCACGCGCATGCCGTTGCCCAGTTTCGCGTCCCAGACCTGCGGCACCTTGAGGGCAGGCGTCGGCCCGTAAGCCGGCTCCTTGCTGCGATCGAAGCGCGAGGGCGTCCTGGCATAGTCGGCATCCGCGCTTGGGTCGACCGCCTGTTCGGCGCCTTGCACGACTTTTTCCTCGACCACCTCGGCCTTGGACGAGCCGTTCAGGGCCAGCGACAATTGTCCTTTCGGGACAAAACTGGTCGCCACATAAGGCTTGGCCTTGATATAGGTGTCGTACACGCGCCGCACATCGGCCTGGCTGACCGCCAGGGTTTTCTTGATGCCCTCGGCGACATAGCCGGGATTGCCGGTCAGGTAGTTGTATTCGGCCAGCAGCGCGGATTTTCCGAGCACGCTAGAGACCGAGTTGTAGAAACGGGTCTCGATGCCGGCCTTGATCCGGTTCAGGTCTTTCTCGGAAATGCCGTCCCGTTCGAACCTGGCAAAGGCCTGCCCGACCGCGCTGGCTACCTCGTCGAGCGGCTTGCCCTCGAAGGCGCGGATGCGCAGCATGAACTGGCCCGCCAGCTCCGAGGTCTGGTTGCCGATCTGGACGCTCGGCGCCAGCTTGCTGTCTTCCACCAGCACCTGGTAGAACGGCGCGCGCTTGGTCTGGGACAGGTATTCGGCCAGCACTTCAAGTGCGTAGGAATCGGCGTGCAGGTCCTCGACGGTTGGCCAGGTCATGGTCAATTCGGGCAGTTTCGCAAAATTGTCTTCGTGGGCCAGCTTCACGGTTTGCATTACTTTGCCAGGGCGCTTGGCCATGGCCTTGACCGGTGCGCCGCGCTGGATCTCGGAAAAATATTTCTCGACCCATTTGCGCGCCTGCACCGGATCGAAGTCTCCAGCCAGCACCAGGGTCACATTGTTCGGCACATACCACAGGCGGAAGAATTCCTTGACGTCGTCGAGCTGGGCATTCTGCAGGTCGTCGAGCGACCCGATTACCTGCCAGTTGTACGGATGGTCGGCGCCGTAGAGGGCCTTGTTGATGACGTAGCGGGTGTGACCATACGGCGCGTTGTCCACGCCCTGGCGCTTCTCGTTCTTGACGACCTGCTTTTCCTTGGCCAGCACCGGTTCGGTTACCGTGTTGATGAACCAGCCCAGCTTGTCCGCCTCGGCCCAGATCATTTTCTCGAGTGCGTCCTTGGGCACGGTCTGCAGGTAATTGGTGCGGTCCTGCGAGGTCGATCCGTTGGCGCCGGAGCCGCCGATGCGGGCACTCATCTTGTCGAGGCCGCCTTTGCCCAGGTTTTCCGATTCCAAAAACAGCAGGTGCTCGAACAGGTGGGCAAAGCCGGTGCGGCCGGCTTTCTCACGCGCCGAACCCACGTGCGCGGTCAGGTTCACGGCCACCACCGGATCGGAGCGGTCGATATGGAAGATTACGTCCATGCCGTTGGGCAGGGTGAATTTCTGGTAGTCGAGCTTGAGGACGGCCTTGGGCGCCGCGGTCACCGTGGGCGCAACCGGCGTGGCGGCCTGTGCAAGGGAGAGCGTGCTTGAAGTGAACAGGGCGGCGAGCAGAAGAGGGAGCGGACGAAGCTGCATGGGGTGGAAATCCTGGCAAAAGGAAGGAATGGAATCCCCTGGATACTATGGGAATTTCTTGAATGCTACAACGAAAGAACAAGCGGCCGAACGGGGACACCTCGCGCGATATGTTCCATGCGATCATGTGCGGATCGCCCCATGCGGGTAGCATAAATTTTTAAAGAGAGACCATGACAAACAAGAATGTTGTTGCTGCTGCCATTGCCGGTGCCGTTGCCGCGGCTATCTTCTTTGGACTGAGCAAGGTCTGGCCGGTCGATCCGCTGGAAGAACAAGTGCGCATGCTCCAAGCCGAAGTGAGCTCGCAGCGCGAGGATCTGCTCGGGTACACCAAATACACCGATTACCTGTCTGCCGGCAAAAAGCATTTGCAAGAGCAGATGAAGTTCATCGCCGCGACCGTCGTCCGTGAAGAAGGCTACACGCGCGTCGTCAACAAAAACGTTTTGGGTGTGAACTTCAATGCCATCGTCGCGATATCGTACACGTCCGAATATTCGTTCGGCTATGCGCTCACGCCGGGGGACTACGATATCGGCAAGACTGCCACCGGCATCGAGGTCACCATCAAGAAGCCGATTTTGGTGGCAGCGCCGGCCACCAGCAAGCTGCGTCATCGGATTTTGAGCGGTAGTGTCTTTAATAATAGCCAGGCGGCGATCATTGGACTCTATGAAGGCCTCGATGCGCGGACGCTGGCCAGTGGACGCGCGCTTGCCAGGGACGAAGCAGTCATTGCACTGTGCGAAAAGAAGTTGGTGGCCTTCCTGCAGGATTTCCTCGCCAAGCAGCCTGGCGTAAAACATATCCCGAGCATCAGCATTTCGTACAAGCCCTAGGGTGCCGGGCGCCGGCACCGGTGTGCGGGAAAATGGACGCGCAGATACTGGTCGCCGCGGCAAAATTTCCCTGACCGCCAAGTTGTGTGGGCCTAACAGGCATGTACAATAGTCAACTTAGTTTTTTCTCAGCGCAACATTGGGTACTGGATCACGTATCACATCTTATGAATCTCTACAGTAACCTCCCCAATTCTGAACTGACGAGCTCCCTATTTGAAGCGAGCGACGACTGCGTCAAGCTGCTCGACCTCGACGGCCGTTTGCTGAGCATGAATGTCAACGGTCGTTGTCTCATGGAGATCGACGATTTCGAGGCCTTGCGTGGCGCGCTCTGGCCGACCTTATGGCCGGAATCGACCCGTGCAACGCTGTGGGCCGCGATGGACGAAGCGCGGGGCGGACGCGTGGCGCGCTTTACTGCCGATTGCCCAACCGCCAAGGGAACAGTCAAAAGCTGGGGCGTGATCGTGGCCCCGGCCTTTGATGACAAAGGGCGCGTGGTCCAGATACTGTCGATCTCGCGCGACCTGACGGTGCAGAAGGAATCTGAACGTTACATCGAGCGCAATGCACGGGTCATGAAAGGCCTGGCCGACGTCGCGCTGGAATTGACCCGTGCCGAGAACCTGGACGCCGTGGTGGCCGTAATCACGCGCGCTGCGCGTCATCTGCTCGGCACGCACCGGGCGGTCGTGCGCCTGGCCCAGGCTTCCCAGATGAGGCAGGGGATCGAGGCGGTGTCGCTGAGCGAGCAGTACGAAGACCATCAAAACCTGCAGTCCGCGGCCCATGGCGCAGGTAGCTGTGCGCCGACCGGCGCGCCGAACGCAATAATCCGTACTTGCCTGGCCGTGCCCTTGACGAGCCGCGAAGTGCGCGCCTTGGGCTCGCTCGAGGTCTCGGACAAGCAAGACGGCCGCGATTTCGACAGCCAGGACGAGGCAGCCCTGGCGCAACTGGCGCACTTTGCCTCGGCGGCGATCGAGCAAAGCCTGTCCGACATGGCCCTGCGTGCCAGCGAAGCGCGCTTTCGCGCCGCCGTCGCTGCGGTCGAGGGCATCGTCTGGACCAATGATGCAGCCGGTGGCATGACCGGAGAGCAGCCCGGGTGGAGCCGCCTGACTGGTCAGAGCGAAGAACAATACAAGGGCTTTGGCTGGACGCGTTCGGTACACCCCGACGATGCAGGACCCAGTATCGACGCCTGGAAGGCGGCAGTGGCGGCGAAACAGGCCCTGTCGTTTGAACATCGTGTCAACACGGTGGACGATGGATGGCGTTTGTTCGCGGTGCGGGCCATCCCCGTAATGGATGCCGATAATACGATCAAGCAATGGGTCGGAGTGCACACGGACATCACGGAAAAGCGTCGCCAGGAACAAGAGCTGCACCTGCTCAACGAACGACTCGAGCAACGCGTTTCCGACGCGCTGGCCGAGCGCATGCGGATCGAATCGGCCCTGCGTCAGTCTCAGAAGATGGAATCCCTCGGCAAGCTGACCGGCGGTGTCGCGCACGATTTCAATAATCTTCTGCAGGTCATCAGCGGCAATCTGCAACTGTTGTCCAAAGAAGTGGCAGGCGCCGAGACTGCCGAGCGGCGTGTACGCAACGCGCTTGCGGGCGTGACGCGCGGGGCCAAGCTGGCTTCGCAACTGCTGGCCTTTGGGCGCCGTCAGCCGCTCGAATCCAAGGTCGTCAATGTGTCGACCTTCATCCGCGGCATGGACGATATGCTGCGGCGTACCCTGGGAGACGCGATCGAGATCGAAACCGTCATCTCCGGCGGGCTGTGGAACACCTTGATCGATCCTGGCCAGGTGGAAAATGCCATTCTTAACCTGGCCATCAATGCGCGCGACGCCATGGATGGCCAGGGCCAGCTGACTATCGAGGCAAGCAACGCCATGCTCGATAGCGAGTATTGCCGCCTCCATAGCGACGTGAGCCCGGGCCAGTACGTGATGATCGCCGTAACGGATACGGGAACGGGCATTGCCAAGGATGTGCTGGAGCAGGTGTTCGAACCCTTCTTCAGCACCAAGCCCGAGGGCAAGGGTACGGGACTGGGTCTGTCGATGGTGTACGGCTTCGTCAAGCAATCCAATGGTCACGTGAAGATCTATAGTGAAGTTGGCGAGGGTACGACCGTCAAACTGTATTTGCCGCGTTCGGTCCGGGTCGAAGACGTCCTGGTCGACACCCGCCAGGGGCAGGTAAAGGGTGGAAGCGAAACGATCCTGGTCGTCGAGGATGACAACGATGTGCGCGAGATCGCGCTCAGCCTGCTTGGCGAACTGGGCTATCGGGTCTTGACCGCACCCGACGCGGCCAGTGCGCTGACGGTGGTTGAAAGCGGGGTGCCGATCGACCTGCTGTTCACCGACGTCGTGATGCCTGGCCCGCTGCGCAGCCCCGAACTGGCGCGCAGGGCAAAAGAACGTTTGCCTGACCTGGCAGTACTGTTTACTTCGGGTTATACCGAAAACGCCATCGTGCACAACGGACGACTTGATCCCGGTGTAGAACTGCTGGGCAAGCCTTATACGCGTGAAGCCCTGGCACGCAGGATCAGGCATGTGCTGGCAAACCAGAAGCAGCAGGCAGCCGCCCGTATGCAACTGGAGGCTGGCCGCGCGCCGGCAAATGGCGGGGACCCTGCACGGTCGACCCGGCTAACGGTATTGCTGGTCGAGGACGATGTCCTGATTCGCTCATGCACACGCGAGATGCTGGGCGAATTGGGGCATCGCATCATCGAGGTGGGCAATGCCGAAGAGGCATTGCAGGTAATACAAGGTGCAGAAATACATATTCTGATCACCGATATCAACCTGCCCCGTATGTCGGGCGTGGAGCTTGCGCGCCAGGCCAAAGCGTACCGCCCTGATCTGAAGGTGGTGTTTGCGACAGGCGACACTGAGGCAGTACGCGACGCCGTAGAAATCGGCGGGGCGCTGCTGGCCAAGCCCTATTGCGCGGATCGCCTGGAAAATGTCATGTCAGGTCTTTGCGCATGAGACATGCAGTCCGCTCGCTGCGCGCTGGCTTGACAGACCACCTTGATCGCGGCAGCCAGTTCGGCGCACCTGATGATCAAGGGGGCAATTCAGCACGCAGGCTTTGCCAACACGCGCGATCCAGCTAACTGCACTCCTGTTTGCGGCTGTTGGTGTCAGGCTGCAGGTACTGCGACACCCGGAAGCTGTTGGATGCTTTGATAATCCTGTACTGCGCGTTCGACTTGCGCAGCACCTTCCACGGATAACTGCTCGGATTCGCGTTGGAGTTTTTTGCTTTCTTCAGTCAACTTCTTCGCTTCGTCTGCGTACGAAGCTGCGCGCTTTTCCGCTTTCTGGGCGTCTTCTGCAAGCTCCTTCGCTTTTTCGGCGCTCTTTTTCGCCTTGAGCTGCTTTGCTTCTCCTTCGTCCAGGTTCTTGGCGATATCGACGCGCATTTGACCGCGAGCGCGAATCTGATCTGCCAGGGAAGGTTCGCTCGGGATGCTCGAGCAAGCCGTCAATCCGAGCGTCATCGAAACGATAGCGATTGTCTGCAGTTTTTTAATCAAGGAGTGATTCATGATGTCATCTATTGTGGTTATTGAAACAGGGCGTGAGAGCAAAGGGTGAGAGCTAAGGGTGAGAGCTAAGGGTGAGAGCTAAGGGTGAGAACAAGGCGTGAAACAGGAAAGCTGCAGCTAGTCCGCTACTCAGGAACCTGTAGGAAATTCAGCAGGGGGGGGCGGAATTTCTTGAAGAACCGGCTACACAGGCCGCAATAAGTTGGAGAAACCTGTAGGTGAAGGCCAGGGTGGTCGGGGTGGGAGGATTCGAACCTCCGGCCTCTACGTCCCGAACGTAGCGCTCTACCGGGCTAAGCTACACCCCGACAATTCGAGGCGCCGGAAACACGCGGCCTCGGGAAGTGTAAATATAATTTTGCTTAGTGGTTTCTGTCAACAGCGAAGCTGCATAGCTGCAGCAGGCTTGATTTGTACACGCTGTCGGGCAGGCCGGAAATCGCTTGCGCGGCGCGTTTGCCGGCCTGCTCGGCCTGCTGGCGGGTGTAGTCCAGTGCGCCGCTCGAAGTGACCGCGGCCAGTACCGCGTCGAACTGGGCTTCATCGCCGTGTTCGATGCAGTTGCGCACCAGTTCGCGCTGCTCAAGGGTGCCGTGCTCCATTAGCCAGATCAAAGGCAGGGTCGGCTTGCCTTCACGCAGGTCGTCGCCCAGGTTCTTGCCGATCTCGGCGGCGTCGCCAGCGTAGTCGAGCACGTCGTCGATCAGCTGGAAGGCCGTGCCCAGCGAACGGCCGTATTCGCCGGCCGCGTCGATCTGGGCGTCGGTGGCGCCGGCGATCAGGGCGCCGAGTTCGGCCGCCGCTTCAAACAGCTTGGCGGTCTTGGAGCGGATCACCTTGAGGTAGCTCTCGTGCGTCACGTCCGGGTCGTGCATGTTCAGCAGCTGCAGGACTTCGCCTTCGGCGATCACATTGGTGGCGTCGGACAGGATGCGCATGATGCGCATGTCGTCGAGGCCGACCATCATCTGGAACGAGCGCGAATACAGGAAGTCGCCGACCAGCACCGAAGCGGCATTGCCAAACAGGGCGTTGGCGGTCTGGCGGCCGCGCCGCATCGACGATTCGTCGACCACGTCATCGTGCAGCAGGGTAGCGGTGTGGATGAATTCGACCACTGCCGCCAGCTCGTGGTGGGCGCTGCCGCGGTAGCCGTAGGCGTTTGCCAGCAGCAGTACCAGCACCGGCCGGATGCGCTTGCCGCCGGCACTGATGATGTACTCGGCGATCTGGTTGACCAGGCTCACTTCAGAATGCAGGCGCTGCCGGATCACCGCATTGACGGCATCCATGTCGGTGGCAATCGATTGGGCGATGGTGGTTTGAGCGTGTTGGGTAGCGGTTGACAAGGCGAACCTGCAATAAACAGTGAGTATTTGGTTAAGTGCTGATTATACGACATGCAAGGGAAGGGCGCCCCCACTGATGAGTACGTGGGCATGGGCCTGGTGGCAGGCGCGGGAGGCCGGTGTCGAGGGGCGCGTTGTCCCGGCGCTACGCTGGCACGCCGGCCGCGCCGAAATAGTCGGGGTGTTTTGACGCGCTGCAGCGAGTTATGTATAATCCTCTGTTCCCCGGCATCCGAACAAGGCAGCGTCTCTGGCGCCGGCGAGATTCTTTTAACATTTGATGAGGTTTCTAATCATGTACGCGGTCATAAAAACCGGTGGCAAGCAGTATAAAGTTGTCGCTGGCGAAAAACTTAAAATAGAACAGATACCGGCTGACATTGGTTCCGAACTCACGATCGATCAGGTCCTCGCCATTGGCGCGGGCGACAGCCTCAAGTTTGGGGCGCCGCTGGTCGAAGGTGCAACGGTTCTGGTGAAGGTAGTTTCCCATGGTCGCCACGACAAAGTGCGTA
Source organism: Massilia sp. H6 (assembly GCF_024802625.1). Lineage (NCBI taxonomy): Bacteria > Pseudomonadati > Pseudomonadota > Betaproteobacteria > Burkholderiales > Oxalobacteraceae > Massilia > Massilia sp. H6. The sequence continues at coordinate 1,294,986 of NZ_CP103371.1, forward strand.
TCTTCAAGATGCGTCGTCGTAAGCACTACCAGAAGCGTCAGGGCCACCGCCAGAACTTCACCGAAATCCAAGTGGTTTCGATCAACGGCTAATCGCCGACCGGTCCATCCAGTTCAGTCATCAAGGAGTAAGTAAATGGCACACAAAAAAGGCGGCGGTACTACCCGCAACGGCCGTGACTCAGAAAGCAAGCGCCTCGGCGTGAAAGTCTACGGCGGCCAGGCGATCAACGCCGGCGGCATCATCATCCGTCAGCGCGGCACCCCAGTGCGCGCTGGCACCAACGTCGGCACCGGCAAGGATCACACCCTGTTCGCGCTGGTCGATGGTCATGTCAAGTTCGTCAAGCAAGGCGTGGGCTCGAAGCAATTCGTGACCGTCGTTGCTAATGAAGAAGTCGCAGTCGCAGCGTAATTCACGCTCACCCGCCGCATGCGCGGCGGTCTTTGCAAGGCGCAAGCCTTCATCGAAAGGCTCTGCCCACGGTAGGGCCTTTTTAGTTTTTAAGCGGTCACCATCATGAAGTTTATCGACGAAGCAAAAATTGAAGTCATCGCCGGCGACGGCGGCAACGGGTGCGCCTCGTTCCTCCGCGAGAAATTCCGCCCGTTTGGCGGTCCCGACGGCGGGGACGGCGGCAAGGGCAGCTCGATCTACGTGGTGGCTGACCGTAACATCAACACCCTGGTCGACTTCCGCTACTCGAAAGTCCACACCGGCAAGAGCGGCGAACCTGGCCGCGGCTCGGATTGCTACGGCAAGGGCGCCGAAGACATCTACATGCGCATGCCGGTCGGCACGCTGATCGTGGACCACGTCAATGGCGAAATCGTCGCCGACCTGACCGAACACGGCCAGACCGAACTGCTGGCCAAGGGCGGCGAGGGCGGCTGGGGCAATATCCACTTCAAGACCTCGACCAACCGTGCCCCGCGCCAGAAGACCGAGGGCAAGGAAGGCGAGCGCCGCACCCTGCGCCTGGAACTGAAGGTGCTGGCCGACGTCGGCCTGCTGGGCATGCCGAACGCCGGCAAGTCGACCTTTATTACGGCCGTGTCGAACGCCAAGCCGAAGATCGCCGACTACCCGTTCACGACCCTGCACCCGAACCTGGGCGTGGTGCGCGTGTCGCACGAGAAGAGCTTCGTGATCGCCGACATCCCGGGCCTGATCGAAGGCGCCGCCGAAGGCCTGGGCCTGGGTCACCAGTTCCTGCGCCACCTGGCCCGCACCGGCCTGCTGCTGCACATCGTCGACCTGTCTTCGTTCGAAGACAATGTCGATCCGGTCAAGGAAGCCAAGGCGCTGGTCAAGGAGCTCGAAAAATACGACGAAGAGCTGCTCAACAAGCCGCGCTGGATCGTGCTCAACAAGCTTGACGTGCTCGACGATGCCGAGCGCAAGAAGCGCGTCAAGGACTTCGTCAAGCGCATGGCCTGGAAGGGCCCGGTGTTCGAGATTTCGGCACTCAACCGCGAAGGTTGCCAGGAACTGATCAACGCGATCTACCTGCACCTGGAAGAAAAACGTCACAGCGAGCAGCGCTCGGAAGAGACCTCGATGACCGAAGAAGCACGCGGCATCTCGTCGATCGATCCGGAAGACCCACGCTTCAAGATCCTTGAAGACTAAGCTGGCCGGCGCAGTGCCGGACAAGCGCGCCAGCCGCTTCGGCCATATCGGCCGCGGCTGGCTGCGCAGCCAGTTGCTGCAACTTGTCGCCACCGCCAGCTCGCTGGCGGCGCTGGTGGCAATGCTCGATCCCGACCGCATTGCGTCGGCGATGGGCGTGTTTCTCGTCGGCGTGAACGGCTACAGCCAGTTCTACGCCGTCTACGTTGGCGTGCGCCTCGCTACCGCGTGGCTGGCATTCCTGGCAGCCAGGCGGGGCGACCAGCCCATCCTGGGCGACCTCACCGCATTGTTCCTCCTGGCCCAGCCGGCCGGGCGCCTGGTCGCGGCATTCGCGATCGGGCTGCCGAAGGGGGTATTATTAGCAATCTGCGCGGTCGAGTTGTTGGCGGGACTTTCCCTGCTGGCCTTGCGGCCGCGAGGAAAAATCCTGTCGCCATGACCCAAGTCCATCGCTCAGCACTCCAGCAAGCCTCGCGCATCATCGTCAAGGTCGGTTCTTCGCTCGTCACCGACGAGGGCAGGGGCCTGGACCATGCCGCCATCGTCCGCTGGGCGTCCCAGATCGCTGCGCTGCGGGGCCTTGGCAAGGAAGTCGTGCTGGTGTCCTCGGGCGCCATCGCCGAAGGCATGCTGCGCCTGGGTTTCGCCAGGCGGCCAACCGATATCCACGAACTGCAGGCCTGCGCCGCCGTCGGCCAGATGGGCCTGGCGCAAATCTACGAGCACAGCTTTCGTGCCCATGGCGTCAAGACCGCCCAGGTGCTGCTCACGCATGCCGACCTGGCCGACCGCGAGCGCTACCTGAATGCACGCTCGACGCTGACCACCCTGCTGCGCCTGGGCGTGGTGCCGATCATCAACGAGAACGATACCGTCGTGACCGACGAAATCAAATTCGGCGACAACGACACCCTCGGGGCGCTGGTGGCGAACCTGGTCGAGGCCGACGTGCTGGTGATCCTGACCGACCAGCGCGGCCTGTATTCAAGCGATCCGCGCAAGGACCCGGCCGCGCACCTGATCGCCGAGGGGCAGGCAGGCGACCCGGTATTCGAGGCGATGGCGGGCGGCGCCGGCTCCAGCCTGGGGCGCGGCGGCATGCTGACCAAGGTGCAGGCGGCGCGCCGCGCGGCGCGCTCGGGCGCGCACACCATCATCGCCTGGGGTCGCGAAGAAGAGGTGCTCACCCGCCTGGCCGGCGGCGAATCGATCGGCACCCAGCTCACCGCGCCGACCGGCCGCCTGACTGCGCGCCGCCAATGGATGATCGACCATTTGCATACCACCGGCGAAGTCGTGATCGACGCCGGCGCCGCCCAGAAGCTCACGCGCGAAGGCAAGTCACTGCTGCCCATTGGCGTACTTGCCGTGCGCGGCGAGTTCGGGCGCGGGCAGGTGATCACCTGCATCGACGAGAGCGGCAAGCAGCTGGCGCGCGGCCTGACCAACTACGCCAGCAGCGAAGCGCGCCGCATCATGCGCCATTCGTCGGCCGAGATCGAACGGATCCTCGGTTATGTCGAAGGATGCGAGCTGGTACACCGGGATAACCTGGTCCTGTTATAAGTCGAGCACACGCCGGCACTGCGTGTTGCCGCATGGCCACAAAGATACCTCTTGGCATCGTTCTTGGGCCTCTGGCTCTTGTTGCTGTGAGGTAAATTCATCTAGACTGGTATGCCTCGTGCGTATCGCGGGCCTCCCCGCATGCATGCACGTTACCCTTCGTGGACCAGTCATGAAACTCAGCCATAAACTCCCCATCGGCTTTGCCGCCGTCACCCTGCTGGTCGCCGCTGCCGGCTTCTTTGGCATGAGCCAGATGAACCACGCCGTCGATACTTACAACGCCGCCGTGATCCAGTCCGGCCACGCCCAGCGCGTGGAGGGCTTGCTGTCGCAGTTCCGCCTGCAGACGCAGGAGTGGAAGAACACCCTGCTGCGCGGCAAGGATGACGAGCAGCGCTCCAAGTACTGGAAGGCATTCCAGAAAAACGAGGGCGTGCTTGCCCGCGACGTCAAGGAACTGACCGCGGCCTTGCCTGCCGGCGAAGTGCGCGAGCTGCTGGCGCGGTTTGGCCAGGCGCACCAGAAAATGGGCGAGGGCTACCGCCGTGGCTTTGCCGATTTTACGGCCGCGCAATTCGATCCGGTCGCCGGCGACAAGGCGGTCAAGGGCATGGACCGGGCGCCGGCCGAACTACTGGTGCAAGCCCAGGACACCATGGCGAAACAGACGGCAGCGACCGTGCTGGCGGCCGAAGCGGTCGGCAAGCGCGCCACGCTGCTCAGTTATAGCCTGATGCTGCTGGGCGCGATTGCAGCCGTGGTCGCCGGCGTGATGGTATCGCGCTCGATCACGCGTCCGCTGGGCGAGGCGGTCGAGGCAGCGCAAAGCGTCGCTTCCGGCGACCTGCGCACCAGCATCGAGGTGCGCTCGAAGGACGAAACCGGCCAGCTGCTGCAGGCACTCAAGGACATGACCGCCAGCTTGCAGCACATCGTGTCGCAGGTACGCGGGGGCGCCGAGACCATCGCGGTGGCATCGAGCGAAATCGCGCGCGGCAACCTCGACCTGTCGAACCGTACCGAGCAACAGGCCGGTGCGATCGAGGAAACCGCCTCGTCGATGGAGCAGATCACGTCGACCGTGCAGCAAAATGCCGACAACGCGCGCCAGGCCAACCAATTGGCCATTTCAGCCTGCGACGTTGCCACCAAGGGCGGTCGCATGGTCGAGCAAGTGGTGGATACCATGGCTTCGATCAGCGACTCTTCGCGCAAGATCGTCGACATCATCAGCGTCATCGACGGCATCGCGTTCCAGACCAATATCCTGGCACTCAATGCCGCGGTCGAAGCAGCGCGTGCCGGCGAGCAGGGCCGTGGATTTGCGGTGGTGGCAGGCGAAGTGCGCAACCTGGCGCAGCGTTCGGCAACGGCCGCCAAGGAAATCAAGGGCTTGATCAATGATTCCGTCACGCGTGTCAATGCCGGCAACCGCCTGGTCGGCGAAACCGGCGCCACCATGGGCGAGATCGTCACCAGCGTGCGCCGGGTGATGGATATCATCAGCGAGATCAGCACCGCCAGCGCCGAGCAGGGCGCGGGCATCGCCCAGGTCAATATGGCGGTGAGCGAGATGGATAGCGCCACCCAGCAGAACGCGGCGCTGGTAGAAGAAGCCGCCGCCGCCGCGCAGTCGCTGCGCGAACAGACCCAGGCGCTGACCGACGTCGTTTCGGTTTTCAAGCTCGAAGATGCGCGCGCGGCGCGCAAGATCGGGATGGGGTCGCCGGCACGCTTGAGCGCGTAGGGCGGGCAATCGGCCATCGAGGGCGTCGCCCTGGATGGCCTTGCCAGACAGTTTGTCTACAAGCGCGGCGGGTCCACGCGGGCGGGTTCGGCGGCCTGCGCGGCAGGGTCGTGCAGGCCGGCCGGCGGCGCAGTCTTGTCGCGGAATTCGCACAAGTCGGCGATCAGGCAGTTCCAGCACTTGGGCTTGCGCGCCACGCAGGTGTAGCGGCCATGCAGGATCAGCCAGTGGTGGGCGTCGTGCAGGAAGTCGCTGGGCACGAACCGGAGCAGCTTTTGCTCGACGATGTCGACGTTCTTGCCCGGTGCGATGCGGGTGCGGTTCGAGACCCGGAAGATATGCGTATCCACCGCCATGGTGGGCTGGCCGAATGCGGTATTAAGCACCACGTTGGCGGTCTTGCGGCCGACCCCGGGCAGTGCTTCGAGTGCCTCGCGCGACGCCGGCACTTCGCCGCCATGCTGGTCGACCAGGATCTGGCAGGTGGCGATGACGTTCTTCGCCTTGGTGTTGTACAGGCCGATGGTTGCGATATAAGACTTGAGTTCGTCCAGCCCGAGGTCGAGGATGGCCTGGGGGGTGTTGGCCACCGGGTACAGGCGGCGCGTGGCCTTGTTCACGCCGACATCGGTCGATTGCGCCGACAGTAGCACCGCGATCAGCAGCTCGAAGGGCGTGGTGAATTCGAGCTCGGTGGTCGGCCGCGGATTGGCGGCGCGAAAGCGCATAAAGATGTCCAGGCGTTTGGCGGCATTCATCGGCACCTCACGCCTGGTCGGGCGGGGTGCCCGCCGCTTTCTGGCGGGCGCGTTCGATTGCGGCGGCGATGATGGCGCGCTTGCGTTCTTTTTCGGCCAGCTGTTCTGGTGTATTGGTGGCTTCGAGCGTCACCTCGCGCATCTTCTCCAGCGCCTTGGCCGCCAGCCGGGCGTCGTTCTCTGCCTTCTCGCGCTGCAGCCGTTGGGTGCGCAAGTCGTGCCGTGCGCGCGCCGCGTCGGCGGCTTGCTGCGACCAGGCGTCCCAGCCGGTCTCGTTCGTTACCGGCAGCATCGAGATGCAGTCGACCGGGCAGGGCGCGACGCACAGGTCGCAGCCGGTGCACAGGCTGGGCAAGATGGTATGCATCTGCTTGGCCGCGCCCAGGATGGCATCTACCGGGCAAGCCTGGATGCACAATGTGCAACCGATGCACAGCGACTCATCGATAAAGGCCACCGGACGCGGCCGCTCGACGCCGTTGGCGGGATTGATCGGGATGACCGGACGCCCGGTGGCGCTGGCCAGGCGGCGCACGCCCTCGATGCCGCCGGGCGGGCACTGGTTGATCTCGGCTTCGCCGCGCGCGATCGCCTCGGCATACGGGCGGCATGCGGGGTAGCCGCACTTGGTGCATTGCGTCTGCGGCAGCAGGTCTTCGATCTGGTCGGCGAGGGTCTTGGTCACGGCGCGCGGGTGCGGGGAAAGCCGACATTATCCGCCAAAACCCGCAATGGTGCGAAGCGCCCCCGCGCGTGCGGTCAAGGTGCAGGAGCGAACAGACCGGGTGGCGTGCGTGTGGTGTACTGGGCCATCGACGCCAATCAGGAGCTCACATGAACAAATTCATCGTTCCGGCTCTGGTCGCCGCGGTACTGGCCGGCGGCGCCGTGGCCCAGGGACAGCAGCGCGGCGAGCAGGAAGCACGGGCACAGCAGCGGGTGAAGCAAGCGGTGCAGGGCCAGCAGGCGAACCGCTACCGCAGCGTGCAAGCCAGCGGAGAACTCAAGCGCGGCGAACAGCTGCCGGCACGCTATCGCACTCATCACGATGTCATCGAAAACTGGCAGGCCCACCATCTCACCGAACCGCCGCGCGGACACCAGTGGGTACAGGCGCAGGACGATTATGCGCTGGTGTCGATCGCAACCGGGGTAGTGGCGGAGGTGTTGGTAAGGCGATAGGTTTTTTACAGCCAACATGAACAAGGCCGAAGCAAGCTTCGGCCTTGTTCACATCTTACGCGGGCGCCTGGCGATCAGGCATGCGCCCGAATGAACTCGCCAATCTTCGGGCAAATGATCTCGCGCCAGCGGCGGCCCGAGAAAATGCCGTAGTGGCCGCATTTCGGCGCCTCGAAATCGCGGTGCATCTCGGGCGGGATGCCGCTGCAGAGGTCGTGCGCGGCGCGCGTCTGGCCGGCGCCCGAGATGTCGTCGAGCTCGCCCTCGACGGTAAACAGCGCCACCGTGGTGATGTCTTGCGGACGCACCAGCTGGCCGCCGACTTCCCAGGTGCCCCGTGGCAGCCGGTGTTCCTGGAACACGGTCTTGATTGTGTCGAGGTAGTACTCGGCCGGCATGTCGAGCACGGCATTGTATTCATCGTAGAACTGGCGGTGGCCTTCGGCCGACTCGTCGTCGCCCTGCACCAGGTGGGAGTAGAACTCGCGGTGGCTCTGGGCATGGCGGCCCGGGTTCATTGCGATGAAGCCGGCGTGCTGCAGGAAACCTGGATAGACCTTGCGGCCGAAACCGGGGTAGTTGCCCGGCACCGAATAGATCACGGTGTTCTCGAACCACGCGAACGGCTTCTCGAGGGCGAGATCGTTGACTGCGGTCGGCGACTTGCTCGGATCGATAGGGCCGCCCATCATGGTCATGCTCTTTGGCAGCTTGGGATCTTTATTGGTAGCCATCAGCGAGATCGCGGCCAGCACCGGCACGGTTGGCTGGCACACCGAAATCACGTGCACGTCCGGGCCGAGCGCGCGGATGAAGTCCTGCACGTAATAAATATAGTCGTCGAGGTGGAAGGCACCGCTCGACAGCGGCACCATGCGGGCATCGATCCAGTCGGTGATGTACACGTCGTGCTCGGACAGCAGCGCACGCACGGTATCGCGCAGCAGGGTGGAGTGGTGGCCCGAGAGCGGCGCCACGAGCAGCACGGTCGGCTGCTTGAGCGCGGCGGTAGCCTCGTCGCCCAGGTCTTTCTTGAAATGGAGCAGCTTGCAGAAGGGTTTTTCGAGCTTGGTGTACTCGATGATGCCTACCTCGGCGCCATTGACCGGCACGGTCTTGATGCCAAACGCCGGCTTTTCGTAATCCTTGCCGAGGCGGTACATCAGCTCGTAACCGGCGGCGATACGTTGCGAGAACGGCGTGTGCGCGAACGGCGACACCGGGTTCGAGAACATTTTCGAAGACGCATCCGCCCACTGCATCAGCGGGGTAAGGAAGGAGCGTTGCATCTCGTGCAATTGGTAAAGCATAGAGTTTTCCTTCGGGTAGACTGAGCGCGCCGCAATCAGATTTGCGTAATGCCTCAAATCAATTATAGGGGATAGTGATTTACTTGTGGAAACAGACGTTTTCACATCCCTGGATACACATCTCCCTTTTAGCATAAATGTGCACGATTGTTCGGTGGTGCTTCCCACATAGCCGGAAATGCGTGTGCGACGGGCGCTCATTCGTCGCTATACGGTTACGGAACGTTGTATGTCCTGACAAGACTGCTGCCTTGACTATGGCGCTGTCACCGTTGGCTATGGATGACTCCGAATACGATGCGAAGCAAGTGCTCGACGGAAGTGACCCGCCCGCCATCAATTGCCCAACGCCAGCCCAGGTAGTTGGGCAGCCAACGCGAGGCAACCCCGTGGAACCGCGCCAGCCATTGGCGCAAGCGCCGGTGGTAGGCATTAACATTTTGAACATGGATCGCGCCGCCCCTACTGGACCGGACCCGCTCGCCGGAGCGCAGGTTGACCGCCTGGTGCGCGATGCCCAGCTGGCGGGCGAACGCACGGTAGGCGGCGTGCGAATCGGTGACCAGGAGTGCTTGCGGTGCCAGTTTCGGCAACAGGTGCCGCACCAGTTGGGCTACCTTCAGCGCGCCGCGTCCGGTAACCGCATCGATGGTCTGCCCACTGCGGTCGCGCGCGACCAGGATGCAGTCGAGGTGGCGCGAGATGCCGCGCAAGCTGGCCCGGCCGCCTCGCTTGCGTGGCGGCCGCTCAAGTGTGCGCGAGCCTTTTTGCGATTCCAGCAAAAACATTTCGTCGGCTTCGACGATGCCGCCGAGCTGCGCAGGCCGGTCATGCTTGACCCGGTCCAGGAAGCGATGGCGCCAACGAAACGCCGTGTTGCGATGGACGCCAACCCGTTTGGCGGCGTCGCGCACCGGCCTGGAATCGAGCACGGCGCCGAGGTAGTCGAGCCACTTGCCGCGCAGCCTGAGCCGTGCCAGCGTCGTGCCACTCAGGTCGTTAAATGTGCGCCGGCACTGGCAGCAGCGAAAGCGTTGCAGGTCGTTGGCCTGGCCATGCCGGTGATAACGCTGGCATCCGCACTGCGGACAACGCCGCCCTGTCGAGCGGATCTGCCCGATCAGGGCGACTGCCCGGTCGAGGCCGGCTGCTGGATGCAGGACGTCGAGCACCTGCAGCCGCTGGGCCTGGTTGAGCATGGGAAGCTGGGCAAACAGCTTGGCAAACCGTGGCGCTTTCATCTACCACTCCCTATCGAGATCGACAGGGGTTGGACCGCAAAATAGCTCAGCAGTTCAGCTCAGCAGTTCAGTTCAGCAGTTCAATGCTCATCCATAGCTAACGAGTATAGCGCTTTGACTATCCCCGGCGGCAATGAAAAATGCCGCCGGGCTTGCGCCGGGCGGCATTTCTAGAGCGGAGCCAAGGGCTTAGTCGAATACCGGGCTCTCGACGCCGAGGATCTTGTGCAGCTTCGGCGAGGTGGTCGTGTACTGCATGTGAATCTTCTTGTCGGGGAAGATATAGGGCGCGGCGCCAAAGGCGGCCAGCGCGGCTTCGTGGAAGCCCGACAGGATCAGCTTTTTCTTGCCTGGATAGGTGTTGATGTCGCCTACGGCGAAGATGCCGGGCACATTGGTCTCGAACTTTTCGGTATCCACGACCTTGAGCTGCTTGCGCTCGATGTCCAGGCCCCATTCGGCGATCGGGCCGAGCTTCGGCGACAGGCCGAAGAAGACCATCAGCATGTCCAGCGGCACGCGGCGGGTAACTCCATCGGCGCCGGTGACCTTGACTTCGCTGAGCTTGCCGTCGGTTTCATCGAAGCCGACCACCTGGCCGGTAATGAGCTGCATCTCGTATTCGTCGCACAGGGCCTTCATCTTGGCCACCGAGGCAGGGGCCGCGCGGAAGTCCTCGCGGCGGTGCAGCAGCACCACCGATTCGGCCTTGCCGACAAAATTCAGCGCCCAGTCCAGCGCGGAATCGCCGCCGCCGCAGATGACCAAGTTCTTGCCGTTGAAGATCGAGGGATCCTTGACCCGGTAGTGCAGCTGGCTGTTTTCAAATTTCTCGATGCCATCGACCTTCATCGTGCGCGCCTGGAACGAGCCGACGCCGGCGGCGATGAAGATGGTCTTGGTAATAAACTGCGTGCCGGCCGAGGTCTCGACGTTGAAGCGGCCGTCTTCGCGGCGCTGCACGGTGGTCACTTCCTGGTTCAGGTGGAAGGTCGGCTCGAACGGCTCGATCTGCTTGAGCAGGTTGTCGGTCAGTTCCTGGCCGGTACACACCGGCACGGCCGGGATGTCGTAGATCGGCTTGTCCGGGTACAGCTCCACGCACTGGCCGCCGACGGCCGGCAGCGAATCGATGACGTGGGCCTTGATTTCGAGAAGGCCGAGTTCGAAGACCTGGAACAGGCCGACCGGGCCGGCGCCGATGATCACGGCGTCGGCATCGACCGCGCCGGCGAACGAGCTGTTGGGAGCGATGCTGCCCGCTTCGTGGGAGGCACTGATAGTCATGCGCTTGAATCCTGTGTATTTTTGGGTGTGAGTCTGACGGTGGCCGCTAGTGTGCCACGATTGACGAAGCCGCGCTCAGGGCGGGCTGGAGCGCAGGCCAGGGCGCGCCGCCGGCCTGCTGGCCGGCTCGATGCTTCAACGGGCCAGCTGGTCCAGCTTTTCCTTGACGTCTTTCCACTCTTCGGCGTCGGGCAGGGCCGGCTTGGTCTTGGTGATCGACGGCCAGAAGCGCGACAGGTCGGCATTGATCTTGATGAACTGCTGCTGGTCGGACGGCACGTCTTCTTCCGCGTAGATCGCATTCACCGGGCACTCGGCGACGCAGACGGCGCAGTCGATGCACTCGTCGGGGTCGATCGTGAGGAAATTCGGGCCTTCCCGGAAACAATCTACCGGGCATACATCGACGCAATCGGTATAACGACAGCGGATGCACGATTCGGTGACAACGTGGGTCATAACAGTCCTATCAGTTGGTGGCGCGTCGCGTCGCCGGGCGCTGAGTGGGCCGGCGGGACATGGCAAAGCACTGTATTTTAGGGCAATTCACGGTTTCCGACAAATTGGCCTTATACACAATATATATAAGCAAATCTTGGCCATGGCGGCGCACAGCAGGCTTGGTGCACGGCGCCGCCGCAGCGCAATTGGCCTCAAGCGCTGCTGCGCAGGCGCTCGAGCAGGGTTTGCCAGTTGCCGCCGCTGCCATCTTCGCGCAGGAACACGGTGTGGCAGCGCGGTCCGTCCTCGACCGTGATTTCCCAGCGCGGCAGGTCGGCGCCTACCGGGCAGCTTGGTGTTGCCGAGAAAAAATCCAGCTGGTGCAGCAGGTCTTCGAACTCGCCCCCGGCGGGGTGGGAGCCGGTATCGAGGTCGTAGGCTTCGGCCAGTCCGGCAAAGCCGCCACAGGCGCGGGCGCTGATCTTCATGATTGCTCCGGCCTGGGCGCTGGCGTGGCCGGCCCCGGTGCCAGCGTGCATTCGCCCAGGCGGCCGTTGGCCGCGCACCACTGCGCCAGCGCCTGCGCTTCGCGATCCAGAACCAGGCCCACCTTGCGGTATTCGGGCAGGTTCATGGTGCCGCAGCAGGCGCGCCGGTCCTGGCGTGCGCCGGGTGCGTCGCAGACCTTGGGCAGCAGCTGCTCGCCACCGATCGCCGCCGCCGAGCCGTGGGGCGGCGGCTCGACGACATCGCGGCGCGCGAACTGATTGCGGATGAAGGCGGCGTAGATGTCCGGCTTGCCGTCTTCGGCGACGATGCGCAGCATCTCATTGACCACGTCCACATAGCTGGCCGCGCGCTCGGGCGCGCCGATCAGGGCGCGCAGCAACAGGCCGCGCAGGTAGCCCGCCACCCGGTGCAGTACCGCGGCGCAGTCGTCCAGGGCAGGATTGCGCTCGTGGGCGAACATGTCGGCCAGCACGTCGTAGATGGCGCCGGTGAATACCTGCGAGATCGCGTGCACTTGGGTGCCGGCCTGGCCCAGGGTCAGGTCGTTGTCGGCGTTGCGCAGGCCGGTGGTGCCGCCCAGCGCCATCCCGAACTGTTCGGCGATGTCGGACAGGAAGGTCTGGTCGTGCAGGTGGGCCTTGGTCTGGGCGATCACGGCTTCGCACTGGTCGAGCTGCGACAGCGCCAAAAAGATCGCGGTCAGGTCGCCGAAGGCTTCGTGCAGGCCCCCGGTCTGGGGCGGGGCGTCGGCCTGCAGCCAGAGCGGCTTGAGACCATCGAGCACTGCGTGCGCGGTTTCGTGGGCCACGATGTCGAACGAACGGCAGGTGTACACGCGTGCCGACTCGGGAGCACTGGCGCCTGCCGTGACGCCATTCGGAATGAAGTCGCCAAATTTCAGGCAGGCCTGAGTGCGGCTGTAGAACGCGTTCATCACGTTCGGCAGGCCATGAGGAAAGACCGTCAGCGGACGCGTGTCCATGCTGGTATTCCACTGCCAGGGCAGGGGCATGTCGACGCCGGCGCCGAGCAAGGCGCGCTGGTACATGGTCAGGGTCTGGCGCACCACGGCGAAAGTGTGCACCGCGTCGAACTGCGGGGTGTCGGGCTGGGTCACGAAATCACCAAAGGCGTTCGGCTCGACCGGGTCGATTCCGGGGCTGCCTGGCGCGATGCGGGCGTCGCGCGGACCGGCCAGCACCGGTCCGGGCAGGTAGGCGCGGCGGGTGCCGATCTCGCCCACCGACGGGTCCTGCTTCCACATCAGCACGCGCGCGCCGAAGGCATGCGGCAGGGACGGTGCTTCGGCCGACATCTCGTCGACGTGCCCCGGGGCGCTCGCTTGTTCGAGCAGCCGGGCGGCGCGATGCTGCTGGAAATAGGGCGCGCTGGGCGTGGGGATGAAGCGGACCGGCGGCTGCTCACTGTCCAACGTGGCCAGCGCGTCCGGCAAGAGGGCTCCTGGTTCCATGACTGCTCCTTGCGAAATGTCGGGCGGCTCGAGCATGTTCGCGCGCTGGGCAATGCGGGCATTGACTCTAGTCAATTATTTAAAGCGGAGGGGACGGCCTTGCTGGACTGGCCGAGTTCGCTTCTAGCTGGCATCATGGCGGGCTGTCTCGAACCGGTACAAGAAGGGTAGCCAGCATGTCGGAAATTAGCATCGTCCAGGAACACAACCTGAGTGCGGAACAGGCGCGCGCAGCGGCCCAGCAGGTGGCGCAGCGCATCTCCACCGAATACGGACTGGAGTGCATATGGGATGGCGACGTGTTGCGCTTCGAGCGCAGTGGAGTCGAAGGAGCCCTGACCCTGGACCGCGGGCGCGCCGCGTTGCAGATCCGGCTGGGCTTTTTCATGAGCGCATTCGCCTCGGCCATCGAGGCCAAGGTGGCGGAAAAAATGCGCAAGGTGTTTGTGCCGGCCTGATGAATGCATTGCCCGCCCTGGCGGGCAACACCTGGGGACTCAGGCGAGCCTGCGCCGCCCACAGGGCGGCCCCGGCGTCATTGCCGGCTTCCTGAAGATCAGCCCTTGAGCTCTTCGACCAGGTCGATGTATTGCTGCATCGCGTCGTCTGGCGCCGTGCCCTGCAGGGCAGCCCAGGCGTCGAACTTGGCGCGGTTGACGAAATCGGTCATGCCCGGGCGCTCGCCGGTGGCATCGCCGCTCGAACCCTGCTTGTACAGTGCGTACATCTTCAGCAGGGTCATGTTATCCGGGCGTTCCGGCAGGTTCTTGGATTCGGCCTGGGCCTGGGCAAACTGTTCTTGCAAGCTCATGAAAACTCCTGTGGTGGTTGCGTTGGCAATATGAAAAGGCCGGGGCATGTTAGCGCAGGACGAGCGTGTTCACGCCCAAACGGGATGAACTTTAGAGGGGATGCTCGGGCGGCGCCTGCAGCGGCGCCGCCCGGAGGTCATGCTAGCTGCTGCTTATACCGCCAGCAGTTCGACGTCGAAGATCAGGGTGGCGTTCGGTGGAATGGCGCCGCCGGCGCCGCGCGCACCATACCCGAGGCTGGCCGGGATGGTCAGGCGGCGCTGGCCGCCGACCTGCATGCCCTGCACGCCTTCGTCCCAGCCGCGGATCACGTGGCCGGCGCCCAGCGCGAACTGGAACGGGTCGTTGCGGTCTTTGCTCGAATCGAATTTGGTGCCGGTGCTGCCATCATCGTTGCGCAGCCAGCCGGTGTAATGGACGGTGACGTGCTGGCCGGCTTTCGCCTCGGCGCCGGTGCCAACGACGGTGTCTTCGTATTGCAGGCCGGAATCAGTGGTATGGGTGGACATGGTCTTCCTTGTTGTTCAAGTTGAACGGCGATTGTAGTGCATCGTCCGCGCGCATGCCAATGGCTGCGCCGGCGGCGATGTGCGTAAAATGGCAATCATGCAAACCAAGCAAGGAGCCGCAATGCTGCCACCCAATTACCCTGCCGGTCCGCAAGCGTGTTCGGCGTCGCCGCCAATGTCGCGATGAGCGGCGTCGGCACCGCCTACCGGCGCGCCCTGCGCGCCCAGTTCTCGCGCCGCATGATCTTTCTGTCCGGCGCGCCGCTGGCCTTGTCGCTGTTGCTGTGGGGCGCGCTGCTCTGGACCGGCCTGCAGCCGCTGCTCGACTGGCTGCACGCCGCGTTTGTGCAATACGACATGTTCCAGTCGACTGGCAGCATGCTGGCGATGCTCGGCCTGGGCGTGCTCAAGGTGATGGTCGTGCCGCTGGTGGCGATCGCGCTGCTGCTGCCGCTGATGATCGGATCGGCGCTGCTGTTCATGGGCATGATCGCCATGCCGGTCATCGAGCGCCATGTCGGTCTCAACCACTATCCGGCGCTGGCGAAGAAGCAGGGCGGCTCTTTCCTGGGCAGCGTCGCCGTCAATCTCGGCAGCACGGCGGTGTTCGCGGTGCTCTGGCTGTTCACGCTGCCGTTGTACGCGCTGCCGCCGGTGGCCTGGCTGGTGCAGGCCTGCCTGTGGGCCTGGGTGACCTCGCGCGTGATGAGCTACGACGCCCTGGCCGCGCATGCCAGCTCCCAGGAGCGCCGCGAACTGATGCGGCGCCACCGCGGCGCACTGCTGGCGATCGGCTTCGCTTCGGGCCTGGCCGGGGCGCTGCCCGGCATCGTCTGGATGGGCGGGGCGCTGCTGTCGATCGTGCTGTTTCCTTTCCTGGCGATGCTGTCGTTGTGGCTCTATGTCATGATTTTCCTGTTCGCCGGGCTCTGGTTCCAGTATTACTGCCTGGGCGCCCTCGAAGACTTGCGCAGCACCGAACTGGCGCCGGCGGCGCCGCCCTGAACCCGGACGGGCAAGGATTGCATTGGCTACAATGCAGTCTGGATGGCGCGTTAAAGCGTGCATTTGACCCTTGTAGGACTGCATGCCGTTCGGCGGAGTCTGCCGTTGTTTTTTTGCGAAAATAGAGCGTGCGGGTCAGTTTTGTTAAACCGCGCCTCGCGCCTGGGGTATTGATGTGGTGGAATGATGCCTGTGGTGGTGCAATCCGGAGTGAGATTGCAACGCCCGTTTTTGCGAACTGACGACGACGCAATCACTCGAACAAACCAGCAGCAAACGATGGCGAGCAGGTTGGCGAGGATTGAGCGAATATTGATTCAAACCGGTTGAGCCATCATGGAAAGTATCCGCCGTCTAGGACGGCCTAGTAATGTGTTTCGCGCAGTAGGCAAGTGGCGCGGACGTTCCGCCCACGCGTTGCCTGGCGGCGCACCTGTACTCGCATCTGCGGGCGGCAGCGATGTGCCGCTGTACGAAGCATTTCCCCACCTGGCAGTGGCCGGCGGCGCGCCTGTGCCCCCGCCCGAGCCGCCGGATGGCCCGGATTCGTCCGGCGATACGCCCCCGCCCGCGCCGCGCAAGCGCCGCCTCAAGTTCTGGCTGATTGGCATCTTGCTGGTGCTGGTGGCAGTGTTGGCCGCCTGGGCCGTGCGCGAAGTGCGCACCTCCCGCCTCCAGGCCCAGATCTTCGCCGAAATCGCCGCCGACCTGAACTTCCGCATGGACAAGGGCGCCAGCCCGTCGATCCGCTTTCCTGCCGCCAGCCCCTACGACACGCGCCTGGGCTATGCCAATATCCCGGCCTACCTGCAAAGGCTCGAGTCGCGCGGCTACCTGATTGAAGCCCAGGCCCGTATCTCGCCCAAGATGGTCGAGATGGCCGACCGCGGCCTGTATGCCACCTACCACGAGAAAACCAAGGTTGGCCTGGAGATCCTCGATTGCCGCGCCCAGCCGCTGTTCGCGTCGCGTTTCCCGGAGCGGTTCTATCACAAGTTCGACGACGCGCCTTCGCTGCTGGTGCAAAGCCTGCTGTTCATCGAAAACCGCGAACTGCTCGACCCAGCCTACCCGCGCCGCAACCCGGCCATCGAATGGGACCGATTCTCGAAGGCGGTGTTCGACAAGACCCTGAGCAGTGTCGGCCTGGGTGGCGCCGGGCGCGTTGCCGGCGGCAGCACGCTGGCGACCCAGATCGAAAAATACCGGCATTCGCCGGAAGGGCGCACCGGCTCGCTCGAAGACAAGCTCATTCAAATGGCCTCGGCCACGCTGCGCGCCTACCAGGACGGCGAAGACACTACCCGGGCGCGGCGCCAGATCGTGCTCGACTACCTCAATACGGTGCCGCTCTCGGCCAAGCCGGGCTATGGCGAAGTCAATGGCATCGGCGATGGCATGTGGGTCTGGTACGGTCGTAATTTCGACCAGCTCAGCCGCATGCTCAAGGGTCCGATGGACACCACCGAGGCCGTCACCGCGTACAAGGAAGCGCTGTCGCTGATGATCGCGCAGCGCCGCCCGGCGTATTACCTGGGCGCGGGCGAGAAGGATCTTGAGACCCTGACCAACAGCCATCTGCGGGTGCTGGCCCAGGCCAATGTGATCTCGCCGCAACTGCGCGATGCCGCGCTGAAGGTCCAGCTGCATCCGGCCCAGGGCTCGGGCGTGGCGGCGCCTGGGGCCGACGCCTTCGTGTCGCGCAAGGCGGCCAACGCGGTGCGCAACCATCTCGGCTACCTGGTGGGCGACTCGCGCCTGTACAACCTCGACCGCCTCGATCTGTCGGTCGTGTCGACCCTGGACTCCCAGGCGCAGGGCGCAGTCACCGAGGCGCTGCGCAAGCTGTCCGACGCCGAGCACGCGAAGGCCGCCGGCCTGACCGGCAAGGGATTGCTCGGCAACGGCGACCCGGCCAAGGTGGTCTACAGCTTCACGCTGATGGAGCGCGGCGAACACGTCAACTACCTGCGCGTGCAGACCGACAACTACGACCAGCCGCTCGACATCAACGAGGGCGCAAAGCTCGACCTTGGCTCCACCGCCAAGCTGCGCACTCTTGTGACCTATCTCGACATCGTCGACCAGCTGCACAAGCGCTTCGCACCGATGGATAGAATCGGCCTGATGGCCGTGGAGCTCGACGCCAAGGACCGCATGTCGCAATGGGCGCTGGAGTATTTCCGCACCCTGCCCGAGGGCGCCGATCGTGGCCTGGCGCCGATGCTGGCAGCGGCCATGGAGCGCAAGTATTCGGCCAATCCGGGTGAATCCTTCTTCACCGGCGGCGGACTGCACACCTTCGGCAACTTCAGCCGGCTCGATAACAGCAAGATCATGACGGTGACCGAGGCCCTGCGCCAGTCGACCAACCTGGTGTTCGTGCGCATGATGCGCGACGTGGTGCGCTATTACATGTTCCAACTGCCGGGTTCCTCGGCCCAGTTGCTGGCCGATGCCGACGATCCGCGCCGGGCCGACTACCTGTCGCGCTTCGCCGACCGCGAGGGCAAGGACTTTTT
Organism: Massilia sp. H6; assembly: GCF_024802625.1. NCBI lineage: Bacteria > Pseudomonadati > Pseudomonadota > Betaproteobacteria > Burkholderiales > Oxalobacteraceae > Massilia > Massilia sp. H6. The sequence goes on from NZ_CP103371.1 coordinate 1,312,985, forward strand.
GGCCAAGTTCTGGAACAAGTACAAGGGCAAGACCCCGGCCGAGATGGAAACGCTGCTGTTCTCGGGCGTGCGCCCGTTGGCCTCGAAGCTGGCCGCGGCGCACCGCACCATCGCGCCCAACGCCACCGAAGCCCAGTTCGCCGAATTCATCGAGAAATCGCTGCCGTCGGCGAACGACATGGATCCGGACCGTATCCCGAAAATGTACCGCATGTACGACCCGCGCAACATGTCGCTGGCCGACCGTGGCTACGTGTCGTCGGTGCACCCGCTCGAGTTGTGGCTGGTGAGCTACCTGCGTACCCACCCGAAGGCCGGCTGGACCGAGGTGACTGGTGCCAGCGTCCAGGAGCGCCAGGAAGTCTATTCATGGCTGTTCAAGACCCACCGCAAGCATGCGCAGGACAAGCGTATCGCCGGCCTGCTCGAAGTCGAAGCCTTCCTGAAGATCCATGCGCAATGGAAGAAAATGGGCTATCCGTTCGACTCGCTGGTGCCGTCCTATGCGACGACGCTGGGAGCCTCGGCCGACCGGCCCAATTCGCTGGCCGAACTGATGGGCATCATCGTCAATGGCGGCGTGCGCAAGCCGGTCGAGCGCATCGATTCACTGCACTTCGCCAAGGACACCCCGTACGAGACCCTGGTAAAACGCGCCAAGGGCGGCGGCAAGGAGCAGGTGCTCGCGCCAGAAGTGGCGCGGGCGGTGGCCGACGCGATCCAGGGCGTGGTGTCGGACGGTACCGCCAAGCGCGTCAAGACCGCGTTCGTGCAGTCCGACGGCAGCATCATTGCGCTGGGCGGCAAGACCGGGACCGGCGACCAGCGCTTCGAAGTCTATGCCCGCGGCGGGCGCGTGATCGAGTCGCGCTATGTCAACCGATCGGCGACCTTCGTCTTCAATATTGGCGAACGCTTCTTCGGCAGCATTACCGCCTATGTACAGGGCCCGGAGTCGGAAAACTACGACTTCACCAGCGCGCTGCCGGTGCAGCTGCTGGTCACCCTGGCGCCTAGCCTGATGCCGATGATCGAGCCGCCCGCGGGCAGCGTGGGCGCCCAGCGACAGTGCGTGCGCTGAAGCGCAGCCCACGCGGCCGAGGCCAGGCACGCCCCGAAACGGATTACACTGGCGGACTTTGTCCAGACTCCCCGAGGAAGCCATGATCCGTCGTCCCCTGTCCGCGCTTGCGCTGGGCGTGCTGCTCGCCTGTGGTGCAGGCGTGCATGCCGCGCATGCGTCGGCCGTTGCCGCTGGCGCCGATGCGCCAGCCCAGAAACGCAGCACGCGCGAGCACTACACCAAATACGAATACCGCATCCCGATGCGCGACGGTGTCAAGCTGTTCACTGCGGTGTACGTGCCGAAGGACGGCACAAAACGCTATCCGTTCCTGGTGCAGCGCACGCCGTATAGCGCCGGCGTGCGGGCCCAAGGCCAGCAGCGTTATGGCGTGGACTGGTTCCCCGAGGCGCTCAGCCCGACGCCAGAGCTGGAGAATTCAGGCTACATCTTCGTCACCCAGGACGTGCGCGGACGCTACATGTCGGAAGGCGCCTGGCAGGAGATGACCCCGCACATCAAGACCGGGCGCGCCGCAGGAGAAGGGCAGGAAAGCGCCGACATGTACGACACGGTCGAGTGGCTGCTCAAGCATGTGCCGAACAATAACGGACGGGTCGGGATCTGGGGCATCAGCTATCCGGGCTTTTATGCAGCCGCCAGCATCATCGACTCGCACCCGGCGATCAAGGCCGCCTCGCCGCAGGCGCCGATCGCCGACCTGTACATGGGCGACGATTCGTACCACGGCGGCGCCTTCATGCTGGCTGCGAATTTCGATTTCTATAGCAGCTTTCTGCCGATGAAGAACCCGACCCTGCCGCCCAGGAGCCGTTCCGGCTTCGACTACGGCGAAGCCGACGGTTACGATTTCTTCCTCAAGCGCCTGACCCTGCCGAACATCCTGGCCAGCATGAGCGCCGAGCAGCGCCAGTTGCTGGAGCCGACCATCGAGCACGACACCTACGACCAGTTCTGGCAGGCGCGCGACATCACGCGGCACATGAAGAACGTCAAGGCCGCGGTGCTGACGGTGGGTGGCTGGTTCGATGCCGAGGATCCGGCCGGCCCGTTCGCGATTCACAAGGCGGTCGCGAAATACAATCCGGGCACGCCCAATGCGCTGGTGATGGGCCCCTGGGTGCATGGCGGCTGGAATCAGAGCGATGGCGCGCGCCTGGGCAACGTCTCGTTCGATGCCAACACCGGCGACTACTACCGGCGCGAGATCCAGTTCCCGTTCTTCGAGCAGCACCTCAAGGGCGTCAAGCCGGCCCGCAGCCTGGCCGCCGTGACCGCATTCGAGACTGGCACCAATGTCTGGCGCTCCTATGCGGCCTGGCCGCCGGCGCCGGCGAAGCTGCGCACGCTCTATTTCGGCCCGAACGGCACGCTGGGCTGGCAGCAGCCGGGCGCCGGCAGCGCCGCTTACGACGAGTATGTGGCCGACCCGCGCAAGCCGGTACCCTACATCGGTTACGCGGCCACTGGCGTGCCGCGCGAATACATGGTGTCGGACCAGCGCTTCGCCGCGACCCGTCCGGACGTGCTGGTGTACCAGAGCGAGGTGCTGGAAGAAGACGTGACGATCGCCGGGCCGGTGGTGCCCAAGCTGCTCGTGTCGAGCACCGGCACCGATGCCGACTGGGTGGTCAAGCTGATCGATGTGTATCCGGCCCAGTATCCGACGCCGGCGGTAAAACCGGGCGGCAACGACGTCGGCCCACCCACGGTGAACATGGGCGGCTTCCAGCAGCTGGTGCGCGGCAATCCGCTGCGGGGCAAGTTCCGCAACAGTTATGAGAAACCGGAGCCATTCACGCCCGGCAAGCAGGAAACGCTCAGTTTCGAGCTGGGACAGGTAAACCATACCTTCCGGCGCGGCCACCGGATCATGGTGCAGGTGCAAAGCTCGTGGTTCCCGCTGGTGGACTTGAATCCGCAGACATTCACCTATATCCCGAAGGCCAAACCCGAGGATTTCGTCAAGGCGACGCAGCGGGTGTATCGCGGCTCGGGCTTGCAGGTGCCGGTGATGCCGCCGACCCTATGATGCGTAAAGCGCCGCGCGCACCGCGCGGCGCACCGTGGTCGCCGGAATCAGCTCCACCGCCAGCCGGCGCAGGCGCGCCGCCTCGGCGTGGCGCCCGCGCTGCACCAGCACCTCCAGTACCTGGCGCACATCGGCGGCGTAGATGCCGATCTGCGAGCCGATGAACATGGTGCGCGCATGCTGCCGGCGCCAGCGCGAAAACGTTTTCATCAGGGAGCGGCTGCGCTGGCCGATGGTGGCCCCGGGGTCGGGCAGCAGGCGTTCGGCCAGCGCGTAGTCGCCGGCGGCGATGATGGCGGGCAGGGCGATGTCGGCGCAGGCAGCGAGCAGGACCGGATCGGTTCTCTCCAGCGCGACGCACAAGACATGCGTGTCCGCGCCCTGGCCCAGCTCTTCGTCGATGGCGACCACATCATGGAACAGCCCGCGCTTGCCCTTGCCTGCCAGAAGAAGCGCTGCATCGCGCTCGCGGGTTGCCAGCAAGGCGTCCAATGCAGGTTGATAGTCGGCGCCCAGGTCGACCCAGGCGTGCAGCGCATACGACAGGCGCACGCCATACAGCGAAGGATCGTGCTCGAGTGCTTGCTCGTGAAACCATTGTAATTCGCGCAGGGCAGCGTCGAACTGGCCATCGCCGGCCAGTTCGCTGGCGGCGTCCAGGCGATCGAGAGCGTCTTGCATCATGCCCCGATCCATGGCAGCCCGGCCTGGCACCAGCCGCCTACGCTCTTGCGGTGCCCTTCGGCGTCGCGCTCGCCCTCGAAACCCTCGAGGATGTCGTAAGACTGTTCAAAGCCGTGCTCGGTTGCCACCCGCGCGGCGTGGCGCGACCGCACGCCCGAGCGGCACAGGAACAGCAGCACCTCGTCCTTGCGCGCGACCGCCTCGAGCTGTGCCACGAAGTCGGGATTGGGCACGCCGCCGGGGTAGGTGGCCCACTGCACCGCCACATGGCGGGAGTCGGGCACGGCGGCGCGACCCACCCAATCGCGTTCGGCATTGGTGCGCACGTCGACCAGCCTGGCGCGCGGATCGTGCTGGAGCAGGGTAAAGGCTTCTTGCGGCGTGACGGCGCCGGCATAGGGCTGGCCGCTGGCGCGTTCGCGGGCGGCGGCGAAGATGGCGTCGGATGTACTCATGGTAGTCAATTCTTTATAAACAAGAAAAAGCGGTGCACCAACTTGGTTCGGTGTATCCTGCCCTGCGATGGTGCAGGCTCTGGTGGTTGCACCAAAATGGTGCGAACTTTTCGGAGCACTGACCCGCTAGCGTGACAATTGTATGATCAAAGCTGCAGGCTTCCAACGAAGCATACGGCATGCGCGCATGTCGCCAGCTTGGCACAGTTCATGCTTTAGAGTACATCACGTGGTCGCGTCAACGAGCAATAGCGAGCCGGATGGCGCGACACCCCCATTTCAATCAGGAGATACGCATGGCAAAGACGGCTGCAGACGTAGTGCAAATGATCAAAGACAACGAAGTCAAGTTCGTTGATTTCCGTTTCGCCGACACCCGCGGCAAAGAGCATCACGTGACCGTTCCTGTCTCGCACTTTGACGAAGACAAGTTCGAATCGGGTCATGCCTTCGACGGTTCGTCGATCGCCGGCTGGAAGGGCATCGAAGCGTCGGACATGCTCTTGATTCCGGACCCGCTCACCGCCAACATCGATCCATTCATGGAAGAGACCACGCTGTTCATGCAGTGCGACGTGATCGAACCGTCCGACGGCAAGGGCTACGACCGCGACCCGCGCTCGATCGCCAAGCGCGCCGAAGCCTACCTGAAGTCTTCGGGCATCGGCGATACCGCCTACTTCGGCCCCGAGCCGGAATTCTTCATCTTCGACTCGATCCGCTGGAAGATCGACATGTCGGGCTGCTTCGTCAAGATCGATTCCGACGAAGCCTCGTGGTCGACCGACAAGGAAATCGAAGGCGGCAACAGCGGTCACCGTCCGACCGTCAAGGGTGGTTATTTCCCGGTCCCGCCGGTCGACAGTTTCCAGGACATGCGCTCGGAAATGTCGCTGATCCTCGAATCGATGGGCATTCCGGTCGAAGTGCACCACCACGAAGTGGCCGGCCCTGGCCAGAATGAAATCGGCACCAAGTTCTCGACCCTGGTCGAGCGCGCCGACTGGACCCAGAACATGAAATACGTGATCTGGAACGTGGCCCACAGCTACGGCAAGACCGCCACCTTCATGCCCAAGCCGATCAATGGCGACAACGGCTCGGGCATGCACGTGCACCAGTCGGTCTGGAAAGACGGCAAGAACCTGTTCGCCGGCGACGGCTATGCCGGCCTGTCGGAAACGGCACTGTTCTACATCGGCGGCATCATCAAGCATGCGCGCGCCCTGAACGCGATCACCAACCCGGGCACCAATTCGTACAAGCGCCTGGTGCCTGGCTATGAAGCACCGGTCAAGCTGGCGTATTCGGCCCGCAACCGTTCGGCGTCGATCCGCATCCCCCACGTGGCGAACCCGAAAGGCCGCCGTATCGAAACCCGCTTCCCGGACCCGCTGGCCAACGTCTACCTGTGCTTCGCGGCGCTGCTGATGGCCGGCCTGGACGGCATCCAGAACAAGATCCACCCGGGCGAAGCGGCGACCAAGGACCTGTACCACCTGCCGCCAGAAGAAGACAAGCTGATTCCGACCGTGTGCGCCTCGCTGGAAGAAGCGCTCGAAGCGCTGGACAAGGACCGCGAGTTCCTGACCCGCGGCGGCGTGTTCAGCGATGCCATGATCGATGCCTACATCGAGCTGAAGATGCAGGAAGTGCAGCGCTTGCGCATGACCCCGCACCCGGCCGAATTCGACATGTACTATTCGGCCTGATCGAGGCGGCAAGAGCTTGAAGGTTAGTGTTGCGCCACAGTATCAATTGGTGTAAGCGGCTGTAACAAACGCGGGGAAAGCGCAGGCTTTCCCCGCGTTTTTTCATGCTTCATGTATAGTCGGCCGGACTACAATAGCTGCACGTTTATTGTGCAAACTGATTTCTGATGAGAACGACCATTCCTGTTTCTCGGCGCCGCAAGCTGTGGCGTACCCGCGGCCTGCTGTGCGCGGTGCTGGCAGCGCTGGCGCCGCTGGCGGCCCAGGCCCAGATCTACCGTTGCACCGATGCCAACGGCAACCGCCTGTATACCGATGTCAAGAGCGGCAATTGCCAGCTGATCGATACCGGCCCTACCCAGCGCTTCACGCCAGCGGCGTCGGCGCCGATCCCGGCGGTGTCGACGCCGTCCGCACGCCCTGGTGCCGCGGCGCCGGCGCCAAGCACCACCCCGGCCAGCTTCCCGCGCGTCGACACGGCCCAGCAGCGAGTACGCGACGACGACCGCCGCGAGATCCTCAACGACGAGCTGCGCCTGGAAGAAAAGCGGCTGGGCGAGCTGCGCCGCGAATTTAACAATGGCGAGCCCGAACGCCAGGGCAACGAGCGCAACTATGCCAAATACCAGGAGCGCGTGGCCAGCATGCGCGCCGAAATCGGGCGTACCGAAAGCAATATTGCCGCGCTGCGGCGCGAGATCGCCAATATCCGATGAGATCGCGAGCCCAGGCGGCGTCGGCGCCGGCATCCGGGCTGGAGCCGCCAGCACGGCTGGCGGGCCTGGACCTGCTGGCATCCGCCGTGCTGCTGGTAGGGCCGGCGCTCGAGGTGCGCTATGCCAACCCGGCAGCCGAGAACCTGCTCGAACTGTCGCTCAAATCCATGCAGCGCAGCCCGCTGCCCGAGCTGTTCGTCAATGGCGCCGAACTGGCTGCCCTGTGCATCCAGGCGCTTGCCCACCAGTATGCCGACCTGCGCCAGGACCTGGCCCTGCACCGTAGCGGGCGCGAGCCGCTGCACGTCAACAGCATCGTCAGCGCCCTGAAAGAAGAAGAGGGCGGCGAACTGCTGATCGAGCTGCGCGAGAACGTCCAGCAGCTCAAGCTCGACCGCGAGGAACGCATCCTCGACCACAGCCAGGCCAACAAGGAATTGATCCGCAACCTGGCGCACGAGATCAAGAACCCGCTGGGCGGCATCCGCGGCGCGGCCCAGCTGCTCGAACTCGAGCTGCCGCCGCTCTACCAGCCCGACTTGTCCGAATATACCCAGGTGATCATCAAGGAGGCCGACCGCCTGCAGACCCTGGTGGACCGCCTGCTGGCGCCGCACCGGAAACCCCATATCGTGGGCGACGTCAACATCCACGAAGTGTGCGAACGGGTGCGCAGCCTGATCCTGGCCGAGTTTCCGCTGGGCCTGTCGATCCGGCGCGACTACGATGCCTCGATTCCCGAGTTCAGGGGCGACATGGAACAGCTGATCCAGGTGGTGCTGAACATCGCCCACAACGCCGCCCAGGCGCTGGCCGGGCGCATCGCGGCCGGCGACGCCGAGATCGTCCTGCGCACCCGCGTGGCGCGCCAGGTCACCCTGGCCAAGGTGCGCTACGGGCTGGCATTAGACTTGCATATCATCGACAATGGACCGGGTATCGCGCCCGAGATCCGCGACCGCATTTTCTATCCGCTGGTATCGGGACGGGAGGGCGGCAGCGGCCTCGGGCTGACACTGGCGCAGACCTTCGTGCAACAGCACCTGGGCGTGATCGAGTGCGAAAGCCGGCCTGGACTGACGGATTTCCGGATATTGCTGCCCCTGCCTTGAGCGGGCGCTGGCGGTCATCCGCCGTGAGTCCCCATTGCAGATCCATATTGCGGGAACCACGACTACATGAAACCAATCTGGATTGTCGACGACGATGCATCGATCCGCTGGGTGCTCGAAAAAGCCCTGGCGCGTGACAACCTCGCGACCCGCAGCTTCGCCAACGCGCGCGAGGCCATGGCCGCGTTCGAGCTTGAAACACCGCAGGTGCTGGTATCGGACATCCGCATGCCGGGCGAATCGGGCATCGACCTGCTGGCGGCGGTCAAGGCGCGCCATCCCGGGCTGCCAGTCATTATCATCACCGCTTTTTCCGACCTCGATTCGGCGGTCGCCTCGTTCCAGGGCGGCGCGTTCGACTACCTGGCCAAGCCCTTCGATATCGACAAGGCCGTCAGCCTGATCCGCCGGGCGCTCGAAGAAAGCCTGCGCGAAGCCAGCGTCGAGGCGGCGCCGGCCGAAACGCCCGAGATCCTCGGCCACGCGCCGGCGATGCAAGAGGTGTTCCGCGCCATCGGCCGCCTGTCGCAATCGAACGTGACGGTGTTGATTACCGGCGAATCCGGTACCGGCAAGGAGCTCGTGGCCCGCGCCCTGCACAAGCACAGCCCACGCGCGCAGCAACCCTTCATTGCGCTGAACACGGCGGCAATCCCGAAAGACCTGCTCGAATCGGAACTGTTCGGCCACGAACGTGGCGCGTTTACCGGCGCGCAGGCGATGCGGCGCGGTCGCTTCGAGCAGGCCGAGAACGGCACCCTGTTCCTGGACGAGATCGGCGACATGCCATTCGATCTCCAGACGCGGTTGTTGCGGGTGCTGTCCGACGCCCATTTCTACCGGGTCGGCGGGCACCAGCCGGTCAAGGCCAACGTGCGCGTGATCGCGGCTACGCACCAGAACCTGGAGCAGCGCGTGCGCGACGGCCTGTTCCGCGAAGACCTGTATCACCGCCTGAACGTGATCCGCCTGCGCTTGCCGTCGCTGCGCGAACGCAGTGACGACATTCCACTGCTGGTGCGCCACTTTCTGGTGCAGAGCGCGCACCAGTTGGGCGTCGAGCCCAAGCGCATGAGCGAGCCGGCCATGCGCTACCTGGCCGGGCTCGCATTACCGGGCAACGTGCGCCAGCTGGAAAACCTGTGCAACTGGATCACCGTGATGGCGCCCGGCCAGACGGTCGAGGTCAAGGACCTGCCGCGTGACCTGACCCAGGGCCATCCGGCCCCGGCGGCGCTGCCCGATGCGGCGCTGCCGGGTGCGGCCGGCACGCCGTCTGCCGTCGTCGCGCCAGAAGCTGCCGCAGTGGCGGCGCACGACTGGATCGGCCTGCTCGAACAGCAGGCCGCCGCCATGCTCGGCGCCGGCCAGATGGACGTGATGGATACCCTCGCGCGCGAGTTCGAATCGGCCCTGATCAAGACCGCGCTCAAGCACACGCACGGGCGCAAGAACGATGCCGCGGTAAGGCTCGGAATCGGCCGCAATACGATCACGCGCAAGATCGTGGAGCTGGGCATCGACGGCGCCCGCGAGGAATAAGAAAGCGCAAGGTGATGGTGTAAGCTGGCGCATCTGCGCGTTTGCGTCTACCCATCCAAGATCCATGCTGATTAATTGTGTCGCCTACCAGGAAGGCAAGAAGCTGTCCGACATACCGGTCGAAGACATCAGCGACTACCTGAAGCAACCCGAAACCTTCGTCTGGGTCGCCCTGCGCGATCCGGGCCCGCACGACATCGCCACCATGCAGGAAGAATTCGCCCTGCACGAGCTGGCCGTCGAGGACGCGACGCGCGGCCACCAGCGCCCCAAGATGGAAGAGTATGGCGACTGCGTGTTCGTGATCGCGCACATCGTCGAACTCGATGGCGACGAGCTCAATGCCGGCGAGCTGGCGATCTTCGCCGGCACCAACTATGTGCTGTCGGTGCGGCGCGACGCCAACCAGGGCTTTTTAGGGGTGCGGGCGCGCGCCGAACGCGAACCGCACCAGCTGAAAAAAGGCGCCGGCTTCGTGCTGTATGCCCTGGTCGATGCCGTCGTCGACCGCTATTTTCCAGTGGTCGATGCGCTCGAATCCGAACTCGAATCGATCGAAGACCATATTTTCGGCCATCTCGGCGAGCAGCGCGCCAACGTCGAGCGCCTGTACGCACTGAAACGCAAGTCGCAGGTGCTGCGCCACGCCGTGATCCCGCTGATGGACGCCATCGGCCGCCTGTACGGCGGGCGCGTGCCCGCGGTCGTGCTCGACACCCAGGATTATTTCCGCGACGTCCACGACCACCTGCTGCGCATCATGGGCCGGCTCGATGCGGTGCGCGACACCATCAATACCGCGATCCAGGTAACGCTGTCGATGGTCGCGATCGAAGAAAACGACATCAGCAAGAAGCTGGCGGCCTACGCGGCGATCTTTGCCGTGTTCACGGCCTTTGCCGGCATCTGGGGCATGAATTTCGAGGTCATGCCCGAGCTGAAATGGACCTACGGTTATCCGGTGGCGCTGGCCACCATGGGCGGGGTGTCGTATTACCTGTACCGGCGGTTCAAGAAGGCGGGCTGGATCTAGCCGGCCACGTACCCGCCGAATCCTATGCCGTGCTTGACCGCTTGCCGGCGGTGGCCGCGGCGCCGGCGCAGGCCAGCACCACCAGCGCGATCGCCAGCCACTGCTGGCCAGTAAGGCGCTCTCCGAGCACGACATACCCGGCCAGCGCCGCAAACGCCGGGCCGGCGCTGACCAGGATGCCGAACACGCGCTGCGGCAGGCGCCTGAGAGCTGCCATCTCGAGCGAGTAGGGCAGGGCGCTCGAGAGCACGGCCACGGCCAGGCCGCCGATCAGGACCGCGGGCGCCAGCAGCCCGGCGCCGGCATGTGCCACACCGAACGGCACCGTAAACAGCGCCGCCGCCAGCATGCCCCAGGCTACCGCCTGGCCGCCGTTCAGGTTTGAAACGCGCTTGCCGAACACGATATACATCGCCCAGCAAAAGGCCGCGCCGAGCGCATACAGCACCCCGAGCGGATCCAGGGGCGGAACGCCGTCGTGGAACGGCGCGAGCAGCCACAACCCGAATGCGGCGAGCAGGACCCAGGCGAAGTCGCGCGCGCGGCGCGAGGACAACACCACCACCGTCAGCGGGCCGATGACTTCGATCGCCACCGCCACCCCGATCGGGATGCGGGCAAACGCGCCGTAGATCAGCAGGTTCATGCAGCCCAGCATCAGGCCGTAGGCGAGCAGGTTGAGCGCGTCGCGACGCGAGGGAATCGTGCGCCATGGCCGCACGATGGCCAGCATCAGCAGCGCCGCCAGGCCGACGCGCACGGCGGTGACGCCTTCGCTGCCAACCAGCGGGAACAAGCCCTTGGCCCAGGCCGCGCCGGCATTGACCGACACCATCGAGGCCAGGATCGCCAGTGCGGGGCCGAGCGCCGAGGGCGCTTGCTCGGTTGCGGCCCCGGGTACCTTCATGCAGCCATCGCCAGCGCCACGGCTTCGGCCACGCGGATGCCGTCCACTGCCGCCGACATGATGCCGCCGGCGTAGCCCGCGCCTTCGCCGGCCGGGAACAGGCCGCGCGTGTTCAGGCTTTGCAGGTCGCCGTCGTTGCGCTTGATGCGGATCGGCGACGAAGTGCGGGTCTCGACGCCGGTCAGCACCGCGTCTTCCTTGTAGTAGCCCTTGATCTGCTTGTCGAAAGCGACAAAGGCTTCGCGCATTGCCACGATCGCATACTCCGGCAGCGAGGGCGCCAGGTCGGTCAGGTGCACCGCCGGCCGGAACGAGGGGATCACCGAGCCGAACTCCTTCGATGGCCTGCCTTTCACGAAGTCGCCCATCAACTGGCCCGGCGCGTCGTAGGTACTGCCGCCCAGCACAAAGGCGCGCGACTCGAGCTCGCGCTGGAAGGCGATGCCGGCCAGCGGGTGGCCCGGATAGTCGCTAGGAGTGATGCCGACCACGATGGCACTGTTGGCGTTGCGCTCGTTGCGCGAATACTGGCTCATGCCGTTGGTGACGACGCGCCCCTCTTCGCTGGAAGCGGCCACCACGGTGCCGCCCGGGCACATGCAGAAGCTGTACACCGAGCGACCGTTCGACGCGTGGTGCACGATCTTGTAGTCGGCCGCGCCCAGGATCTTGTTGCCGGCGTTGGGGCCGAAGCGGCAGACGTCGATGAGGGACTGCGGGTGCTCGACCCGGAACCCGATCGAGAACGGCTTGGCTTCGATGTAGACGCCGCGCTCGTACAGCATCTCGAAGGTGTCGCGCGCGCTGTGGCCGATGGCCATTACCAGGTGACGGGTGGGGATGTCTTCGCCGTTGGCCAGGCGTACGCCCTGGACCTGGCGCACGCCGTTTTCCTCGGCCACGTGGATGTCTTCGACCCGGGTGCCGAAGCGGAATTCGCCGCCCAGCGATTCAATCTCGGCGCGCATCTGCTCGACCATCTTGACCAGGCGGAAGGTGCCGATGTGCGGCTTGCTGACGTACATGATCTCGTCGGGCGCGCCGGACTTGACGAATTCGGTCAGCACCTTGCGGCCGTAATGCTTCGGATCCTTGATCTGGCTGTAGAGCTTGCCGTCCGAGAAGGTGCCGGCGCCGCCTTCGCCAAACTGCACGTTCGACTCGGTATCGAGTTTGCGCTTGCGCCAGAAGCCGAAGGTATCCACCGTGCGCTCACGCACCACCTTGCCGCGCTCGAGTATCAGCGGATTCAGGCCCATCTGCGCCAGGATCAGTGCCACGAACAGACCGCAGGGACCGGTGCCGACCACGATCGGCCGCGGCGTGCCGGCCGCTGGCCGGCCGGCATCGACGAACTGGTAGCCGGTGTCGGGCGACGGTCCGACATGCTGGTCCTTGGCGAAGCGCGCCAGCACGGCGGCTTCGTCGCGCAACTCGGCGTCGATCGAATAGATCAGCACGATCGCCGACTTCTTGCGCGCATCGTAGCTGCGCTTGAAGACCGCGAAGTCGACCAGTTCGCCGTCGTCGATGCCGAGGCGGGCCAGAATGGCGGCGCGCAGGGCGGGTTCAGGGTGGTTGAGGGGGAGTTTGAGGTCGCTGATTCGGAGCATGGTGGGTAGCTGAGGTGGTTGCTAGTGAGGCAACAATAGGGAAACGGGCGAAACCGCTATTTTACCGAACTGTCCGGCTCCAGGGACCCCAGCCAGCGCTGGAAAGCGGGAATGATGTTGCACTGCAAAATCGTTCTTGTACCAACGGCAAGCTATTAGATTGGGACAAATATAGTTGGAAGACCCATGATGGCCGGTGTTTTGCGTTGCGCCGCAACACTCGAAAACATAAAAATTCCAATGAAATCAAGGTGTTGTATTCGGGCGTAATGACAGTTGTTTAATATTTGACACGTGCATGTATGCATGTTTCCATCGTGAAAGTCCGGTGTCGTTGACAACAGGACAAGTGAGGTAGGCCGGATTTTAAGGAGCGAAAAGCCGGCGCCGTTACCACTGAAGTGATCTATATAACAACCAAAAGCAGGCCGGCACGACCGGTTTGCAATCACGAGGGAATCACACCATGTTCAGAAAGACAGTATTGGCGCGCGCGCTGACGATTGCATTTGCCGCCACAGTCGGCTCCACCGTTGTCGTTGGCGGCAGCGCCCACGCAGCTTCGAACTCGGCCGGCGACATCGTCGGACGCGCCGCGGCGGGCACCCTGATCACGATCGAGAACAAGTCGATCGGCCTGACCCGCACCCTGACCGTCAACAAGAATGGCGATTATCAGCTGACCATGCTGCCGCCGGGCACCTACACCGTGCGCGCCAAGCGTCCGGATGGCTCGCTCGAAGAGCGCCAGGTCGCGGTCAACGCCGGCGAAGCCGTGTCGTCGAATTTCGAAGCCGCCACCAATACTGTGGTCGTGACCGGCCGCCTGAACCGCATCGACGTCAAGTCGCCGGAATCGAGCATGGTGCTCAACGAAGCGGCGATCGACCGCATTCCGGTGGCGCGCGACGTCACCGCGGTGGCCCTGCTGGCGCCTGGCGCGACCCGCGGCGACGCGCGGATCGGCCAGACCACGCTGCGCGCCGGTAACGTGCCTTCGCTGGGCGGCGCTTCGCCCGCCGAAAACGTCTATTACATCAATGGCTTCAACGTCACCAACATGCTCAACGGCGTGGCGTTCAACCAGGTGCCGTTCGAAGCGATCGCTTCGCAGCAGGTCAAGACCGGCGGTTACGGCCCCGAATACGGCCGTTCGCTCGGCGGCGTGCTGTCCATCACGACCAAGCGCGGCACCAACGAGTGGAAGGGCGGCGCCAACGTTATCTGGGAGCCGGTCGACCTGAAGGGCAGTTCGATCTACACCGAAGCGGGAAAGAGTACGAACAAATGGCTGGTCGCCGATCGTCCGGGCGGCACCGACGACAAGAAGGCCAACCTGTGGGCGGGCGGTCCGGTCATCCAGGACAAGCTGTTTGTCTTCGGCCTGGTACAGGGCGCCGACATCGAGCAGAAGACCTACGGCGTCAGCACGCAAACCATCGTCAAGAGCAATACACCGCGCTACCTGGTGAAAGCCGACTGGAACATCAACGACAACAATACCCTGGAGCTGACGGCCTTCAACGACGAGAGCAAGGACAAGGTGCGCACCTTCGCGTCGCTGGCGCCTTATGCCACGCCACAGGGCGCGGAACGGCTGCCCGATGAGTACACCAGCGGCGGCCAGAACTACATCGCAAAATATACCTCGTGGCTGACCGACGATTTCACCGTCTCGGCCATGGCTGGCCTGGGCAAGTACAGCCGCGCATCGAGCATCGGCTCGGCGGCCTGCCCGTTCATTCGTGATGACCGGACCTCGGCGCGTCCGCGCCTGGGCTGCGCGACCACTTCCAACATCACCAATCCGGGCGCCAATGACGAACGCAGGGCGATTCGCATCGATGCCGAGTGGAACCTGGGCGACCACGGCCTGCGCTTCGGCCTCGACAACGAGGAATACAAGGTTGTCGACGGCACCCAGAGTTCCGGCGGCGAGACCATCCTGATCAAAACCCTGGCGCCAGGCTCGGACCTGCCGGGCGGCTATGTCAATAACACCGGTGCGCCGATCGATTTCCTGCAAGTGCGCCATTTCGAGAACGGCGGCGCGTTTACCACCAAGAACTCGGCCTTTTACCTCGAAGACAACTGGCAGGTCACCCAGAACCTGGTCGCCAATATCGGCGTGCGCAGCGAATCGTTCGAGAACCTGAACGCCGACGACAAGACGTTCATCAAGGTCGACAACACGATCGCGCCGCGCTTTGGCCTGTCGTGGGACGTCAGGGGTGACCAGAGCTTGAAGCTGTTCGCCAATGCGGGACGGTATTACATCCCGGTGATGTCGAACACCAACGTGCGCCTGTCGGGTGCAGAACTCGACTATACCGACCGCTTCGTCTACACCGGTTCCAACGGCGGCGACGCATTCCAGAATCCGGGCCGTGGCGCCCAGCTCGGCACCCGCACCATCAGTTCCAACGGCGAGGCGGGCGATCCGCGTTCGGTGGTCGATCCGAACATCAAGCCGATGTACCAGGACGAATTCATCCTCGGCGCCCAGCACGCGCTGGCCAATCGCTGGACCGTCGGCGCGAAAGTTACCTACCGCAAGCTCAAGAAGGTGATGGACGACATGTGCAACGGTCCGGGCGCCGAAGAATGGGCGCTGGCCAATGGCTATAACGGCGACCAGGCCGCACTCATCGGCGGCGCGATCGACCACTGCTTCCTGTACAACCCCGGTGGCGACCTGACCGCCAACATCGACCTCGAAGATGGCAAGGGATTGACCGAAGTGGTGATTCCAGCGGCGTCGCTGGGCTTCCCGCAGCCGCAGCGCAAGTACACTGCGTTGGAACTGACCTTCGAGCGTGCATGGGATGGCGTCTGGAACCTGCAAGGCTCTTATGTCTGGTCGAAGTCGCGCGGTAACACCGAAGGCTATGTCAAGTCGGACATCGGCCAGGACGACGCCGGCATCAGCCAGGACTGGGATTATCCCGGCCTGATGGAAGGCGCCTACGGCGACCTGCCAAACGATCGCCGCCATACCGTCAAGGTGTTCGGTGCCTACCAGGTCACGCCAGAGCTGCGCCTGGGGGCGAACGCGATCATCCAGAGCGGCCGTCCGCTCAATTGCCTGGGCTATTACTCGGGCAACCTGGACACCGTGTCAATCCTGTACGGCGCGTCTTCGTTCTATTGCAACCGCCAGCTGAACCCGCGCGGTACGGTAGGCCGCCTCGAGTGGACGCGCGAGCTGAGCCTGCAGGCAAGCTACGAGCCGGCATGGCTGCCGAAGACCACCTTCTCGATCGACGTCCTGAACGTGTTCAACGAACGCGGCATTACCCAGGTGAATGAAGCAGGCGAGTCGGCGCGCGGCACGCCTAGCCCGAACTACCTGCAACCTGGCGCCTTCCAGGCCGGCCGCAGCGTTCGCCTGATGGCGCAGTACGAGTTCTAAACAGCGCAACCGGCTGATCTGCACAGGCCGCCTTCGGGCGGCCTTTTCAATTCCGTCTCCGTTTTGCTAGCAAATCTGCATTTGTACCAAGACATTACGTTGTATGCCTACAACGCCCAAATTGCAAATGTCTGGTGGCGCCAAGTCATGCAGACCGAATAATTGTCGCTATATTGCTCAGTTCGCCAGATATACAGACGATTAGCATATAAATCTGCTAACGGTGCGCAAGTTCCTCTCATCGTGCTGCGTGCGGCTTGTATCTGCGCGAAGCGCTTGAGACCGATTTCTCACTGTTTCAATACATGAGTTCGTCGATAGCGGATTACGCCAGAAGCGAAGCTGTTGCTTTCGTTCCTGATACCCCCCGCGGCTGAATTGACACTTTTGCCAACGGTATGGTTTTATGTATTTATTCAAATAACGTTTTCTTTCTAGCCCGTTATTTGAGACTGCGCGTACTAGTGAGCCGAGTACGAAAGAATGACACCGTCGAAAAGCGGTGGATATACAGATGTTGTGATTTGACTGGTCCCACAGACATCCTTCAATCCGGCGCGCGAGCAATCGTGGGCAGGGCGCCGGCAACGGCGCCCGGGTTCGATGGAGACAGCCGGGTCCGCGCCGGTACGCCGGCAGGGCCCGGTAAGAAGAAAAACCACCCTCAGAAAAGCCCAGAAGGAGAAGTACACATGACGTTCAAATTGAAGTCGCTGCCGCTCGCAGTTGCCGCCGTGGTCGCCAGCGGCGCCCTGGTCGGCGCCCCAGCCTTTGCGCAGACCACCGATACCGCGGCAACCGCACAGCGCGTGGTCGTTACCGGCTCGCTGATCAGCCGCGCCAATACCGAAACCCCGGCCCCGGTCCAGGTGCTGACCGCCGCCGACATCCAGAAGAGCGGCAAGACCTCGGTCGCCGAACTGCTGACCGACCTGGCAGCCAATGGCGCCGGTACCCTGGGCACCGGCTTCGCCGGCGCATTCGCCAATGGCGCATCGGGCATCTCGCTGCGCGGCCTGACGGTCGGCGCGACCCTGGTCCTGATCGACGGTCACCGCATGGCACCGTACCCGTTGTCGGACGATGCCCAGCGCTCGTTCGTCGACGTCTCGTCGATTCCGTTCGACGCCATCGAAAGCATCGAAGTGCTCAAGTCCGGCGCGTCGTCGCTGTATGGCTCGGACGCGATCGCCGGCGTGATCAACATCAAGCTCAAGAAAAACCTGACCGGCACCCGCCTGTCGACCGAAGTGGGCGACACCCAGCATGGCGGCGGCAAGACCAAGCGCGCCTCGATCAGCACCGGCATCGGTAACCTGGACCAGGATGGCTACAACGCCTTCATCACCGCCGAATGGCGCAAGCAGGGTTCGATCAAGGTCGCCCAGCGCGAGCAGTTCGGCTATGCCAACCGCGACTGGCGTGAGCGCGGCGGCAACAACATCAACCTGGGTGTGCCGACCAACCTGAACAACTTCCTGACCGCCACCAACACCCCGTTCCTGTACAACCCGACGAACCCGAACAACCCGGCTGGCGTGACCAACGTCAACAATCCGGCCAACTACGTGTTCCTCGACCCGAGCAAGTGTAATTTTGCCCTGTACCGCGCGGGCGGTTGCCAGGTCAACGACACCGCGTCGAACATCCAGCCGGAAACCGAAAACATCAACCTGATGATCGGTATGACCAAGAAGCTGAGCGATAACTGGGAACTGAACCTGAAAGGTTCGATGTTCCAGCGCGACAGCAGCAACAACCGCAACGCCAACCCGGCCGCCTATAACCCGACCGTCTTCAACGGCTTCACCACGCTCAACAACGGCGTGCTGGTCTCGCGTGTGGGCGCCATCCCGAGCACCACCTTCGCACCGGGCGCGCCGGTCGGCGCCAACGTCACCAATCCGTTCGCCCAGAATGCGCGCCTGTACGGCTACATCGCCGACATCGGTCCTAACCTGACCACCAACAACCGCGCCACCAGCACCCGTTTCAGCGCCGACATCGTCGGTGACGCGATGGGCTGGGATATCCGCGCCGGCGTCGGCGCCACCCGCGTCAAGAGCGACCTCGACTACAGTGGTTACGTCAACCGCAGCAACCTGTACAGCTTGCTGCGCAGCGGCAGCTGGAACGTGTTGGGCAACAACTCGCCAGCCCTGGTCGCGGCCGTGTCGCCAAAGTTCGGCAACAAGATCGAGTCGACCCTGAACTACGCCGACCTGGTCGGTTCGCGCGAACTGATGCAGCTCGGCGCAGGTCCACTGGCACTGGCAGTAGGCGCTCACTGGCATGAGCGCAAGCAGAATGCACCGGCCTCGTCGCTGACCCGGATCGGCGCGGTGGGCAACACCTCGGCCTTCACCGTCGGCGACGATACCAACACGGCGGTGTTCGCTGAACTGCAGGCTACCCCGGTCAAGAACCTGGAAGTGGGCATCTCGGGTCGTTACGACCACTACGACACCTACGGCAACTCGTTCACCCCGGCGGCCAACTTCAAGTGGGCGCCAGTCAAGCAGTTCGCCATGCGCGGTACCTTCGCACGCGGCTTCCGCGCGCCTAACCCGGCCGAAGTGGGCAACGCCGGTTCGTTCTTCACCTTCAACGCGATCAACGACCCGCTGCTGTGCGCCAACGGCAGCCGTACCACCGCCGGCAACGTGCCGTCGGCCTGCGGCTTCGCACCGCCCTACGTCCAGACCACCAATCCCGACCTGCAGCCAGAGAAGTCGAAGTCCTACACCCTGGGTATCATCGTCGAGCCGATGCGTGGCCTGAACATGTCGCTGGACTACTACAAGATCCGCATCAACAACCTGGTCGTCACCCAGGCTGGTAACGATCCTAGCTTCGTCCCGACCTGGGTGCGCGGCCCGGTAGCGACGATCGACATCGCCACCGGCAGCGGCAGCAACACCGCCCCTGGCACCCCGGCGGCGGGGCCGATCCTGTACGGCCTGTCGCCATACATCAACGCCGGCAGCACCGAAACCCACGGCGTGGAAGCGGACGTACGTTACCGCTGGCGCCTGGCCAACGACATGGGCACCGTGTCGGCCAACCTGAGCGCGGCGCACACCTTCGGCTATGTCACCTCGATCGGCGACTTGTCCTACCAGCTGGCAGGCACGCAAGGCCCGTCGTCGGTTGGCGGCGCCACCGGTAACCCGAAACAGCGTGCACAGTTCACCCTCGGCTACAACCGCGGCCCGCTGGACGTGACCACCACCGTGAACTACACGAGTGGCTTCTCGACCATCGACCCGGCACTGGGCGAGACCGACTGCGCAACCACCGCGGAACACGTTGGCGGCCGCGCCTATTTCGCTGGCCTGATCCAGCCAGCGAACTACTGCGAAGTGTCGTCGTTCACCTCGACCAACCTGAACGTGTCGTACAAGATCACCCCGAACCTCACCGTTCGTGGCGCGATCCTGAACGTGTTCGACAAGCAGGCACCGTACGACGTCGCTACCTATGGCAATGCCGGCGCCGGTACGTCGTACAACGCTTCGCTGCACCAGCCTGGCGCCATCGGCCGCTTCTTCAGCCTGGGCCTGGCTTACCAGTTCTAAGCACGCCCGAGCAGGCAGCGGCAGTGCCGCTGCCTGCCAGGTACACACCCCCGCAACGGGCTTTCCTGTTGTGGGGGTTTTTTATTGGGATGGTTCCCTCACCCTACATGCCGCCCCACACCCCGCCCAGCATCGCCAGCGCCGCCAGCGCCGCCGTTTCCGTGCGCAGAACGCGCGGTCCGATCGACAGCGCCAGCGCGCCGCTGGCCAGCGCCGCGTCTTCTTCCTCGCGCGTGAAGCCGCCTTCGGGGCCCACCATCAGGGTCAGTGCCTGCGCCGCATTGGCCTGCGCCCAGCCTGCCAGCGACTGCGTCGCGCGCGGGCTGAGCAAGATGCGCGGCTGCGCGGGCAGGGCAGAAGCGCCTAGCCAGCGGCCGAAGTCGGCCACCGGCGCCAGGCTTGCCAGGCGGTTGCGCCCGCACTGCTCGGACGCCGCTTCGATCACGCCCAGCCAGTGGGCGTGGCGTTTTTCGGCGCGCTCGGCGGAAAGCCGCACCACGCTGCGCTGGGCCGCCAGCGGCTGCACGCCGGCAACGCCAAGCTCCACCGCCTTTTCGATGATCCAGTCCATCTTGGCGCCCTCGGGCAGGCCCTGGGCCAGGGTCACGGCATACGGCAGCTCGACCTCGACTGAGCTGAATTCGCCAACGGTGGCGCTGGCGCGCTTCTTGCCGATATCGGCCAGCAGCGCCGCATATTGGCCGCCACGGCCGTCGAACAGGGTCAGGGCCGCGCCCGGTTGCATTCTTACAACGTGCAAATGATGGGCAACCGATTCGGGCAGGTCGATGGTGGCGCCGCTGGCAAGCGGCTGTGGGGAATAAAAACGGGGCATGCGGTTCCTGGGGAGAGCGAGGCAAAGCTGCATTTTAATTCGGCAGCTAGGTGCTCTGGTAAAATACGGGGTTACGGCCAGCCGTTCCGCCACCGCTTCCCAATCCAGACGATACGTACTTTCATGAAATCTACGCAAACCACCACCTTGATGGCCAACGCGATCCGCGCGCTGGCGATGGACGCTGTCCAGAAAGCAAACTCCGGCCATCCGGGCATGCCGATGGGCATGGCCGAGATCGGCGTCGCGTTGTGGGACAAGCATTACCGCCACAACCCGGCCAATCCGGGCTGGATGAACCGCGACCGCTTCCTGCTGTCGAATGGCCACGGCTCGATGCTGCATTACGCGATGCTGCACCTGTCGGGCTACGACCTGAGCATGGACGACTTGCGCGATTTCCGCCAGTTGCACTCGAAGACCGCCGGCCACCCGGAAGTGTTCGTCACCCCGGGCGTGGAAACCACCACCGGCCCGCTGGGCCAGGGCATCGCCAATTCGGTCGGCATGGCGCTGGCCGAGTGGCTGATGGGCTACGAGTTCAATCGTCCAGGCTACGACGTGGTGGATCACCACACCTATGCCTTCCTGGGCGACGGCTGCCTGATGGAAGGCATCTCGCACGAAGTGGCCTCGTTGGCCGGTACCCTGCGCCTGAACAAGCTGATCTGGCTGTACGACGACAACGGCATCTCGATCGATGGCCGTGTCGAGGGCTGGTTCACCGACGACACGCAAAAGCGCTTCGAGGCCTATGGCTGGAACGTGATCCCGGCCGTTGACGGCCATGACGTGGCAGCCGTTTCCAGCGCGATCGAAGCGGCCAAGGCATCGAGCCGTCCGACCCTGATCTGCTGCAAGACCATTATCGGCAAGGGCGCTCCAAACCTGGAAGGCGGCGACAAGGTCCATGGCGCCCCGCTGGGCGACAAGGAAATTGCCGCCGTGCGCCAGCACCTGGTCTGGGATCCGGTACCGTTCGACATCCCGGCCGAGCTGTACGAAGCCTGGGATGCAAAAGCGCGCGGCGCGCAGCTCGAGACCGAATGGAACACCATGTTCGCCGAGTACCGCGGCAAGCACCCGGAACTGGCCGCCGAGTTCGAGCGCCGCATGCTGGGCCAGCTGCCAGGCAATTTCAGCGACGTGCTCGATGCCGCCATCGCCGCCTGCGTCGAGAAAAAAGAAACCATCGCCACCCGCAAGGCCTCGCAGAACGCGATCCAGGCCCTGGCGCCCAGCCTGCCCGAATTCCTGGGCGGCTCGGCCGACCTGACTGGCTCGAACCTGACCAACTGGAAAGAGTCGGTGGCGGTGCGCTCGGGCATTCCGGGTAACCACATCAACTATGGCGTGCGCGAATTCGGCATGGCCGCGATCCAGAACGGTGTCGCCCTGCACGGTGGCTTCATTCCGTTCGGTGCCACCTTCCTGACCTTCTCGGACTACAGCCGCAACGCGCTGCGCATGGCCGCGCTGATGAAGATCCGCTCGATCTTCGTGTTCACCCACGACTCGATCGGCCTGGGCGAAGACGGCCCGACCCACCAGTCGGTGGAACATGTGTCGTCGCTGCGCCTGATCCCGAACCTGGACAACTGGCGTCCATGCGACACGGTCGAATCGGCAGTGGCATGGGGCGCGGCGGTGCAGCGCAAGGATGGCCCGTCGACCCTGATCTTCTCGCGCCAGAACCTGCCGTTCATGGAGCGCGATGCCGCGGCGCTGGCCAATGTCGCCAGGGGCGGCTACGTGCTGCGCGACGCCGCGAATGCCAAAGTCATCCTGATCGCCACCGGTTCGGAAGTCGAACTGGCAATGAAGGCGGCCGATGCGCTGGCAGGCGAGGGCATCGCTGCGCGCGTGGTGTCGATGCCGTCGACCGACGTGTTCGATCGCCAGGATGCGGCCTACAAGGCGTCGGTCCTGACCCGCGGCATTCCACGCGTGGCCATCGAAGCCGGCGTGACCGACTTCTGGTACAAGTATGTGGGCCTGGAAGGGGCCGTGGTCGGTATCGACACCTTCGGCGAATCGGCGCCGGCGCCAGTGCTGTTCAAGCACTTCGGCTTCACCGTCGAGAACGTGGTGGCCAAGGTCAAGGTCGTCATCGCGAACTAATTGTTTTGATGCATGGCGCCCGGGACGGCGCCATGTTTTTATCCGGATCCTCGGTACGAGAAAAGCTTTTTTTTAATCAGGAGCAGAGTATGACGATCAAAGTTGCAATCAACGGGTACGGCCGCATTGGCCGCAACATCCTGCGCGCTTTCTACGAAGGCGGCAAACAGCAAGACATTCAGATCGTGGCGATCAACGACCTCGGCAACGCCGAGTCGAATGCCCACCTGACCCGCTACGACACCGCCCACGGCAAGTTCCCGGGCACCGTCACGGTCGAAGGCGACAACATGATCGTCAACGGCGATTCGATCCGCGTGTTCGCGCAGCGCAACCCGGCTGAAATCCCATGGGGCGAGCTGGGCGTGGATGTCGTGCTCGAGTGCACCGGTTTCTTTACCACCAAAGAAAAGGCTGCGGCCCACCTCAAGGGCGGCGCCAAGAAAGTCATCATCTCGGCCCCGGGCGGCAAGGATGTCGACGCGACCATCGTGTTTGGCGTCAACCAGGACGTCCTCAAGAGCACCGACACTGTCATTTCGAACGCCTCGTGCACCACCAATTGCCTGGCACCGCTGGTCAAGCCACTGAACGATGCGATCGGCCTGGAATCGGGCCTGATGACCACCGTGCACGCCTACACCAACGACCAGGTGCTGTCGGACGTGATGCACGAAGACCTGCGCCGCGCCCGTTCGGCCACCCAGTCGATGATCCCGACCAAGACCGGCGCCGCCGCCGCGGTCGGCCTGGTGCTGCCGGAACTGAACGGCAAGCTCGACGGCTTCGCCATCCGCGTGCCGACCATCAACGTGTCGCTGGTCGATTTGTCGTTCATCGCCAAGCGCGACACCACGGTAGAGGAAGTCAACGCCATTCTCAAGACCGCCTCGGAAGGCGCCCTGAAAGGCATCTTGACTTACCAGACCGAGCCGCTGGTCTCGATCGACTTCAACCATAACCCGGCCTCGTCGAACTTCGATTCGACGCTCACCAAGGTATCGGGTCGCCTGGTGAAGGTCTCGTCGTGGTATGACAACGAATGGGGCTTCTCGAACCGGATGCTCGACACCACGGTCGCGCTGATGAACGCCAAATAATCGGTTTTCAACGCTGTTACAGAACGCCCCGCAAGGGGCGTTTTTTATATGTAGAAACTCTTTTGGGGAGAATAAGGGTTTGCGTTAAATATAAACAACAAACAACAACTATCCTCGTGTTCGACGCGAATTAAGTTTTCTTTATCATAAGCCTCTGCGAGACTCTAATCCGCGCGCATGAATTACAGGCAACGAATACGAATACGAATACGAAGCCGATGCGTGCATCAACGATAACTATAAATCGCAGGATGGGGAAACGTGAAAACACCACAACTAAAATACAGCGTAGTCGCGGTCGCCATGGCCATCGCAGCCGCACCATGGGCCCACGGGCAGACCAGCAGCGTGGAAGCGCCGGCCACCGTGTACGTCACCGGTTCGAACCTCAAGCGCACTGACAAGGAAGGCACGCAGCCGATCCAGACCATCACCGCCAAGGAAATCCGCGAGTCCGGCGCGGCCACTGTTACTGAACTGATGCGCCTGGTGCCGTCGATGGGCACGGACCAGAACCTCGATACGAATGACGGCGGCTTCTCGCGCGGCGTCTCGACCGCCTCCCTGCGCGGGTTATCGTCGACCTCGACCCTGGTGCTGCTCAATGGCCGCCGCATGACGCCGTCTGCCTACGCTGACCCAAACAACGGCAACTCGACTCTGTATGACCTCAATTCGATTCCGCTGGCCGCCCTCGAGCGTGTCGAGATCTTGAAAGATGGCGCGTCGGCCGTGTACGGCTCCGACGCCATCGGCGGCGTGATCAACTTCATTACCAAGTCGAATTACCAGGGCCGCGAAGTGTCGGCGCGCATCAGCGGCAACGACAGCGGCAACTTCAAGCGCAAGGGCGTGAACTTTTTCGCCGGCACCGGCGACCTGGAGTCAAACGGCTATAACGTGTTTGTTACTGGCGATGTGTCCGAGCGCGACCGCGTGCGCCGCGAAGACGTCAAGGACATCAAGTTTGACGAATACAAGCGCTTGCAGAACCGCTACGCGACGCCTTACGGCAGCACCATCTCGGGATCGCCGATCTTCTATCGTGAATCGGCGCCGGGCTCGAGGTCGTTCACAGCGACCCAGGCCAACGCCGCCGACCGCCTGCGAGTGACTCTGAACTGCGATCCATCGCGCATACTGACCGGTTCGACCGCCATGGGACTGGCCGCCACCAGCGTGTTCATCAACCGTCAGTTCTGCAACTACGACCTGCCCCAGCATCTGGAAGGCATCAGTGACGGCCGCGATGGCAGCTTGATGAGCCGAGGCGTGCTCAAGCTGGGCGCCAACGCGCGCGCCTTCGCCGAATTGGCCTATGCCCGTACCGAGCGCACCTACGATTCGACCCCAATCGCGATCAGCACCGGCCAGACGACCAACTTTACCGCGACCGGCATTGCCCCGAGCTATCAGACGATCCTGCCGATCGGCCACCCGGATAATCCTTTCCCGAACGCGCGTGCTTCGGTCGCCTACCGTTTCGAAAATGCTCCGCGCGGCACCGAGACCATCAACGAAAATGGTCGCCTGCTCGCTGGCTTGCAAGGCACCAACTTCAACTGGGACTGGGAAGGCGCCTTCCTGTATAACGAAGCGCGTCGCAACGACAGCTACAAGGGCCGTCTCTCGCTGCCGGTCTTGCGCACCTTGAATGACGGCTCGACACTGGCGCAAGTAACTGCCAACCCGGCCCTGTTCCGCAGCACCGAGTCGAACGACAAGGCATCGATCATGCAATTCGATGTCAAGGCCAACACCACCTTCGGCAGCCTGCCGGGAGGTGCGGTCGGCGTGGCGGTCGGTGCAGAAGCGCGTCGTGAAAAGCTGGTCATGCGTCCTGACCCGGAATTGGCCGCAGGAAATATCTTTGGGTTGGCCAACACCGTCATCGATGGCGAGCGTGACGTCAAGTCGGGCTTCATCGAGATCCGTACACCGTTCCTGAAAAACTTCGAGATGGACTTCGCGGGCCGCTGGGACAAGTATGAAGGCATGGACGCCAACTTCGTGCCAAAGGTCGGCGCCAAGTGGACTGCCACCAATACCTTGGCTTTCCGTGGCACGTATGCCGAAGGCTTCCGTGCACCGGCGCTGTCGCAAGTTACGCCAGGCGGCGCCCAGTTCTTCCTGTCGAACCTGTTCGACCCGAAGCGGTGCGAGGCCGACGAGCGCACGCCCAAGCCTGGTGCGACCGAAGTAGACTGCCGGAAATCGGCATCGGGCACTGGCGGCGCCAACCCGGACCTGAAGCCGGAGACCTCGAAGAGTTATTCGTTCGGCATCCTGTTTTCGCCAAACACCAGCTGGGACTTCGGCATCGATGCCTACAAGATTCGCAAGGAAGGCGAGGTAGCACTGGGCAGTGCCTTCGATGCCCTGCGTAACGAAGATACCAACCCCGGCCTGATCGTGCGCGACCAGAATCCGGCCAACTTCATCACCGACGCTGCCGGCAAGCCGATCCCGGGTACCGGACCGCTGCTGATGGTGCGCGAGCCCTGGATCAATCAGGGCGCGGTCGAAGTGCGCGGTATCGACCTGGACGTGGCCTATCGCAAGAACCTGGGCTCGATGGGTAATTTCAGCGCCAAGCTGACCTCGGCGTACCTTCATTCGTACACGCTGCAGCAGGAGCCGGGCGACGCGCGGCATAACCTGGCGGGCTTCAACGCTGGCCTGATCGACTGGAATTTGTCGAGTGGCATCGACTTGCCACGCTGGAAGACGAGCATATCAGCGTCGCTGAGCCGGGGCGAGCACGCGTTTAGCGGTAGCATCAACTACACCGGTCCGGTGTCGCTGGCGCGCAAGTTCGACAACAACACCACCTACCCGATGTCGTTCTGCCACTACGCGCCTGCCGTGAATGCCGGTACCGCGGTCAACTTCCCGAGCGCGAGCGGTGCGGTGCCTGGCTACCTGGCCGCTTTCCCGGATTGCTCGGTCAGGGAGTGGATCCGTGTCGGCGTGGGTTACACCTATACCGGCATCAAGAACCTGGCGCTGACCTTCAACGTTCAGAACCTGTTCGACGAAGCTGCACCCTACGATCCGCGCTACGGCGCAAGCTCCGGCCAGCCGCTGGCCGGCTATAACGAAGGCCTGCACAACCCGTACGGCCGCTACTTCACGATCAGCGCGAAGTACAAGTTCTAACGGTCGTACGCGCAATAAAAAACCGGCCTCGGCCGGTTTTTTATTGTCCCTGCACCATCAAGCCTTCGGCCAGGGCGTCAGGATCTCGGCGCCATTCCTGGTCACCGCAATCATGTGCTCCCACTGCGCCGACAGCGAGCCGTCCACGGTCACGACCGTCCAGCCGTCGTCGAGCTGGTCGACGTCGGCGCCGCCCAGGTTGATCATCGGCTCGACCGTGAAGGTCATGCCTTCCTTGAGCAGCAGGCCGGTGTTGGGGCGCCCGTAATGCAGCACTTGCGGCTCTTCGTGATAGACGCGGCCAATACCGTGGCCGCAGTATTCGCGCACCACTGAGTAACCGGCACCCTCGGCCAGTTTCTGGATTGCGTGGCCGACGTCGCCCAGGCGGGCGCCGGGGCGCACCGCGCGGATGCCCGCCATCATCGCCTCATAGGTCGTGTCCACCAGTTTCTGCGCCTCGGGGCGCGGGGTGCCGGCAAAAAACATGCGGCTGGTGTCGCCGTGCCAGCCGTCCTTGATCACGGTGACATCGATGTTGACGATGTCACCGTCTTTCAGGATCTCTTTCTCGCTCGGGATGCCGTGGCAGACCACGCCGTTGACCGAGGTGCACAGGGTCTTGGGAAAGCCGTGGTAGCCGACATTGGCCGGCGTGGCTTTCTGCACCTTGCGGATGTACTCGTGGCAGCGGCGGTCGAGTTCTTCGGTGGACACGCCGGGCACGACGAATTCCCGGATCATTTCCAGCACCTCGGCGGCGAGGCGGCCGGCGACACGCATCTTGGCGATGTCTTTTTCGTTCTTGAGTTTGATGGTCATAGTGGCGGGCAAGAGACGGCTGGCCGGACACAAGATGCCGGCAGCAAAACCGCCATCATACCGCGCCAGCCGCGGCCGGACAGGGGACGGACGTAAAAATGCCCGCCGGGCAGGGCCGGGCGGGCATTCGGTCAGCTCTTCAGGACAGGGTCTTGCGACCCCGAACCATTAGAACGACTGGTTGTAGCGGACGTAGAAGAAGCGGTCCAGCAGCATGTCGGCATCGACCGACGAGGCCGAAGCCTGGGTGCTGTAGGCAACGCGTGGCTTCTTGTCGAAGGCATTGTTGATGCCGAACAGGATGCGGCCGTTCCACGAGGTCTTGTAGCCGACGCTCAGGTCATGGATGGTGACCGAACCGAGCTTGTTGGCGCCGGTACCGAAGGTCGCGTCGAACTCAGGCATGTTGCACTCGACATCGATATCCCAGCACTGGTCCTTGACCGGGCTGAAGTAACGGAAGCCCCAGGTCGCCGACCAGTTACCCTGCGACCAGTCGATCGAGTTGTTCGACTTGACGCGGTGATAGAAGTACTCACCGGCGTACTCGTTCCAGTCCACGTCCGGACCGCTGCGGGTACGGAACGAGTCGGTGTACGAGGTTTCGCTACGCAGGCTGAACAGACCGTAGGCGGTACGTGGCAGGCGATAGTTGATCGCCAGGTCCAGGCCTTCGGTTTCCATCTGGCCCAGGTTGGCGTTGCCGCGCGAGAGCTGGTTGATCTGGCCGGTGATCGGGTCACGCTTGATCACGCTGCAGAAGTTCGCGCTGCCTTCCAGGAAGCACTGGTTTGCAACATAGGTCGCGCCAATTGCGGTAATGCGGTTGGCGATGGCGATGTTGTACCAGTCCAGGCCGATGCTCAGGCCGGTCACGTACGATGGGTTGTACACGAAGCCGACAGTCTTGGTGACCGCGGTTTCCGGGGTCAGGAACTGGTTGCCGGCGCCGGCGTTAAAGGCCACCAGCGACTGGGTGCCGGTGGTGCTGGTGATTGGCGTACCGGCCTGGTTGACCTGACGGTAGTTGGCCGGGGTGGCGCCGGTGCCTGCGAAGCCGCTGGCGCAACGTGCCTGCACCGCTGGATCGCGCGAAGCTTCGCCGAAGCGGGTGTCGCATGGGTCCAGGAAGGTGTCGAACGACTGCGAAGCGCCGCCGGAGACGTCGTCCACGGTCGGTGCACGGAAACCTTCAGCCCAGGTACCGCGGAACAGCACGTCCTTGACCGGCTTGTACATGAAGCTGGCCTTGCTGTTGTTGGTCACGCCGAAGTTGCTGTAGTCGGAGTGGCGGGTCGCCAGGTTGAAGCTCAGCAGTTCAGCGAACGGCTTGGCTTTCAGCACAGGAATGTTCAGCTCGGCATAGGCTTCGCGCACGCTGTACTGGCCGATCGTTGGCTGGCCCGACAGGTTGGTCGAATAGCCCGACTGCGAGAACTGGTCAGGGATGTCATAGCCCTTGACTTCGCGGTGCTCGACGCCCACTGCCAGGCCCAGCGCGCCGGCTGGCAGCTGGAACAGTTCGCCGGCGATGTCGGCGTTGGCGTTGTTGATGGTCGAACCGTAGGTCTTGGTGCCCATGGTGTTGACATAGCGCAGCGCTTCCGGGGTCGAAGCCGATGGGCCGCCCAGGATGTCGAACGGCAGGCATTCGCCCAGGCCGATCGGCTTTGCAGCGGTGCCGCACTGGACCACGCCAGCGGCATTGCGGAACGAAGGGCCCAGGGCACGCTTCAGGTTCAGCAGGTTGATGTTGCCGGTGTCGGACTGGGTGCCCGAAACCTTGTTGTGGTTGTAGCTCACGCTCCAGTTCCACGCCAGGTCGCGGACCATGAAGTCGCCTTCAAGTGCCGCGTCCAGGTGCAGGGTGCGGTTTTCATTCTCGGTGACGCGCGGGATCTCGATCGTGCGGCGGTAGAAGTACAGGTCCTGGCCCAGGCCAGCACCGGCGACTTGATTGCCGTACGGGTTGAAGTAGCTGTCCTTGTCGACATACACCTTGTAGTTGGCCTGCGAAGCCGACTGCAGCGGGTAGCCTGCGATGGTGCGGGTCGACTTGCGCTGCGAGTACATCGCGGTGGTCTTCAGGCGCATCTCTTTCGGCAGCGCGATCTCGCCCTTGACGAACAGGGTGTCGAGGCGGTTCGGCGACAGCAGGTCCATGTCCTGGGTCGAGTTGTACTTGTCTTCTTTCGCGCCGACGTACGGGTGGTAGCTGTTCGGATTGCGCGAATCGGCGCCGGTGCCCACGCCGTCAAAGGTACCGGTGTGGTTCAGGATGCGGTTGAAGCCGCCGTTGGCCGCGCTGGTGTTGGCGCCGCCGCTGGCGCTGACCGGGGTGATACGGCCCCATGGCGAAGTGCCGAGGCCGTCGAACGGGTGGTCCGGACCGAAGCTGAACTTGGTGATGTCGCGGGTATCGGTGCGCACGATGCCTTGCTCGGTGTGCGACAGGCCGAACATCAGCGAAGCCTTGTCGTCGCCAGCGCCGTAGCTCAGCGAGAAGTCCTTGTTCTTGCCGTCGTTCTTGTCGAACTGGCCGGTGTAGAGCGACAGCTGGCCGCCCTGCATGTTCTTTTTCAGGATGATGTTGATCACGCCGGCGATCGCGTCCGAGCCGTAGATCGACGAGGCGCCATCCTTGAGGATTTCCATGCGCTCGATCATGGCCGACGGGATCGTCGACAGGTCGGTATAGCCAGCTGCGGTCTGGGTCCAGCGCTTGCCATCGACCAGCACCAGCAGGCGGTTCGCGCCCAGGTTGCGCAGGCTGACGTATTGGCCGCCGGCTTCGGCGTTCGAGGTCAGCGAGCCGCTGCGGCTGAAGTCAGGCGCACCGGCCGACGACAGGTTGTTCAGGATGTCACCGACGGTCACGAGACCGGTCTTCTGGATCTGTTCCTGGCTCATGATCTGGATCGGCTGGGCAGTTTCCAGGTCAACCTGGCGAATACGCGAACCGGTCACTTCGACGCGCTGCATTGGAGCCGAAGCTTCCTGGGCGATCGCGGCGGTCATGCCGAGGGTCATGCCGCCCAGACAGATCGCACGGATCGAACGGGACAAGAGTGTTTCCATCATGTTGCCAAACTCCTTGGGGTGAAAACGCGGCTGCACATTATGCAGTCCAGCCACTGGGTAGGGTCGCGGAGCGACTACGCAAGAAAAAGCCTGATGTTTCCGTCAAACTTATTTTCAAGTAGGCAATAGAATCATCTGGAGCATTTCCCTGTCAACTGTGCAGGCCTAAATGAGTTGCTTCTGTTGCTAAATTGTGTAATTACGAACAATTAACGCGTAACCCATTGACGAATGCATATACGTTTGTTCAAACGTAAAAACCCCGTCAGGCTTGCGCCAGACGGGGCTTTTGCGCAATTAAATTGCGTTAGAACGATTGATTGTAGCGAGCGTAGAAGAAACGATCGATCGGCAGGTCAGCATCGATGGTCGTGGCCGACGATGCGCCCAGCAGGGTGAAACGTGGTGCCTTGTCGAACACATTGTTCACGCCGACACGCAGGTTGCCGTTCCATGGGAACTTATAACCGACGCTGATATCGTGGTAAGTGAGCGACGGCAGGCGGTTCGCGCCGGCCGAAGTTGCACCGGCACGGACCACCGTCGGCGAATTGCATTCCCAGCCTTTAGGAATGTTCAGGCACTGGTCAAGCACCGGGCTCAGGTAACGCAGGCCCCAGGTGGCGCTCCAGTTGCCGAGCGACCAGTCGGTGGTGAAGTTCGACTTCCAGCGATGGAAATCGTATTCACCCGAGAAGTCGATCCACTTGGCCGTGGCCGAGCTCTTGGTCGAGTACTCGTCGAGGTAGGTGGTTTCGCTGCGGAAGCCGATCTGGCCGAACGAATAGCGCGGCAGGCGGTAGCGCATTTCCAGGTCGACGCCTTCGGTCTTGATCTGGCCCAGGTTGGCGTTGCCGCGCGAGAGCTGATTGATCGAGCCGGTGGCGGCGTCGCGGCGCACGCTCGAGCAGAAGTCGGCCAGGCCCTGGGTATAGCACTCGCCCAGGATGTAGTTGGCCGACACGCCGACGATGCGGTTGTTGATCTGGATGCTGTACCAGTCCAGCGCAGCCGAGAAGCTTGGCAGGAACGATGGGCTATACACCAGGCCCAGGGTACGGGTGACTGCGGTTTCCGGCTGCAGGAAGGCATTGCCTGCCGCTGCATTGAACGGGAACGCGGTTTGCGCGCCGCCGCTCGAGGTGATCGCAGCGCCGCTCGAGACGCGCTGGCGGAAGCCTGCCGGGGTGCCGCCGATGCCGCCAAAGCCACTGGAGCAGCGCGCCGCCACGGCCGGGGTGCGCGCCGCTTCGCCATAGACCGGGTCGCATGGATCCAGATAGGAGTCGAAGGATTGCTGGCCGCCGCCGAAGGTGTCGCCCACGGTCGGGGCGCGGAAGCCCTCGGCCCAGGTGCCGCGTGCCAGCAGGTCCTTGATCGGACGGTAAGTGAAGCTGAACTTGCTGTTGTTGGTCGAGCCGAAGTTGCTGTAGTCCGAGTAGCGGGTAGCCAGGTTGAAGCTGAGCGACTCGACGAACGGCAGGCCTTTCAGCACTGGAATGTTGAGCTCGGCATAAGCCTCGCGCACCGTGTAGCGGCCGGTGGTCGGATTGCCGGCCAGGTCGGTCGAGAAGCCGGAGCGCTCGAACTGGCCTGGCAAGTCTTCGCCTTCGACGGTGCGGTGTTCGACGCCGGCTGCAAAGCCAAGCGCGCCGGCTGGCAGGGTGAACAGCTCGCCGCCGATGTCGGCGGTGGCGCTGTCGACCTTGCTACCGAAGGTGTAGCCGCTGACCGAAGTGATGTACTTCAGCGTTTCCGGGGTCGATGCCGACGGTCCGCCCAGGATGTTGAACGGCAAGCAATCGGCCAGCGCGATCGGTGCTGTAGGGGTGCCGCACTGGACGACGCCCGATGCATTCCTGAACGATGGGCCCAGGGCTTTTTTCAGGTTCAGCAAGTTGGTATTGCCGGAGCCGGCAGTGTTGCCGGAAATCTTGCTGTGGTTGTAACCGGTGCTCCAGTTCCATGGCAAGCCACGCAGCTCAAAGTCGCCTTCGAGGGTCGCGTCGATGTGCAGGGTGCGGTTCTTGTTCTCGGTCACGCGCGGCACTTCGATGGTGCGGCGGAAGAAGAACAGGTCCTGGCCCTTGCCGGCGCCGGCCACGGAGTTGCCGTATGGATTGAAGAAACTGTCTTTATCGATGTACACCGGGAACTTGGACTGCGAGGTCGACGACAGGGGATAGCCGGCAACGGTCGAGACGCTCTTGCGCTCCGAGTACATGGCGGTGGTCACCAGGCGCATGTCGTACGGCAGTGCCACTTCGCCCTTCGTGAACAGCGTGTTGAGCTTGCTCGGCATCGAGAACACGACCTGGTTCGAGGCATTGAACAGGTCGGCAGGGATCGGGCTCAGGCCGATCACGTCGTGGTAGTTGGCAGGGTTGCGCGAATCCTGGCCGACGCCTGGCGCGTTCTGGTCGCCGGTGTGGTTCAGGAGCTTGTCGAAGCCGGTCGGGCCGCCGCTGGCGCTGACCTGGCGGATACGACCCCATGGGCCGCCGACGAGGTTTTCAAGCGGGAAATTCGGGCCGCGCGAGAACCGGGTGATTTCGCGGTCACGGGCCCAGACGGCGCCGGACTCGGTGTGCGACAGGCCGAACATCAGGTTGGCCTTGTCGTCACCGGCGCCGTAGCTCAGCGAGTAGTCGCGGTTCTTGCCGTCGGCGACGGATTCGTTGCGGCCGGCATACACGCTAACCTGGCCGCCCTGCATCGATTTTTTGAGGATGATGTTGACCACGCCGGCGATCGCGTCGGAACCGTAGATCGACGAGGCGCCATCTTTCAGGATGTCGATGCGCTCGATCATCGACGATGGAATGGTCGACATGTCGGTGAAGCCGGCGGTGGACTGGGTCCAGCGCTTGCCATTGACCAGCACCAGCAGGCGCTGGCTGCCGAGGTTGCGCAGGTTGACATACTGGCCGCCGTTTTCACGGTTCGAGGTCAGCGCGCCGCCCTTGCTGAACGACGGCGAGCCAGCCGAAGACAGGTTGTTGATAATGTCGCCCACCGTCACCAGACCGGTTTTCTGGATCTGTTCCTGGGTCATCACCTGGACCGGCTGCGCCGTTTCCAGGTCAACCTGGCGAATACGTGAGCCCGTCACTTCCACGCGCTGCAGCGGCGCCGTGGCTTCCTGTGCGACGGCGGCCATTGAGTGAACGGCAAAGGCGACTGCCAATGCGATCTTGGTACGTTGTTGCATGTGTTCTCCATCTCGCGCTTCCCGGGGTGGGGCGCGCTTGTTTTAGAAAGGGCCGAGCTGTGCGACCAGCACCTCGCGGGTAGCGTTGTTGATCTGGTACATACAGATATGTATCAGATCATTTGGAGTTGATATGTGTCAATGCGACGGCAGCGGTAATCTGTTCGAAAAACAACAATTAATAGAAGGAAATCTCTGACCTGCAAGTCAGCAAGGCTGGCAGGCCACGGCAAGGGCAAACAACTAGCATTGGTCAGTCGGGGGCAGGTGTCGTGAAGGGCGCGCCAGACGCGGCATCGGGCTGGTCGCCGAGGCAGGCATTCCAGAGGCGCAGCACGTTGTCCGGATGGCTGCCCAGCAGGCTGCGCTCGACCCGGGCCCGCTCCTTGCCCTGCAGGCGCACCTGGTGCTGCAGCCGGCGCATGGCGCGGTAGGCGTCGGCCACGGCGCGCCCCAGGTCTGGATCGATCAGGCCCAGTTCGCCGCACAGTCGCAGCAGGGCGATGTTGCCGGTGTTGATGGTCAATTGCGCGTAGGTGGCCGCATGGCGCAGTACCAGGTACTGGACGATGAATTCGATGTCGATCATGCCGCCCGGGTCGCCTTTCAGGTCGAACAGCGCGTCGCGGTTGACGCTGGCGTCGTGCATGCGCTTGCGCATGGCGCGCACTTCGTCCTTGAGCCTGGCTTCGTCGCCACTGCGGTCCTTGCGCAGCACGGCTTCGCGGATGGCCTCGAAACGTGCGCCGATGGCGGTGTCGCCAGCGCAAAAGCGCGCCCGCGTCAGGGCCTGGTGTTCCCAGATCCAGGCCGAGCCGGTCTGGTAGCGCTCGAAGGCGGCCAGCGAGGACACCAGCATGCCGCTGGCGCCGTCCGGTCGCAGCGCGGTGTCGATATCGAACAGGATGCCGGCCGCCGTGTGCGCCGTGTTCCAGGTAATGAAGCGCTGCGCCAGCCGGGCGTAGTTGGACGGCGCCATGTCGTCGTCGTCGTCGAACAGGAAGATCACGTCGAGGTCGGAGACATAGCCGAGTTCCTTGCCGCCGAGCTTGCCGTAGGCGATGACGGCAAAGCGCGGTTCTTCGCGGTGGCGGCTGGCCACGGTGCGCCAGGCGTGGCGCACCGTGGCGCCGACGATGGCATCGGCCAGCGCCGACAAATGGTCGGCCAGGCGCTCGACCGACAGCTCGCCGGCCAGGTCCAGCGCCAGCAGCCGGAACAGCTGCGCATGGTGGGCTTCGCGCAGGATGTCGAGCTGGCGTTCGGTATCGCCGGCCGCTTCGAGCAGCTGGGCGTCGAGGCCAGTGGCCAGCTGGGCGAGCTGGCCAGGATCACCCGCGCCCTCGTTGCGGTCGTCGAGCAGTTCGTCGAGCAGGATCGGGTGCCCGGTCAGGAAAGTCGCGGCCCAGCCGCTGGCATTGATCATCCGGATCACCCGTTCGAGGGTGTGCGGATATTCGGTCAGCAGCGACAGGTAGGCCGAGCGGCGCGCGATGGCCTCGAAGAAGTCGAGCAGGCGTCCGAGCGTCGCGGCATGGCTGCCAATGCCGGCATCGTGCACCACGGTGGCAATCTGGCCAAGCGCGGCGTCGGCCAGCGCCAGCAGGCGGGCGCGGCTGGCGTCGGGCAGGGCCGCCAGGCGCGGCCCCCGCAGCGTGGCGACCAGCCGGGCGGCGGCCGCGCCGGGGTCGTCGTAGCCGAGCTCGAGCAGGCGGGCAGCGATGGCGTCGCGGTTCTCTGGATCGTCGGCCAGCGAGGGCAGCACTGGGTCTGCGTTCTCGAGCTTGTCGGCGAAGATCGCGTCGAACTGGGCGGCGACATAGCTGCGCTGCGCGTCGAGACGATCGAGCAGGCTTGGGACGTCGGGCAGGCCCATCATGCGGGCGACGATGGCGCGGTCGTCGTCGCTGGCGGGCAGGGTATGGGTCTGGGCGTCGTCCAGGTATTGCAGGCGGTGTTCCAGGTTGCGCAAGAAATCATAGGCCTGGAGCAGGCGCTCGACGGCCTCGATCGGCAGCAGTTCGCGCTCGGCCAGCAGGCGCAGCGTGGCGCGGGTAGAGCGCTCGCGCAGCGCCGGGTCGCGCCCGCCGCGGATCAGCTGGAAGACCTGGGCCAGGAATTCGATCTCGCGGATGCCGCCGCGCCCGAGCTTGACGTTGTGGCTGCGTTCGGGATGCAGGCGTTCCTGGCGCTTGACCTCGGCGCGGATCTGGGCGTGCATGTTGCGGATCGCGTCGATCACCCCGAAATCGAGATAGCGCCGGAACACGAAAGGGCGGGCGATCGCGTCGAGCGCGGCGATGTCGTCACGCTCGCCGGTGACCGCGCGCGCCTTGACCCAGGCGTAGCGCTCCCATTCGCGGCCCTGAACAATCAGGTATTCCTCGACCATGTTGAGGCTGGCCGCGAGCGGCCCCGAATTTCCATTGGGGCGCAGCGCCATGTCGACGCGGAAAGTAAACCCATCTTCGATGACTTCCGACAGCGCGGCGATCAGTTTGCGCCCGAGGCGCACGAAGAATTCGTGATTGGACAGCTGGCGCTGGCCCGGGCCGGCCGCGGTATCGCCGTCTTCCGGGTAGACGAAAATCAGGTCGATGTCGGACGAAACATTCAGTTCGCCACCCCCGCCCTTGCCCATGGAAAGCACGATCAGGTGCTGGGGGCGGCCGGATTCTTCTCCGATTGGCATGCCATGGATGGCGGCGAGTTCGTCGGCCAGGGCCGCCACGTGGGTGCGAATGGCGAAGTCGGCAAAGCGGGTCATGGCCGTCACCACCTCGTCCAGGTCGGCCTGGCCTTGGAGGTCGCGTCGGATGATCGCGCAGATCAAGAGATTGCGCAGGCGCCGCATCGCGCGCGGCAGCGGCAGCCCGGTGCCGAGCTCGCGTGCCAGGGCCGCTTGAAGGTCTGCCTCGGCCAGCGATGATCCGGCGAAGCTGGCGAGCTGGGCAGGGCGGGCCGGATCGGCGCCGAGCCAGCGCTGCAAGAAGCGGGAGCGGGATGACGCCGGTTCGGGCGAATCGTCCGGCGACTGGGGCGCCGGCGTACCGGCTGCTGGCGAAGTTGGGAGCATGGTGTCCGATGCAATGAGGGTTGTGCCGTCCGGTTTTGCGGTCAGGCAGGCATCGTGCGGTAGAATTGCCCGCCGTGCTGCCCCGCTCAGCATGATGGTAAGGTAGTCGCCGCAACCCTTGCAAGCGATCTGTTATCAAAGAATTAATATACGGCGGTCTTTGTTGAGTACCTTGATGGACAATCCGGAACCGCAGGCGGTGCAAGGCCAGGACGGGCAGGCCCTGCCGCTCGGCGCGCGCTGGCGGCGCCTGGGCGCGGCCTATCGCTATGCGAACCGGGCGTCGCACCATGTCCTGGGTTTCACGGTCAAGCTGGTGCTGTTCATCTATTTTGCGTTGGCCGTGCTGTTCTTGGTGTTGCGCTACGCCGTCCTCCCCAACATCGATCTATATAAAGGCGACATCGAGGCCGCCGCCGGGCGCGCGCTCGGCAGCCGGGTCACGATCGCGCAATTGTCTGCATCCTGGCAGGGCATCCATCCGGCGCTGCACCTGGCGGACGTGCGCCTGATCGATCCGCACGGGCGCCAGGTGCTGGCGCTGCCCGACGTAGCCGCCACCCTGTCGTGGTGGAGCCTGGCCGCCTTCGAGCCACGCCTGCACACGCTCGAGGTAAGCCGTCCGCAGCTGGACGTGCGGCGCGGAGCGGACGGCGTGCTGACGGTGGCCGGCGTGCGGCTCGACCCGTCCCGGCGCGACGATGGCAGCGGCGCCGACTGGCTGCTGCGCCAGCGCGAAATCGTGATCCGGGAAGGCCGGGTCGACTGGACCGACGAATTGCGCGGCCGGCCGACCCTGGCGCTGGACGGGGTCACGATGGCGCTGCTGAACCGGTTTGGCGGTGGCCACCGGTTCGCGCTGCGCGCCACCCCGCCGCGCGCGCTGGGCGGCCAGCTTGACGTGCGCGCACGTTTTCGGCACCGGTTCGGCGAGCGCCCGTCGGATGTCGCGCGCTGGAAAGGCGAACTGTATGCCGACCTGCGCGACGCCGACCTGGCGGCCTGGAAACACCATGTAGAGATGCCTTTCGAGCTGGCCAGCGGCCGCGGCTCGGTGCGCGCCTGGCTCAATTTCGACCACGCCCGGGTGGCAGGGTTCACGGCCGACCTGGCGCTGGCCGACGTCAATGCCAGGCTCGGGACAGCGCTGGCGCCGCTCGAGCTGGCGCAGGTGCGCGGACGCCTCGCCGCGCGCGAAGACATGCTGCCTGGTACCGACCTGGGCAAACCCACATTTGGCGCACACGGCCATACCGTAAGCCTGACCGATTTTTCGGTGACGACCCGCGATGGGCGCCTGCTGCCGCCAGCGACGCTCGAACAGAGCTGGCGCCCGGCGCGGCCGGGCCGGGCCGAGCAGGGCGAACTGAAAGCCCGCCGTCTCGACATCGGCGCGCTGTCGGCGCTGGCGGGCTACCTGCCGCTGCCGCCGCAGCAGCGCCAGATGCTGGCCGATTACGCGCCGCGCGGGCGCGTGCTCGACCTGGCGGCCGAATGGGAAGGGCGCTATCCGGCGCTGCGTTCGTTCCGGGTGCGCGGCGAGGTGGCGGGGCTGGCGCTCGATGCGCGCCCGGCGCGGGCCGCCCAGCCAGCGCGCGCGGGCCAGCCGGCGCTGCCCGCCCGTCCGGCCACCCCCGGCTTCCAGAACCTGAGCGGCAGCATCGACGCCACCGAACGTGGCGGCAGCGTGAAGGTCGATGCGCAGGCAGCGGTGCTGCTGCTGCCGGCCTGGTTCGCCGAGCCGATGCTGCCGCTCGACCGGCTGGCGCTCAAGGCGCGCTGGACCCACGACGCGGGACGCCAGTTGCTGGTCGAGGTGGACAACCTGCAGTTTGCTCAGGGCGCCCTGAGCGGCCAGCTGGCGGGACGCCACGTGCTGCCGCTGGCCTCAGGGATCGGGGCCGGTTCCGGTCCCGGCGTGGCCGATTTTACCGGCAGGATCGACGGCCTTGCCCTTGGCGAGATTTGGCGCTTCCTGCCGCTGGCCACGCCCGGGGGCCTGCGCGACTGGCTGAGCGGGGCGCTGCAGGGCGGCATGCTGCGCGATGCTACGCTGCGCCTGCGCGGCGACCTGGCGCATTTCCCGTTCCGGGCCAGCATTGCATCGGAACGCGCGCGCGGCGAATTCCGCGTCGCCGGGCGCCTCGACGACGCGCGGCTCGACTATGTGCCGGGACAGCGCCGGTTCGACGGCAGCCCGTTGTGGCCACTTGCCGAAAACATCGATGGCCGCATCGAGTTCGACCGCGCGCGCATGGAGATTCGCGGCGACCGACTGCGCAGCATGGGTGTGACGCTGTCGAAGGTAAAGGCCGTCATCCCCGACCTTGGCGCGGGCGAACGCAAGATGCTGGAGATCGATGGCATGGCCGCCGGGACGCTGCAGGAATTCCTGAACTACGTGGCGGCCAGTCCGGTACCGGAATGGATCGGCCACTTCACCGATGACACCCGCGCCAGCGGCAACGCGCGCCTGAGCCTGAAGCTGCGCATGCCGCTCGCCCACCTTGCCGATACCAAGGTGACCGGCAGCCTGCAATTGCTGGGCAATGAGATCAGCCTGTTCCCGGAACTGCCGCCGCTGCAGGCGGCACTGGGGCGCATCGATTTCTGGGAGCATGGCGTCAACCTCAATGGCGTGAGCGCCAGTTTCCTGGGCGGGCCGCTGGCGCTGTCCGGCGGCACGCAAAAAGACGGCAGCATTGCGATCCGCCTCGGAGGCACCCTGTCGGCCGACGGCATGCGCCGCGCGGCGCCGGCACCGGCGCTGCAGCGCCTGGGGGCGCGCCTGTCGGGCAGCACGCCGTATGCCGGTGCGGTGACGGTGCGCGATGGCCGGCGCAGCGTCACGCTCGAATCGAGCCTGGCGGGCCTTGGCCTGGAATTGCCGGCCCCCCTTAACAAACCACAGGCCACTACCCTGCCGCTGCGCTTCACCCTGGTGGGTGAACCGACCGTGGACGGACTGGCACGCGACGAGATCCGGATCGCGCTGGGCCAGGAGGTGGCGGCGCGCTACCTGCGCGAGAAGCAGGGGCGCGGTCCGTGGCTGGTACGGCGCGGCGGCATCGGCGTCAAGGTGCCGGCCCCGCTGCCCGACAGCGGCACCGCGATCCATGTGGACATGCGCGCCCTGAACGTGGACGCATGGATCGCGGCCGGCAAGGAGATCGCCGGAGCCGGGGGCGCGCCTGGTAGCGCCGCGGCCCCGACGGGTGCCGGCGCCGAGGCTGCGCAATACGTACTGCCCGACCTGATCGCCGGCCGCGTTGCCGAACTGACGGTTGGCGAGCGGCGCCTGGCCGACGTGGTGCTGGGCGCGACGCGTCTGAAAGACACCTGGCAGGCCAGCCTGAACTCGCGCCAGGTCAGTGGCTACGTGACCTGGGCCGCATCCGGCAGCGGCCAGGGCCTGGGCAAGGTGACCGCGCGGCTGGCTTCGCTGGTGATTCCCGAGTCCAGCGAAGACGACGTGAAACACCTGCTCGAATCGAGCCAGGGCGCGACCGCCACCATCCCTTCGCTCGACATCGTGGCCGAGCATTTCCAGGTGTTCGACAAGCGCCTCGGCCGCCTTGAACTACAGGCCAGCAACGTGCAGGCGCTGGCCGGGCGCGAGTGGCGCATCAGCCGCCTTAATTTGCACAATCCCGAGGGCCAGCTCACGGCCAACGGGCGCTGGCTGACCAAGGACGGCAAGAGCAACACCAGCCTGAACTTCAAGCTCGACATCGACGACGCCGGCAAGCTGCTCGACCGCCTCGGCTTTCCCGAGACGCTACGCCGCGGCACGGGCAAGATGTCCGGTGATATCTCGTGGAGCGGGCTGCCGTATGCGCTGGACATCCCGAGTCTGTCGGGGCAGATCGAGATGAATGTCGAATCGGGCCAATTCCTGAAACAGGACCCGGGCGCGGCCAAGCTGCTGGGCGTACTGAGCCTGCAGGCGCTGCCACGCCTGCTCAAGCTCGACTTCCATGACGTGTTCTCGCAAGGCCTGGCCTTCGACGGCATCAGCGCCAATGCGCTGATCCAGCGCGGCGTGCTGCGTACCGATAATCTGAAGATGCACGGTGTGGCGGCGACCATCCTGATGGACGGTAGCGCCGACATCGCGAACGAAACCACCAATTTGCGCGTGGTCGTGATCCCCGAGTTCAACCTCGGCACCGGGCCGCTGGTGTACGGACTGGCGGTTAACCCGGTCATTGGCCTGGGCAGCTTCCTGGCGCAGCTGTTCCTGCGCGCGCCGGTAATGAAGGCGCTGACCTACCAGATGAATATTTCGGGACCATGGAAATCCCCGACCGTGGTCAAGCTCGATCACCCGCAGCCGGCGCCCGCCGCCGCGCGCGTCAACGCACGAAAGGAATGAATATGGTCACCGTTGCCGCGGTACAGATGGTATCGACCCCCAATGTGAACGAGAACCTGGCCACCGCGCGCCGGCTGGTGGCGCAGGCCGTGGACCAGGGCGCGTCATTCGTGGTGCTGCCGGAATACTGGCCGATCATGGGCATGAGCGACAGCGACAAGGTGGCCCACGCCGAGCAGCATGGCAGGGGGCCGATCCAGGACTGCATGGCCGGCCTGGCGCGCGACCATGGTATCTGGCTGGTCGGCGGCACGCTGCCGTTGGTGTCGCCCGATGCCGGTAAAGTGCTCAACACCACGCTTGTTTACAACCCGCAGGGCGAGACCGCCAGCCGCTACGACAAGATCCACCTGTTCGGCTTCAACAAGGGCAGCGAATCCTACGACGAGGCGCGCACCATCGTGCCGGGCGAGTCAGTGGGCAGCTTCGACGCCCCATTCGGCCGTGTCGGCCTGTCGGTCTGCTACGACCTGCGCTTTCCCGAGCTGTACCGCGCCATGGGCGAATGCGCCCTGATCGTGGTGCCGGCCGCATTCACCCACACCACCGGCCTGGCGCACTGGGAAGTGCTACTGCGCGCCCGCGCGATCGAAAACCAGTGCTACGTGCTGGCCTCGGCGCAGGGCGGCACGCACACCAACGGCCGCCGCACCTTCGGCCACAGCATGCTGGTTGACCCTTGGGGCGAGGTCAAGGCGGTGCTGCGCGAAGGCGAGGGCGTCGTCAAGGGCGAGCTCGATGCGACCTTCCTGGCAAGCGTACGTGAAAGCCTGCCAGCCCTCAAACACCGCAAGCTCTAACCGCAGCTCCGCCAGCCAGCCGCAAAAAGCCCCGCAATTAGGGCGCAATTAGGGTCAGAGTTGAATTATTCACCAAGAGCCTGCTATCAACTACCCTCGGTCAATGTTTCTTCGCTACCTGCAATTGATTCTCAGATCTTGGTAAACAATTCGACTCTGACCCTCATTAAACCCTTATTAAAAGGCATGGGCTGCCCGCGCCGGCAATGAGGGTCAGAGTCGAATTATTTTTCAACTGATTTGAGTTAGTTGGCGACGAGACAGATTTCAAGCTTCTGGTATAGAGAGCAGAAGATCTTGGCAAATAATTTAACTCTGACCCTCATTGGTTTTGCATGGCAGGTCGGGAACGGGCTGCGTCGGGTACGTCGCGGCGGGATATGGCACAATGGCTTCTCCCTACGAACACCGAACACAAAATGAAACCATTCGAACCGAACCTTTCCTCCCTGGCGGTTGCGCGCGATGTGCTGCTGACGCCATTCGGCCTCGACGAGGGCAAGCTGCTCAGTGCGTTGGGGTCGATGTTTACGCACAAGGTCGACTATGCCGACCTGTATTTCCAGTTCACCAAGAGCGAGGGCTGGAGCCTGGAAGAAGGCATCGTCAAGACCGGCAGCTTCTCGATCGACCAGGGCGTCGGCGTGCGCGCCGTGTCGGGTGATCGCACTGCCTTTTCGTATTCCGACGATATTTCGGAAGCGGCGCTGCTCGATGCTGCAGCGGCAACCCGTACGATTGCGCGCGCCGGGTCCGGCAAGATCAAGATCGCCACGGCGGCGCGCCCGACCGGCGGCCGCTCGCTTTACCTGCCGCACGATCCGCTCGCTTCGCTCGACGCCACCGAAAAAGTACGCTTGCTCGAGCGCGTCGAGAAAATGGCGCGTGCCAAGGATCCGCGCGTGGTGCAGGTGATGGCCGGCCTGGCCGGCGAGTACGACGTGGTGCTGGTGGTGCGTAGCGACGGTGTGCTGGCGGCCGATATCCGTCCGCTGGTGCGCGTCTCGGTCACCGTGATCGCCGAACACAACGGCCGGCGCGAAGTCGGTTCGGCCGGCGGCGGCGGGCGTTACGACTACGGCTATTTCAGCGACGAACTGCTCGACCAGTATGCGACCGAAGCGGTCAAATCGGCCTGCGTCAACCTGGACGCGCGTCCGGCACCGGCCGGTCCGATGACCATCGTGCTCGGACCGGGCTGGCCCGGGGTGCTGCTGCACGAGGCGGTGGGCCACGGCCTCGAGG
Organism: Massilia sp. H6; assembly: GCF_024802625.1. Taxonomy (NCBI): domain Bacteria; kingdom Pseudomonadati; phylum Pseudomonadota; class Betaproteobacteria; order Burkholderiales; family Oxalobacteraceae; genus Massilia; species Massilia sp. H6. The sequence goes on from NZ_CP103371.1 coordinate 1,356,690, forward strand.
GCGACTTCAACCGCAAGGGTTCGTCGGCCTACGCCGGCCGCATCGGCGAACGTGTCGCCGCCAAGGGCGTCACCGTGGTCGACGACGGCACCTTGCAGGATCGCCGCGGTTCGCTCAACATGGACGACGAAGGCAACCCGACCCAGTGCACCACGCTGATCGAGGACGGCATCCTGAAAGGCTATATCCAGGACACGATGAACGCGCGCCTGATGAAGATGCCGGTCACCGGCAATGCGCGCCGCGAATCGTTCGCCCACCTGCCGATGCCGCGCATGACCAATACCTATATGCTTGCTGGCGACAAGGATCCGGAAGAAATCCTGGCTTCGGTGAAAAACGGCCTGTATGCGGTCAATTTCGGCGGCGGGCAGGTTGACATCACCAATGGCAAATTCGTGTTCTCGGCCAGCGAAGCCTACATGATCGAAAATGGCAAGATCACCTACCCGGTCAAGGGTGCGACCCTGATCGGCAATGGTCCTGAGGTGATGAACAATATTTCGATGATCGGCAACGACATGCGCCTGGATTCGGGTGTGGGCGTGTGTGGCAAGGAAGGCCAGAGCGTGCCGGTCGGCGTCGGGCAGCCGACACTGCGCATCGATGGCGTGACGGTGGGTGGCACGGGCTGAGATGCGCTTGCCCGCAAGGGCAAGACGCTCGGGCAGCGGCGGAGAAGTCGCTTGCCAAGCTCGATGCTATATTGTTATAGTCAAACAAGACACGGCCGACCGGCCAAGATGGAATTGCATGCGCCAGCACGTTTTCTTTACCTGCTATTTTTATGTTGGCCATTCCAGCCCCTTGGCGGTGGAGTAGCGGCAGGTTCACGCGACAGCAGAACAGTCCGATGCAATCCAGACAAACCGCCAGCGATGGCGGTTTTTTGTTTTCAGTTTCCAGTTTTCAGACATATCACACGGAGTACAGCATGCCCCGCACCGACGACCTACGCATCCGCGAAATGAAGGAACTGACGCCGCCCTCGCACCTGATCCGCGAGTTTCCGGTCACGCCGGCGGCCGAGCAGACCGCGGCCAGCGCGCGCGTGGCGCTGCACCGCATCCTGCACGGCCAGGACGACCGCGTGATGGTGGTGGTCGGTCCCTGTTCGATCCACGACCACCAGGCCGCGCTCGAGTATGCGCGGCTGCTGGCGCCGCTGCGCCAGCGCCTGGCTGGCGAGCTCGAGATCGTGATGCGGGTGTATTTCGAGAAGCCGCGCACCACGGTGGGCTGGAAGGGCATGATCAACGACCCGTACATGGACAACAGCTTCCGCATCAACGACGGTTTGCGCATGGCGCGCGAGCTGCTGCGCGGCATCAACGAGCTGGGCCTGCCCGCCGGCACCGAATTTCTCGACGTGATCAGCCCGCAGTACATCGCCGACCTGATCAGCTGGGGCGCGATCGGCGCCCGCACCACCGAATCCCAGGTGCACCGCGAGCTGGCCTCGGGGCTGTCCTGTCCGGTCGGCTTCAAGAACGGCACGGACGGCAACATCAAGATCGCGGCCGACGCCATCAAGGCGGCCTCGCAGCCACACCATTTCTTGTCTGTTACCAAAGGAGGGCATTCGGCAATCGTCTCAACCGCCGGCAACGAAGACTGCCATATTATTTTGCGCGGCGGCAAGGCGCCCAACTATGACGCGGCCAGTGTCGAGCAAGCCTGCGTGCAGTTGGCCGCCAACGGCCTGGCCAGTCGCCTGATGATCGACGCTTCGCACGCCAACAGCAGCAAGGACCCGCAAAACCAGGTACCGGTGTGCGCCGACATCGCGGCCCAGATCGCGCAAGGCGACGACCGCATCGTTGGGGTGATGATCGAATCGCACCTGGTGGCGGGGCGCCAGGACCTGGTGCCGGGCAGGGAGCTGGTGTACGGCCAGTCGGTGACCGATGGCTGCATCGACTGGCAGACCACGATCGGCGTGCTCGACGGCCTGGCGGCGGCGGTCGTGCAGCGGCGCCTGCGGCGCGAATAAAGAGGCGGCTGATACACGGTTTTTTCCGGCCCATGAAAAAACGGCGCATCCGGTAGTCCCGGATGCGCCGTTGTCATGTGACTGGCCGGTTTAGAACTTGGCGGTCAGGTTCAGGAAGATATGACGGCCCAGGGCGTCATACACCTGCGGGTAGGTATTGCCGTTGCCGAAGGTGGCGGCAGTCACGCCCGACAGCGGCGGATCGCGGTCCAGCGCATTGTTGATACCAGCGCGCAGGGTCAGGTTCTTGGTAGCCGTCCACTGGCCGACGAAGTCGATGTAGTCACGAGCGCTGAGCTTGGCATCGACGGTCTTGAAGCTGCCCTTGAGCAGATCGTTGTCGCTGGTCGCATCGAGCTTGACTTCGTTGACATGGCGCCAGGTCACGCCCAGCTCCAGGCCCTGCCATGGGGTGCCCCACACGGCGCGTACCTTGTGACGCCACTTTGGCAGTGGAATGCCGCAGTTGGCGCCATGCAGGCCGGCGCAGTCGTACTGGCCCGAACCGGGGAAGTCTTCCTGCTTGAACTCATCCAGGTAGGTGCCGATCAGCGACAGGTCCAGGCTGCCCCAGCCGCCCATCTTGTAGCCGTAGTTCGCGCCCAGGTCGATGCCGCGGGTCGAACGCATGCCCAGGTTCTGGTTGGTGGCGATGATGTTCGCTTCGTTCAGGGCCCACAGGGTGCCCAGGCGGTCACGGGTGACCAGCGAGCAGAAGTCCGCAGCGCCAGTCTGGAGGCACTGGGTCAGGGTGGTGGCCGCAGGCGAGCCATCGATCACACCGGTGACCTTCATGTCGAAGGCGTCGATCGTCAGGCTCAGGTTGCGCATCGGGGTCAGGACCAGGCCCAGCGTGTACGAATCCGATTCTTCCGGTGCCAGGTTGGTGTTGCCGCCGGTGATCTGGTTGTACTGCTGCGCCGGGCTATCCTCGATCCGGCCATACTGGGCCGCGGTCACGCCGGTGCGGGCGCACTGGGCCAGGCTTGCCGTCGGCGTAGCGCCGGCACATGGATCGCCCGACATGCTGTACAGGCTCAGGCCCTGAGGGGTGAACAGTTCGACCACGTTGGCCGCGCGCGCCGCGCGCTGGTAGCTGAAGCGCACCTTGGCTGCCTGCACCGGGGCCCACTCTGCGCCCAGACCATACGAGCTGGTGTTCTGGCCGGTCGAGTAGTCCGACTTGCGGTACGACGCGGTCAGGGTCAAGGCGTCGGCAAACGGCATTTTTTCCAGCACCGGCACGCGTGCTTCGGCGTAGTAGTCGCGCACGCTGAACTGGCCGGCTACGCCCAGGGTCGGGCCGCCCTGGCCTGCCAGGTCGCCGGTTTCGAAGGCGGTGTCGGTCTGGAGGTCGAGCTTTTCAGTGCGATGTTCCCAGCCGAAGGCGATGCCGATCCCGTCCTTGCTGGTCGGCAGCTTGATGCCGTATTCGCCGAGATCGGTCGACAGGTTGATGCCCTGCACCGACTGCGAGGTGCTGCCCTTCTGGAAGCCAGGGGTCTGCAGGTACTTCAGGGCTTCTGGCGATACTTTGCCCAGCGACCAGATGTTGTACGGGACGCAGTTCGGATCGCTGCCGGTGACGACGCTGCGGCATACCGGTTGGCCATTGGCGCCGGTGACCACATCGAGTGCACGGCCGGTGCGCTGGATCGAGAAATCGTTCTGGTAGGTTTCCGAGTACAGCACCTTGCCCATCTGGGCGAAGACGTCGTAGTTCCAGTTGCCGACATCGCCCTTGACGCCAACGACGCCGCGGTACGAGGTGTGGCGCTGGTCGTCGCGGCGGCCGCCGCCTTCGACGTTGCGACGGAAGATCAGCGTGTCGGCCGTGTCGCCCGGCGCGTTCAGGCCGAGGTCGCGGCGCCAGGCCGGCGACAGGAGCGGGTTTTCAAAGCGAATGGCATTGGCGCCCGAGGCGTCAAAGCCGAACAGGCCCGATGGTGCGATCTGCGCCACGGTGCTGTCGTCGTGGAAGCTCGCTTCGGTGTACAGGCGCATCTGGTCGCTGATGTCGAAGCGGCTGAAGTTACTGAAGGTATAGCGCTCCGACGGGCGGCGGAAATAGTTCAGAGGACCGAAGTTGTACTGGTCGGTGGCGGCCACATACGGGCGGGTGTTGCCACTGGCATCAGCCACGGTGCGCTGGCCGGCAGCGGTGAAGAAGCGGCCCGGGAAGCTGGTGCCGGAACCGCCGCAATTGAAGCGTTCGTTCGAGCTGAAGCCGCCCAACGAGCAGGCCGAGAAATCGCGCTCCGACTGCAGCAGCGCGTCTTCTTTCTTGTAGCCGAAGAAGGCGACCGAATTGCCGCGGCCTTCAGCGAAGTTGCCGCCCAACAGCAGGGTCGCGTCCTTGACCTTGCCGTCGGCGCCCTTGTCGTCCGGCAGCGGGAAATTGCGGCGCTTCGACGCCTCGGCAGCCATGCCGCCGTTTTGCTGGTGGTTGTAGAACCCGTAGTTGGCTTCCAGTTGCACGCCCTGGAAACTGTCGTTCATGATGAAGTTGACGACACCTGCGACCGCGTCCGAGCCGTAAATGGCCGAGGCGCCGCCGGTGAGCACTTCGACGCGCTTGATCAGCGAAGCCGGGATCTGGTTCAGGTCGGCTGCGGTATTGCGCGGCGAACCGGCTGGCAGGCGGCGGCCATTGACCAGCACCAGGGTGCGGTCGGAGCCGAAGTTGCGCAGGTTGACGGTGGCGGTGCCCGACGAGCCGTTCGAGATCGAACCGCCCTGATCGGCAAACACCTGTGGCAGGTTGTTAAGCAGGTTCTCGACCGAGCGCGTGCCTTCGAGCTTGATGTCCTTGGCGCCGACCACGGTGACCGGGCTGATGCTTTCCAGGTTGGCGGTGGCGATGCGCGAACCGGTCACCTCCACCCGTTGCAGGGTCTGGCCCGCTGCTGCGGGGGCTTGCTGCGCGTCTTGCGCATACGCAGTCGCGGCAAATGCCATGCCGCCTGCAAACATCAATCGAACCGAGCGAGATATAACTGTTTCCACCATCATGTCGAAAATTCCCAGGTAAGCTCCGCGGCTCTTGTTTTGACGACGTCCGCAGAGATGCATCGATCACTTTGCCGTGCGAAATACAAAAACGGCATCTTTTACTACTCAGCAATAAAAACATTCCGTACATACGATGTCAACCAGAATGTTTTTTCAGGATAAAAAAACAACTGCTGTTGAAAATCATGTACAAGTCGGCGGTTTGGAGTTATGGCATGGACACGAAAAGGAATGGAGGGCAGTTGGCCGATCCCCTTCCGCTGCCTGTCAAGCCGGCGCCATATGCGCTATCGTTACGCCTTTGCGCCCGAGACCGCTGCGCCGCTCTCCACGACCTGTTTCCGGACATCCTATGCTGAGTTTTATCCTGCGGCGCTTGTGGCAGATGCTGCCCACGATGGCGGGCGTCGTGCTGCTGGTGTTCTTGCTGTTCAACTGGGTCGGCGGCGACCCGGCCTACCTGCTGGCCGGGAAAATGGCCGACAGCGCTGCCATCGAGAACATCCGGCGCCAGCTCGGCACCGACCAGCCTTATGCGGTCCAGCTGTGGATCTTCATCCAGCAGATCCTGACCTTCGACTTCGGCAATGCCTGGAGTACCGGCGAACCGGTCTCGGACATCATCGCCAGCCGCCTGGGACCGTCGCTCACGGTGCTGGTACCGCTGACCATCCTGGAAACCGTGCTCGGCATCGCGCTGGCGCTGGCGATCGCCTTCGTGCGCGGTTCGCTCACGGACCGCGCCATCATGGTGGCCTGCACGGTCGGGATGTCGGTCTCGATCCTGGTCTACATCATCGTGTTCCAGTATGTGCTGGCCTATCAGCTGGGGATGTTCCCGGTGCAGGGCTGGGGCGATAGCCTGGGCGAAAACCTGCTGCGCTACGCGATGCTGCCGATCATCATCGGCCTGGTGGTGTCAATCGCCCCGACCCTGCGCCTGTACCGCAGCTTCGTGCTCGACGAAGCAGGGCAAGACTACGTGCGCACCGCGCGCGCCAAGGGATTGAGCGAGCGGCGCATCGTCTGGGTCCATGTGCTGCGCAATGCGGCGATCCCGATCATTACCCATGTCATGGCCAACCTGCCGGCGCTGCTGATCGGCGCCTTCCTGCTCGAGCGTTTCTTTGGCATTCCCGGCATCGGGCGCGAAGTGATCCTGGCCGTCGAACGCAGCGACTTTCCGGTGATCAAGGCAATCACGGTGTACGTGGCAGCGGCCACGATGGTGTTCAACCTGCTGGCCGACCTGTTGTACCAGGTGGTCGACCCCCGGGTTCGACTCACATGACGACGCACCCGATCTCTCCGGGACTGTGGGCGCTGGCCTGGCGGCGCCTGCGCGCCGACCGCGTCGCGATGGCCGCGCTGGCGGTGGTGGCTGCCTTTCTGCTGATGCTGGTGCTCTCCAGCCTGGGCCTGGTCGCGGGCGACTGGGAAGACGAAGTGGCCGTCAACTACGCGCCGCCCACGTTCCTGGGCGTCGATGCCGACACCCGCGCGCTGGCCGCCGCCCAGCTGCCGCGCGCTACCCCGCCCAATGCCTTCGATCCGCTGGCGGCGGAGCTGGCCGAACTCAAGGCCCAGGTCGGTGCCAGCGATGCGCCGCGCATCAAGGCACTGACGCTGCCCTTCGGAGCCGATAAATGGGGCCATGACGTGCTCAAGAAAACCATCAAGGGCGGCGAGACATCGATCGTGGTCGGGCTGGTGGCGGCGCTGGTGGCGGTGGCGCTGGGCACGCTGTTCGGCGCGCTGTCGGGCTTTTACGGTGGGGTCGTGGACGACCTGTTCAACTGGTTCTACAGCATCTTCACATCGATTCCGTCGATCCTGATGATCCTGACCGTGGCCGCGGTGTTGCAGCAAAAAGGCGTCATGACGATCGTGCTGATCCTCGGCCTGACCGGCTGGACCGGGCCCTACCGCCTGATGCGCGCCGAATACATCAAGCACAAGGCGCGCGAATACGTGATGGCGGCCGACGCCATCGGGGCCTCGGCCTGGCGCCGCATGTTCAGCCACATTCTGCCGAATGTCTCGCACGTGGCGCTGGTGCAGATGTCGATCCTGGTGGTCGGCTTCATTAAGGCCGAAGTGATCTTGTCCTTCCTTGGGTTTGGGGTGCCGGTTGGCACCGTATCGTGGGGGAGCATGCTCAACGAGGCGCAGAACGAACTCATACTCGGCAAGTGGTGGCAACTGGCGGCGGCGGCGGGCGCGATGGCGCTGCTGATGACGGCCTTTTCGCTGCTGACCGACGCCCTGCGCGATGCACTGGACCCCAAACTGAAATGACTGCCACCGATTCCAGCATGTTGCTGCAGGTGCGCAACCTGCGCATCTCGTTTCGCCTTGATCAGCAGCGCAGCGTCGAAGCGGTCAAGGGCATCTCGTTCGACCTGCCGAGCAACAGCACGGTGGCGCTGGTGGGCGAATCCGGTAGCGGCAAGTCGGTCAGTTCGCTCGCCTTGATGGGCTTGCTGCCGGCGGAGACCACCATCATCGATCCGGCGTCGAGCGCGCGCTTCGACGGCCGCGAGCTGTTGGGGATGCCGCTCGCGCAGCGGCGCGCGCTGTGCGGCAAGGAGATCGCCATGATCTTCCAGGAGCCAATGTCTTCGCTCAATCCGGTGTTCACGGTCGGCTTCCAGATTGGCGAGGTGCTGCGCCAGCACATGGGCATGAGCGCCAGGCAGGCGCGCGCGCGCACCCTGGCATTGCTGGCCGAAGTCGGGATTCCCGACCCGGCGGCCAAGATCGACGCCTACCCCGGCCAGATGTCGGGCGGCCAGCAGCAGCGCGTAATGATCGCAATGGCGATCGCCTGCGAGCCGAAACTGCTGATCGCCGACGAGCCGACCACCGCGCTCGACGTCACCATCCAGAAAACCATATTGGCGTTGATCGCCGGCCTCCAGAAAAAGCACCGGATGTCGGTCCTGTTCATTACCCACGACCTCGCCCTGGTGGCAGAGATCGCCGACCGCGTGATCGTGATGCGCCATGGCGAAGTGCGGGAAGAGGGGCTTGCCGCCCAGGTGTTCGGCGCACCGCGCGATGCCTACACGCGCGCGCTGCTGCACTGCCGCCCGAAGCTTGACGAGCGGCCCGAGCGCTTGCCGGTCATCGACGATGATTCTGGCCAGGGCGAGCAGGCCGGACTGGTCCTGCCGCAGCGCACCCGCGGCAGCGCGCCGGGCGACCAGCCGCTGCTGGTGGTGCGCAAGCTGGCCAAGAGTTTTTACTCGCGCGACGGGTTCTTTAGACAGCGCGAGTTCCAGGCGGTCAAGGATGTGTCGTTCACGCTGGCGCGCGGCAAGACCCTGGGCGTGGTGGGCGAATCCGGCTCGGGCAAGACCACCGTCGGCCTGACCCTGCTGCGCCTGCACCGCGCCACCGGCGGCAGCGCGCTGTTCGAGGGTAAAGACCTGCTGGCCATGTCCGACCGCGAGTTCCAGAGCTACAAGCGGCGTATCCAGATCATTTTTCAGAATCCGTATGCGTCGCTCAATCCGCGCTTTACGGTGGGACAGATCTTGCTCGAGCCGATGCGCATCCACCGGATTGGCGCCTGCGACAGCGAGCGCAGCGCCATGGCCCAGCAATTACTGGAGCGGGTCGGCCTGCCGGCGGGAGCCTTGCAGCGCTACCCGCACGAGTTTTCCGGCGGCCAGCGCCAGCGCATCGCGATCGCGCGCTGCCTGACCATGAAGCCGGACATCCTGGTCTGCGACGAATCGGTGTCGGCGCTGGATGTCTCGGTGCAGGCCCAGGTGCTCAATCTGCTGCAAGACCTGCAGGACGAATACGGCATGAGTTACCTGTTCATTTCGCATGACCTGTCGGTGGTGAAGTACATCGCCGACCAGGTCATGGTGATGCACCAGGGCAGCGTGGTCGAAACGGCCGATTCGGACGAACTGTACCGCAATCCCCAGCACCCCTATACACGGGCATTACTGGCGGCGATACCGCGCGGCCTGTAGCGAAGATGGGGTGCGTAGGTAGTTCGACTACTTGAGCGCTTGGCTAGCCGCCCGTGTCAATTCCCGAGGCATCGCCGACTATGTACCTAAACTACAGAAATAACTTGTAATAGCATTACAAAGTTTAGTAAGCTTGGTCATCGCCTTTTGATTTATTGCAATGACCGATTTCTCTTCCCACCTTGCCTCAACAACGCCTGCCCATGCGGGCGGCGTGCGCCTGCTCGCCGATATCGGCGGCACCAACGCCCGTTTCGCGCTGGAGCCTGCGCCGGGCCGCTTCGCGGCGATCGAGGTGCTGTCCTGCAATGACCATGCTACGCTCGGTGATGCGCTACGCGCCTACCTGGCGCTGCCGCAGGTGGCGGCCCTGCATGGGGGCATCGGCCACGCGGCCATTGCCATTGCCAACCCGGTGGTGGGTGACCAGGTGCGCATGACCAACCACCATTGGGCGTTTTCGATCGAGGCGCTGCGCCAGGAGTGCGGTCTCGACACGCTGCTGGTGGTGAACGATTTTTCCGCGCTGGCGCGCTCGCTGCCACATCTGGACGGGCAAAAGCTGCAGGTCGGCGGCGGCGCCCCGGTCGCCGATGCGCCGCTCGGCCTGCTCGGCGCCGGTACCGGCCTGGGTGTCTCGGGACTGATTCCGCTCGCGGCCCACTGGACGGCGCTGCGCAGCGAAGGAGGGCATGTGAGCTTCTCGCCAGTGAACGAGCGCGAAGTCGCCATCTTGCAATTTGCCTGGCGCGAGTTCGAGCATGTCTCGAGCGAGCGGCTGCTATCGGGCGCGGGCGTGGAATTGATCTACCGCGCGCTGTGCGACCAGGCCGGCCGCGCGGTCGAGAGCCTGGCTGCGCCGGAGATCTCGCGCCGCGCCCTGGCCGGAGAGTGCACGCTCTGCGACGAAGTGCTGGAAACCTTCTGCGGCATGCTCGGTACCGCCGCCGGCAACCTGGCCATTACCCTTGGCGCCCAGGGCGGCGTGTATATCGGCGGCGGCATCGTGCCGCGCCTGGGCGAGCGCTTCCTGGCCTCGTCGTTCCGCCGCCGCTTCGAGCAGCGCGGCCGCTTCAGCAGCTATATGGCGGCCATTCCAACCTATGTGATCACCGCCGACTATCCGGCGTTTCTTGGTGTGTCGTCGATTTTGTCGGAAAAACTGTCGGCTTCGAGCAAATAAGACCTGCCTGCCACGGCGCCTTGCCGGGGGCTTGTCCACGCGCTGGATTTATCGGGTACAATGACCGCCAATTGTCGGATACGTTGTAGTTCACTCGCCCAGTTTGCTCGTATCGCGGGCCCGGAAGCCTTGCCTTCCCGCTCTGCTCCAGTAATGTGCGAGTGCGGTTCCGTCCGAAAGACCAACAGCGATCGGTCCGCCTGGCACGCGGGCAGCCGTGGTGGGCAGCGAGCCTGCCACTTTGATCAGCCCGGCGCATCCGAGCCCGGGCCCCGGATTCCAGTTTTTTTTGCGCAGTAGCTTAGCACCGCGGCCGGTCGGCATTGCGGCTGGCATCCGGATTTGCACCCCGGATTGGCGCCCATTTTTTGAATTCTTGCATCCCGAAGCGTGACGATACCGCGACATGAACACTGACGAGGCCAAGCGGGTCCTCGAGACCGCCCTGCTGTGTGCGCGCGAGCCCATGACACTGCACGGCATGAAAAAACTGTTCGCAGAAGTCGATGCGGGCGGTCGCCAGCTCAATGCCGGCGTCGGAACCGACACGATCAAGATTTTGCTGGAAGAACTGCGCCAGGACTGGCAGGGGCGCGGCATCGAAATCGTCAGCCTGGCATCCGGCTGGCGTTTCCAGAGCCGGCCCGAAATGAAGCCTTATCTCGAGCGCCTCGCGCCCGAGAAGCCGCCGAAGTATTCGCGCGCCACGCTGGAAACACTGGCGATCATTGCCTACCGCCAGCCGGTCACGCGCGGCGACATCGAGGAAATCCGCGGTGTCGCGGTCAATTCGCAGACGGTCAAGATGCTGGAAGACCGTGGCTGGATCGATGTGCTCGGCTACCGCGAGGTGGTGGGGCGCCCCGCGTTGCTGGGCACCACCAAGCAGTTCCTGGATGACCTGGGCCTGGCTTCGCTGTCGCAATTGCCGCCGCTGCAGGCGGTTGCGGATGGACCGGATAGCCGTAGCCTGGAAGCGCTGGAAGCGGCGCTGAACGACAATTTTGACAAGGCGCCAGCGCGAGCGGACGCCGACCAAGCACTTACCGAGACAGACACGGAGACCGGCGCGCCGATAGAGGCGGCGCCTGTCGAAGTCCCGAATTTTGACCGCGAGACGGCGGCAGCCGCTGGGCCAGGTCAGCACAATAAAGAGTCGAATGATGAATCCAACTGAACCGAACCAAGTCATCCCTGCCGACGGCGCTGACGCCGCCGCCAAGCCGAAACGCGCCCGCAAGCCGGCTGCCGCAACACTCGATGCTGCGGCAGGCGCGCCGGAAGCGGCCGTCAAGCCCAAGCGCACCCGCAAGGCCGCCGTTGCCGACGGCGCCGCCGCCGCGGGCGATGCAGCCGATGCGGCCGCGCCCAAGCCGGCAACCAAGCCGCCCAGGGCGCGTGCCGCCCGGGCCGCCAAGGCCGAGGCCCAGCCTGTAGTCGATGCGCCTGCGGCGCCTTCGGCCTCCAGCCCGGAGGGCGATGCGGTCCAGGGCGCCGAGCAGCGCAAGCCACGCGGTCCGCGCCAGATGCGCGCCAAGCGCCAGGAGCGCGAAGCGCGCCAGATGGACCAGGCGCCGGTAACTGAAGCAGGCGCGGTGGCGGACGCTGATGCCAGCGCCGGCGCGCCGGCCGAGGGCGAGGGGGCGCCAGTTGGCGGGCAGCGCGAAGGGCGCGGCCGCAACGGCCAGAAACCGGGCCAGCGCGAGGGCCAGCGCGGCCAGCAGGGCCAGCAGGCGGCCGGTCGCCAGGGCAAGCCACAAGGCAAGGCTCAAGGTCGCCCGCAGGGCAGGGGCGGCAAGCCGGCCAACGAAGCCGATGCCGTGTTCTCGTTCGTCACGTCGGACGATTTCGATTCGAGCGAAGGGGGCCGCGGTAACGCGCCTGCCAAGGCGGTGCGGCGCGACCTGACTTCGGATGACGATGCGCCGAAGCTGCACAAGGTCCTGGCCGAGGCCGGCCTGGGCTCGCGCCGCGACATGGAAGACCTGATCGTTGCCGGCCGCGTGTCGGTGAACGGCGAGCCGGCCCACATCGGCCAGCGCATCTTGCCGACCGATGCCGTGCGCATCAACGGCAAGCAGATCCATCGCCGCGTCAATACCAGCAAGCCGCCGCGCGTGCTGGTGTATCACAAGCCGGCCGGCGAGATTGTCAGCCATGACGATCCGGAAGGCCGTCCATCGGTGTTCGATCGCCTGCCGACCATGAAGGCCGGCAAGTGGCTGGCCGTGGGCCGCCTCGACTTCAATACCGAAGGCCTGCTGTTGTTTACGACCTCGGGCGACCTTGCCAACCGGCTGATGCACCCGCGCTATAACATCGACCGCGAATACGCGGTGCGCACCTTGGGCGAACTCGAAGAAGGCATGCGCCAGAAGCTCCTGAGCGGCGTCGAGCTCGACGACGGTATGGCCTCGTTCTCGAAGGTCCAGGACGGCGGCGGCGAAGGCATCAACAAGTGGTACCGGGTGGTGATCGGCGAAGGCCGCAACCGCGAAGTGCGGCGCATGTTCGAGGCGGTCGGCCTGACCGTGTCGCGCCTGATCCGTACCCGCTACGGCGCCATGACCCTGCCGACTGCCCTCAAGCGCGGCCGCTGGGAAGAACTGGAAGAAAACGATGTGCGCTCGCTGATGACCGCGTTCGGCGTCGAGAAGAAGGGTGCTGCTGCCGAGCAGGGCAAGGGCCGTGGCGGCAAGCCGCAGGCCGGCGCCCGTGGTGACGATGCGCGCCGCAGCGACGGTAACCGGATCGACCGGGTCGACGCCAACCGCAACGTCGATCCGTATGGCCCACAGGCCGCGCGCGTGGGCAGCGCTCGTGCGCAGGGTCCGCAAGGCGGCATGCCGGGCGGCCGTACGCAAGGCGGCAAGGGTGGTCCCAAGGCGGGCGGACAGGGTAGCGCCAAGCCGGGCAGCTTTGGTGCTGCCCAGCAGCGTCCAAGCGGCCGTCCGAAGCAGCCCGATCCGCTGCAGACCACGTTCGGCTTCGCCGGCACGGGCGGCGGCCGGCGCGGCGGCCAGGGTCCGCGCGGTTCCGAGCACGGCTTGCCGCGCCGCGGCCGTCGCGGCTGACGCGGCTGACGCGGCAAAGGCGCCCGTTCGCCATGAAAATGGCAGTGCTGCGCGGGCGCGCCGAATCGCAATGCCGTAGAATGCCACGCAAGCCCAGTTATGGTCACCCTGCCAACTGTTGTTTGTAAGTCATTTTGCGGTGGGGCGATTGCGAGACAAGCAGTAAGACTGTATAATCTGCAGCCTAATCGAAGTTCTTCCCATTATTTGAGTGGTGCAAGTGCTTTCATCTGGTTGGGTTGCAGTACAAAAAGATGGGCAGATGCCCATTTTTTTTTTGGTAAATCGTTTGGACTATCGTTTTCATACCCTGGAGAAGTGCCGTGCAGCAGTTTGACTTAATCGCCAAAACAGTCAGTGGCCTCGGCTACGAACTCGTCGACGTCGAACGCGGCGATCGCGGCATCTTGCGGGTGTATATCGATTTCCCGGCAGATGCCGTGGAAGAGAAGGGGCCGATCACGGTCGAGGACTGTGCCACGGTCAGCCACCAGTTGTCGCACGTGTTCACGGTAGAGAATGTGGATTACGAGCGCCTGGAAATCTCGTCGCCGGGCCTGGACCGGCCGGTGCGCACGCTCGCCGACTTTGCGCGCTTTGCCGGGCTCGAATGCACGGTCAAGCTGCGCGTTGCGATGCCGGGCACCGCGAACCGGAAAACCTTTACCGGAATCCTGCGCGGCGTCGAGAACGAAAAAGTCGGTTTGGAAATTGAAAATAAAGATGGCGCAGCGTTGTTGGAATTTACGCTGGCCGAATTGGACAAGGCACGTTTGGTGCCGCAGGTGGATTTTAGGAGTCGCAAAGCATGAGTCGCGAAATTTTGTTGCTGGTGGATGCGCTTGCGCGCGAAAAGAACGTCGATCAAGAAGTGGTTTTCGGAGCGCTCGAGTTCGCGCTCGCGCAGGCCACCAAGAAACGCTATGAAGGCGAGGTCGACATTCGCGTGGCGATCGATCGCGACACCGGCGAATTCGAGACCTTCCGCCGCTGGCACGTGGTTCCCAACGAAGCCGGCCTGCAGCTGCCCGACCAGGAAATCCTGCACTTCGAAGCCCTGGAGCAGATTCCGGACATCGAAGTCGACGAATATATCGAAGACCCGATCGAGTCGGTCGAGTTCGGCCGTCGCTTTGCCCAGGACACCAAGCAGGTCGTGCTGCAGCGCGTGCGCGATGCCGAGCGCGAACAGATCCTGCAAGACTTCCTGGAGCGCGGCGATTCGCTGGTCACCGGCACTATCAAGCGCATGGAACGGGGCGACGCCATCGTCGAGTCGGGCAAGATCGAGGCGCGCCTGCCGCGCGACCAGATGATCCCGAAAGAAAACCTGCGTATCGGCGACCGTGTGCGTGCCTTCATCCTGCGCGTCGACCGCAACATGCGCGGCCCGCAGGTGATTCTGTCGCGTACCGCGCCGGACTTCATCATGAAGCTGTTCGAACTGGAAGTGCCGGAAATCGAACAAGGCCTCCTGCAGATCAAGTCGGCTGCCCGTGACGCCGGCGTGCGCGCCAAGATCGCGGTCTTTACCAGCGACAAGCGCATCGATCCGATCGGTACCTGTGTCGGCATGCGCGGCTCGCGCGTGCAGGCCGTGACCGGCGAACTCGGCGGCGAGCGCGTCGACATCGTGCTGTGGTCGGACGACCCGGCGCAATTCGTGATCGGCGCCCTGGCTCCGGCCAATGTCTCGTCGATCATGGTCGATGAAGAAAAGCACGCGATGGACGTCGTGGTCGACGAAGAAAACCTGGCCATCGCGATTGGCCGTTCGGGCCAGAACGTGCGCCTGGCGGCTGAATTGACCGGCTGGAAAATCAACATCATGACGGCCGAAGAGTCGGCCAACAAGGTGGCCCAGGAAACAGCATCGATCCGTACGCTGTTCATGGACAAGCTCGATGTCGACCAGGAAGTGGCCGACATCCTGGTGGAAGAGGGCTTTGCCAGCCTGGAAGAAATCGCCTACGTGCCAATTTCCGAGATGCTGGAAATCGACTCGTTCGACGAAGATACCGTCAATGAACTGCGCACCCGTGCCCGCGACGCCCTCGTGACCGAAGCGATTGCTTCCGAAGAAGGGCTGGAAGGCATGGAAGAAGCGCTGGTCACGCTGGAAGGCATGGACCGTAGCACCGCCGGCAAGCTTGGCCTGGCCGGCATCAAGACGGTAGAGGCATTTGCGGCATTGGCCTATGACGAATTCGGCGCCATCCTGGCCCTGTCGTCGGACCGTGCCGGTGAACTGATCAAGAATGAATTTAATGATGTGACCGACGATGAGATGAAGCTGGTCGACAGTAAATACGATGACCGCGCCAAGGCGCTGCAGGCGAAAGCCTGGAGCCTGGCAGAAACGGCCAAGGCGTAATTTGCAAATCTTTATCATCTCCGCGACACATAGAAAAGAGGACTGAATGGCGAGTAACAACGTAGCCCAATTTGCCACCGAACTGAAGATGCCTGCAGACCTGCTGCTGACGCAGCTGCGCTCGGCCGGCGTCGAAAAAAGTTCGACGTCAGACCCCTTGTCAAAGGATGATAAGGACAAGCTGCTGAACCACCTGCGCCGTACACACGGCGCGACGGAGCCGATCGAGAAGAAAAAGATCACGGTGACCCGCAAGGAAACGACCGAGATCAAGCAGGCCGACTCGAGCGGCAAGTCGCGCACCATCCAGGTCGAAGTACGCAAGAAGCGCACCTTCGTGCAGCGCGACGACCCGGCGCCGGCCCCTATTGTCGAAGCCGAACCGGTCATCGATGCAGCCGAGCTGGCACGCCGCGAAGAAGACGCGCGCCGCCAGACCGAGCTGATCGCCCGCCAGGAAGCGGACCTGCGTGAAAAGCAGGAACGCCTGGCCAAGCTCGAAGCCGAAGAAGCCGCCCAGGCCAAGGTTGCCGAAGAACAGTCCAAGCGCGAAGCGGCCGAACAGGCCAAGCGCAATGCTGCCGCCCAGGCTGCAGCAACGGCTGCCGCGGCCACCGCCGCAAGCGGCGCTGCCGACGACAAGGCCCAGGCCGCAGCTGCCGAAGCCAAGAAGCGTTCCGAGGAAGCTGCGCGCGAAGCGGCCGAACGTGCCGCCGCGACCGAAAAGGCGCGCAAGGCCGTGGCCGACGAAGTCGCCCAGATCAAGCTCATGATGAGCCAGCCGCGCCGCGTCATCAAGGCGCCGGAGCCGGTCGCCAAGCCGGTGGTCGCGCCTGCGACCGGTACGCTGCACAAGCCTGCCGCTGGCGAGAAGAAGCCGGGCGACGTCAAGAAAGCCGACGACAAGAAGCCGTCCGACAAGAAGTCGATCAAGTCGGCCAATGTGTCGTCGACCTGGTCGGATGACGCCAAGAAGCGTGGCGCGCCAGGTGGCGGCAAGGGCCGTGGCGCCCCTGCGTCGACTGGCCGTGACGGCTGGCGCAGCGGTGGCCGCAGCGGCGGACGCCGTTCGCATGGCGATGACCGTGAAACCAATTTCCAGGCGCCGACCGAGGCGATCGTCAAGGACGTCCACGTGCCGGAGACCATCACGGTCGCCGAACTGGCGCACAAGATGGCCGTGAAGGCATCGGAAGTCATCAAGCAACTGATGAAGCTGGGCCAGATGTGCACCATCAACCAGGTGCTGGACCAGGAAACCGCGATGATTCTCGTGGAAGAAATGGGCCACAAGGCATTTGCCGCCGCCGAGGACGATCCGGAAGCGCTGCTGGCCGACCAGGGCGAGCACGCCGAGTTCGAATCGACGGGGCGCGCCCCGGTGGTCACCGTCATGGGTCACGTCGACCATGGTAAGACTTCGCTGCTCGATTACATCCGCCGCGCCAAGGTAGCATCGGGCGAAGCCGGCGGTATTACCCAGCACATCGGTGCCTACCACGTGGATACCCCGCGCGGCATGATCACCTTCCTGGATACCCCGGGCCACGAGGCGTTCACCGCCATGCGTGCCCGTGGCGCCAAGGCTACCGACATCGTCATCCTGGTGGTGGCGGCGGACGACGGCGTGATGCCGCAGACCAAAGAAGCAATTGCTCACGCAAAAGCTGCTGGTGTACCACTGGTGGTGGCGATCAACAAGATCGACAAGCCGGGTGCGAACGCCGACCGCGTGACGCAGGAACTGGTCGCCGAAGGCGTGGTGCCGGAAGAATACGGTGGCGAATCGCCATTCGTGCCGGTCTCGGCCAAGATGGGTACCGGTATCGACGACCTGCTGGAACAAGTGCTGCTGCAGGCCGAAGTGCTGGAACTGAAGGCGCCGACCGAAGCGCCGGCCCGTGGCCTGGTGGTCGAAGCTCGTTTGGACAAGGGCAAGGGCCCGGTCGCGACGATCCTGGTGCAGTCCGGTACCCTCAAGCGCGGCGACGTCGTGCTGGCTGGTTCTTCGTTCGGCCGCGTCCGTGCGATGCTCGACGAAAACGGCAAGACGATCACTTCCGCTGGTCCATCGATCCCGGTCGAGATCCAGGGCCTGACCGAAGTGCCGAGCGCCGGTGAAGAAGTGATGGTCATGGCCGACGAGCGCAAGGCGCGTGAAATCGCCCTGTTCCGTCAAGGTAAGTTCCGCGACGTCAAGCTGGCCAAGCAACAGGCCGCCAAGCTGGAGAACATGTTCGACCAGATGGCCGAAGGCGAAGTCAAGAACCTGCCGCTGATCGTCAAGACCGACGTGCAGGGTTCGCAAGAAGCGCTGGTCGGCTCGCTGCAGAAGCTGTCGACCTCGGAAGTGCGGGTGCAGATTGTCCATGCGGCGGTCGGCGGCATCACCGAGTCCGACGTCAACCTGGCGGTTGCCTCGAAAGCGGTCATCATCGGCTTCAACGCCAGGGCCGATGCCCAGGCGCGCAAGCTGGCCGAAGCCAACGGCGTCGACATCCGTTACTACAGCATCATTTACGATGCGATCGACGAAATCCGCACCGCACTGTCGGGCATGCTGGCTCCGGAAAAGCGCGAGACCATCACCGGTCAGGTCGAGATTCGCCAGGTCATCCTGGTGTCGAAGGTCGGCGCGATCGCGGGTTGCCTGGTGACCGATGGCGTGGTCAAGCGTTCGTCTTCGGTACGCCTGTTGCGCAACAACATCGTGCTGTGGACTGGCGAGATCGATTCGCTCAAGCGTTTCAAGGACGATGCCAAGGAAGTGCGCGCCGGGCTGGAGTGCGGCCTGTCGCTGAAGAACATGAACGACATCGAAGTCGGTGACGTCCTCGAAGTGTTCGAAGTGACCGAAGTGGCGCGTACGCTGTAATTGCGCACTTGGTAGTACGATGGGGCCAGGACGCTGCGCGGCAATGCCGCGCAGGGGACTGGCCCTTGTTTTTATGGGGGCGGACGATGGGCTTGTTGCGGTCCCGCTCCTGTTGCTCCGGGGCAGGGTGTGGTGGCATGCACATGCGCCGCTACCGTCGAGCCAACCAGACCAAAACAACTTAAAGCAAGATCATGGCAAAACATAGCAAAAGCATCCCCCAGCGCGGCCTGCGCGTCGCCGACCAGATCCAGAAAGACCTGTCGGAACTGATTGCCTACGAACTCAAGGATCCGCGCGTGGGCATGGTCACGATCAGCGAAGTGCAACTGACGCCCGACTACGCCCACGCCAAGGTGTTCTTCACCCTGCTCAAAGACAGCAAGGAAGACATCAAGATGACCCTCGAGGGCTTGACGCGTTCGAGCGGTTACCTGCGCAACCTGCTCGGCAAGCGCCTGCACATCCATACGCTTCCGGCCTTGCATTTCGTGCACGACACCTCGACCACCCGTGGCCTGGCGATGTCGGCCTTGATCGACCAGGCCAATGCGGTACGCGCCGCCGATGCCGAGCCCGATCCGGTGCCGGCCAGCGCGCCTGCCGATCCCGACAGCAAGCCAGAATCCGAGTGAGCGCGCGTCCTGCCAAGAAGCCGCGCGACCTTGTCGACGGCGTGCTGCTGCTCGACAAGCCGGTCGGCCTGTCCTCGAACGACGCCCTGATCAAGGCCAAGCGTGTCCTGAACGCCAAGAAGGCTGGCCACACCGGCACGCTCGACCCGTTCGCCACCGGCTTGCTGCCGCTGTGCTTTGGCGAAGCCACCAAGTTCTCGCAGGATTTGCTCGAATCGGACAAGCGCTACGAGGCGAGCGTCCACCTCGGCATCATGACCACCACCGGCGACACCGAAGGCGAGGTGATCGAACAGCGCGAGGTCGATGTCACGCCCGAGCAGATCGAAGCGGCGCTGGCGCGCTTTCGCGGCCCCATCCTTCAGGTTCCGCCAATGTATTCCGCGCTCAAGCGCGACGGCAAGGCCTTGTACGAATACGCGCGCGAAGGCATCACGCTCGAGCGCGACGCGCGCCCGGTAACCATCCACAGCCTGACGCTCATCGAGTACAGCGCGCCCTTCCTGAAGATAGCGGTTACTTGCAGCAAGGGCACCTATGTTCGGGTGCTGGGCGAGGACATCGGCGCCGCGCTCGGCTGCGGCGCCCACCTCAATGCGTTGCGCCGCACGCAGGTCGGTGCGCTCACGATGGCCGGCATGGTCACGCTCGACGAGCTGCTGGCGCATCCCGATCCGCTGTCGCTGCTGCAACCGCCTGACGCGCTGCTGTCGAGCTTTCCGGCGCTGGCGTTGACGGCCGAGCTGGCCAAGCGCTTCCTGCAGGGCCAGCGCCTGGCGCTGGGCAAGGAAGACATTGCCGTGCCGGCGGAACTGGGCAGGGTGCGGGTGTATCACGACAGCCGCCTGCTGGGTACCGGGCAGCTGGGCGAGTATGCGATCCTGGCGCCGGAGCGGCTCATCTCTACTGTCGCCTAGGGTCGATGGATTGGCCTGCCTCGTGGCCGTGGGCAGGCGCTGCACCGGCGCTGCACCGGCGCTGAACTGGCGCCGCAGCAGGCTATCGAACCGGGCAAGCCATTGAAATTGCTGCACTTGTCCGCCGCGCCCGTTCGGCAGGCGATTAACCATGCTATACTAGTCGGTTCCAGTAATCTGCAACACCGCATTCGCAGCACCCAAGCAACAGTCGTCAGCAGCACTCGTACACTTTCGTACAACACGCAACTTCTCGAAAATTCATGTCAAACACCAAACGCGCGATTCGTAATATCGCAATCATCGCCCACGTCGACCACGGCAAGACCACCCTCGTGGATATGCTGCTGCGCCAGTCGGGTACCTTCCGCGAGAACCAGGCCGTAGAGACCCGCGTGATGGACTCGAACGACCTCGAAAAAGAACGCGGCATTACGATTCTGTCGAAGAACTGCGCCGTCGAGTACGAAGGTACGCACATCAACATCGTCGACACCCCAGGCCACGCCGACTTCGGCGGCGAAGTCGAGCGCGTGCTGTCGATGGTCGACTCGGTGCTGCTGCTGGTCGATGCCCAGGAAGGCCCGATGCCGCAGACCCGCTTCGTGACCCGCAAGGCACTGGCGCTGGGCCTCAAGCCTATCGTCGTCGTCAACAAGGTCGACCGTCCAGGCGCGCGCGCCGAATGGGCAATCAACCAGACCTTTGAACTGTTCGACAAGCTCGGCGCTACCGATGAGCAGCTCGACTTCCCGATCGTCTACGCCTCGGGCCTGAACGGCTATGCCGGTTTGAGCGAAGACGTGCGCTCGGGCGACATGAAGCCGCTGTTCGACGCGATTCTGCAGCACGTGCCAGTGCGCGACGACAATCCGGAAGGTCCGCTGCAGATGCAGATCACCTCGCTCGACTATTCGTCGTACGTGGGCAAGATCGGCATCGGCCGCGTCAACCGCGGCACCATCAAGACCGGCCAGGACGTGATCGTCATGAACGGTCCTGACGGCACCCCGATCAAGGGCCGCATCAACCAGGTGCTGAACTTCAAGGGCCTCGAGCGCGTGCTGGTCGACGAAGCCGTCGCCGGTGACATCTGCCTGATCAACGGTATCGACGAAATCGGCATCGGCTCGACCATCTGCTCGCCGGACACCCCGGAAGCGCTGCCGATGCTGACCGTCGACGAGCCGACCCTGACCATGAACTTCATGGTCAACAATTCGCCACTGGCCGGCCGCGAAGGCAAGTTTGTCACCAGCCGCCAGCTGCGCGAGCGCCTGGACCGCGAACTCAAGGCCAACGTCGCCCTGCGCGTTGCCCCAACCGACGACGACACCGTGTTCGAAGTCTCGGGCCGCGGCGAGCTGCACCTGACGATTCTGCTGGAAAACATGCGTCGCGAAGGCTTCGAGCTGGCCGTCTCGCGTCCACGCGTGGTGTTCAAGATGGTCGATGGCGTGCGCCACGAGCCGTTCGAAAGCCTTTCGGTCGACGTCGAAGAAGTCAACCAGGGCGGCGTGATGGAAGAACTGGGCCGCCGCCGTGGCGACCTGCAGAACATGGAATCGGATGGCAAGGGCCGCGTGCGTCTCGAGTACCTGATCCCGGCGCGTGGCCTGATCGGCTTCCAGGGCGAATTCATGACCCTGACCCGCGGCACCGGCCTGATGAGCCACGTGTTCCACGAGTACGCACCAGTGGACAACACCAAGGGTGAAATGGCCGGCCGCCGTAACGGCGTGCTGATCTCGCAGGACGACGGCGCTGCCGTTGCCTACGCCATCTGGAAGCTGCAGGACCGCGGCCGCATGTTCGTCTCGCATAACGACCCGGTGTACGAAGGCATGGTCATTGGCATCCACTCGCGCGACAACGACCTGGTGGTCAACCCGATCAAGGGCAAGCAGCTGACCAACGTGCGTTCGTCGGGTACCGACGAAGCCGTGCGCCTGGTGCCGCCGATCCAGATGTCGCTCGAGTACGCTGTCGAGTTCATCGAGGACGACGAACTGGTCGAGATCACCCCGAAATCGATTCGCCTGCGCAAGCGCTTCCTGAAAGAGCACGAGCGCAAGAAGGCAAACCGCGAAGGTTGATTCCTTCCACGGTTGATGAAAAAACCCGCTGCCTGCAGCGGGTTTTTTTTCGACTAGAAAATTTTAGCTTTTTTCTTGCATTTGGTTAATATTCGATGCCGCTTGGTCGCCTTGTTCCGGTAATGGCACGTAGCACATGCCTTAACGATCATTCTTACGACACATCGCCATGCTCAGTCTGCACACCAACCACGCCGCGCTGTCGGCACAAGGGTCGATCACCCGCACCCAGGGCGCCTTGTCGACCTCGATGACGCGCCTGTCGACCGGCTACCGCATCAATTCCGCCATGGACGACGCAGCCGGCCTGCAGATCGCCTCGCGCCTGAAATCGCAAACCAGCGGGATGGCTGTCGCCATGCGCAATACCCAGGCCAGCACCGCCTTGCTGCAAGTGGCGGAAGGGGCAATGAACGAATTGAGTGGGGTCCTGGTCCGGATGAAAGACCTGGCAACCCAGGCCGCGGATGCGTCTTCGACCAGCGACGACAAGACTGCCATGCAGTCGGAATACGATGCGCTTGCCAGGGAAATGGGCAATATCGTCAGCAATACCAGCTTCGGCGGCAAGAACGTGTTCAACATTTCCGTGCCAGGCCCGATGCGCGGCCTGTTCATCGACGTCGCCACGTTCCAGATTGGCGCGAGTTCTTCGGAGACCATGAGCATGGATCTGTATCCCCAGATCGATGCGATGAACACGGCCTTCATTCCGGTGACCGCCAAATACACAGGCAATGGCGGGACCATCGCCGGCACCGGCACCGAACTGACCGCTGCTGGCTCGGCTAACCTGCGCATCGGCGACATCGAACGCGCCATCGACAGCGTCAGTGCGATCCGCTCGACGCTGGGCGCTACCGCCAACCGTCTCGAGCATGTCTACAACAACCTGTCGAATATCAGCACCAACAGCAAGGCTGCCACCGGCTTGATCATGGACGTGGACTTTGCCACCGAAAGCGCCAGCATGACCTCGAACCAGATGCTGATGCAGGCCGGTACCGCCATGCTCAAGCAGTCGAACAGCATGTCCTCGCTTGTAATGTCGTTGCTGCAGTAAGTACGGCGACCAATGCGGTAGGCGGTTTAGGCACGGCCGCCGCCAAAGACAAAAGCTCCCGACAGGGAGCTTTTTTCATGCCTGAGAAGAAGCCTAGCGCAAGCCTAGCAGTGCTTGTACCCGATCGCGGCTGACCCCCGCCAGCGCCGAGGTAATCGCCAGCAGCGCCTGGTAATCGTGCCCACCCGCGGACGCGGTGAAGTCTTGCGAGATGACTGCCAGTGCGGCTTCCGGAATGGCCGGCTGCGGCGTACTGGCCATCGCTTCGCTCAGGGCGGCGCTGGCGGCATCCTGGGAGCGCCGCACGCGGCCGAGGGCAGCCATGACTTCGCGCAGGCTCTGGCGCAATGCGTCGGGGTTGCCGATAACCCATTGCTCCGGCGCGATGACAGGCGGATCTTCGGCAGTGTCGACGCGGCCGCGACCGGAAATGGCGAACGCCTCTTTGATACCGGCCCACTCGGACTCTGGCGCGCCGAATACCAGCTGTTGCTGGTTGTCGAGGGCGACGCGCACGCCAACCGGGGACAGGGTCCGGTCGAGGCGGCCGGCAATTTCTTGCGGCGTCATGCCGTCGTCGATGGTGGCGGTCAGCTGCGGGCCGCCGGCGCTGCCGACAGAAAACGCATAGGTCTGCGGGCCGGCCGATTGCAAGGCGGCCAGGTCGAAGCCGCGGATGCGAAAGCGCGTCATGGCTGCTTGGCCATCCCTGAACTCGAGCTGGGCATCGACGCCGCCGCCACTGTTTTTCGAGCGTGCCTGCAACGCGCTGGCAAGCTGCTGGGCGCGCTGCTCGATCTGGCGCGCCGGGTCGCCGCGGCCCGAGATCTTGGCGCTCAGGTCGGCTTTCAGGGCTTCTAGCTGGGCGGCAACCCGTTCCAGGTAGTCAATCGCTTGTTGGGCGCGCGCGACATCGCCTTGCAGCCGGGTATTCCAGCTGATGCCGCGCTTGAGCGGGGCGGCGCTGGCCCCAACCGGCGTGACCGCGCGGCTATCCGGATCGGCCGGACGAATCGCGCTGGCGCGCGCGCTTGCGCCGGTGGCCGCGGTGGCCGCAGTAGCAGTAGTGACGGCCGTGTTGGCCGGGCGAAGGGCAGCTTCCATAAGTGCTTACAGGACCGAGAACAGTGACAGGGTGCCGATGCGGCTATACGCTTTGTAGGTGGCTTGCAGCGCGGTCGAATAACCGTTGAGCGCGGTGGCAGCCTCGCCGATGTCGAGTGCGCCGATATCGGTAATCGCCATTTTATTCGACAAGCTGACATTGGCGTGATTGGCGTCGAGCGTCGCCATGATGTTTTGCGCGCCGCCGAGGGCGGCGATCTTGCCGCCAACCAGGTCGAGCGCGGCGTCGAAGGCGCCGAGACTGCTGGCCAGCGTCGTGCGCAGGGCCGGGTCGTTGGCCGTAATGCCCGGCGTCTTGAGGGCGTCGATGCTCAGGTCGAGCTGGTTCAGGAGCTTTTCCAGGCCTTTCAGGTCCTGGTTGCCGGCCTGGGTGATGCCATTGCCGACCACCACGTTCTGGGCATTGGTATTGCCTGCATACGTGTAGCGCGAACCTGAGGCCGCAGCAGGGTCGAACGCGATCGGCGCGGTCGTGGTCAAGGTGCCCGAGAACACGTAGCGGCCCTCGTGGTCGATCGTATTGGCGTTGTAGAGCAGGCTTTCGCGCAGCGCTTCCAGCGGGCTGACCATGGCTTTCAGGTCTTGCGCCGCATTGCCGCCGTCCGCGGCCCAGACCAGCAGGTCGCGGCCGTTGATCATTTCCGTGGTCATATTGCTCAGATAACCTTCGGTCTTGGTCAGGCGAATCTTGATCGAGCCGATGTTGTCGCGGTATTGCTGCACGGTGGCTTCTTCGCGCGCCAGCCGCGCCAGGCGCACGCTGTCGACCGGGTCGTCCGATGGCACCAGGATGCGTTTGTTGCTCGCCATCTGCTGGGTCAGGTGCGTGATGCGCTCCTGGTTGGCCTGGAGCGACTGGTTCATCGTCGATTGATATTGCGAGGTTGCGATACGCATGAAAGTTCCTTTAGCCCATCATCGCCAGGGTGGCGTCGAACAGCTGGTTGGCGATGGCGATGACTTTCAGGTTCGCCTGGTACATGTTCTGGTATTCGACGAGGTTGACGGCTTCTTCGTCCTGGTTCACGCCGCTGGTCGATTGCCAGTCGTCGATCGACTGGGTGCGCACGGTCTGGGTGGTTTTCAGCGCGGCCTTGTTGAGCTGGCTGTCGACACCAAGACGGCCGACGATCTGGGTGTCGGCGTCGGACAGCAGCACGTCGCCGATCGAGCCGGCCGTGATCTTCTGGCCCTTGATCGCCACCAGCGCCTGCAGGTTGCCCGTGTCGCCCGGGGTGCCGTCGCTCGAGAAGGCGAGATCGTCGGCGACGAAGCCGCTCGTGAGCTTGAGCATGTCGGCATTGCCGCCAGGCGAGTAGACAAACAGCGCAGTACCGGCGGCGGCGGGGGTGGTCGGCTTGAAGCCCTGCGCCAGCTGGCTGTTGATCTTGGTCGCGAGCTGTTCGGCGATGGCGGCGATATCGCCCTGCAGCGTGATCAGCTTCTCGGTTTCATATTTGGCCAGGCCGCCGAGCTGTCCGCCGAGCTTGGCGGCTTCGAGCCCATATTTGGTGCCGGCGAAGTTCAGCGAGAATTCCTGGGGCGAGTTGACCGTCGCCTCGGCCTTGAGCGTGCCGTGCAGGTTGCCCAACACCAGCGCCTGGCCGGTCTTGAGCGAGATATTGCGCGTGCCGTCGCCATTGTCCGACACTTCCAGCGCCATCTTGCTGGCCAGGTTGTCGATGGCCTGGTCGCGCGCATCGATCATGGCCGATGCGCTCACGTTGCCTGCCTGGGCTTCGCTGATTTTCTGATTCAGGCTGGCAATTGTCGCGATCTGGGCATTGGCCGAGTCGACAATCGCGCTGCGCTGGTTGCGCACCGACTCGCGCTGGGCATTGAATACGTTATTGAGGCCGTTGAAGCGTTCGGCCATCAGGTTGGCCGAGGTCAGTACCTGCTGGCGCAGCGGGGTCGAGCCCGGGTCGCCGGCCACCGCGTTCAGGGCGCCAAAGAACAGGTCGATGCCGGCCGACAGGCTGGCGGTCTCGTCGCCCATGACGTTCTCGAGCTGGCTCAGGTAAGGCTGGGTTTGCGAATGCGCGCCGAGGTCGGCCGCTGCACGCCACATGGCCTGGCTCTTGTAGTTGTCCGAAAAGCGCAGCAGCGAGCTGACCTGCACGCCGTTGCCGGCCGAGCGAGGGCTGGCGTCCGGGCCGAGCGTGGTCAGCAGTGCCGACTGGCGGGTATAGCCCTTGGTTTGCAGGTTGGCGATGTTCTGACCGCTGGCGGATAGGGCGACCTGGGCGGCGAGGGCGCCGGACAAAGCGTTGTTGATGATGGCCATGGTGCGGATTCTTTCCAGGAGCAGGGTTCACCTGAACAAGGCGACCATTTATTGCCCGGCGTTAAATTTTCCTGCGATTAAGTTTTGCCGTCAGTCCGGGCAACTGGGGTGCTGGCCGGCACCAGCTGGCGCAGGATCGCGTCGGCGATGCCGAAGGCGCGCTTGCCGGCCATGCTGGCGGCGAGCTGGTCGTCGGCCATGTCTTGCATGTCTTGATTGACTTTGTTGTTGAACACGCTGTCTTCGGTGGCCATGGCCTTGGTCGAGGCGCGCATTTCCTTGAGCATGTGCGAGATGAAGAAGCGCTCGAATTCGATCGCGGCCTGGGTAGCCTTGGCCACATAAACCGGGTCGGCCGCTGGCTGGGCGGCCGCGGCCACCGGGGCTTCGGCAGCCAGGGCTGCCTGCTGGAGCTGGGTCGGATCGATGCGCATCAGATCACCACCAGTTCGCCTTCGATTGCGCCGGCCTGGTCCAGCGCCTGCAGGATCGCCATGATGTCGTCGGGCGAGGCGCCCAGGCTGTTGACCACGTCGATGATGGTTTGCAGCTTGGCGCCACCGGGCCAGCGGAACATCTGGCCCGAGCCCTGGTCTACTGACAGCTTCGATTCCGGGGTGACCGCGGTCTGGCCGCGCGACAGCGGGCCCGGCTGACTCACATTCAGGCGCTCGGAAATGATGACCTTGAGCGAGCCGTGGGTGACGGCTGCGGCTTTCACGCGCAGGCCGTCGGCGATCACCACGGTGCCGGTGCGCGAATTGAACACGACCTTCGGCACGTCGATGCCCGATTCTATGACCAGGTTGTTGAGCTTGGCCATGAAGGCCACGCGCTCGGTCGGGTTGCTCGGAGCGATGACTTCGACACTGGTGCCATCGGCAGTGGTGGCGATGGCGCCGTAGCGCTTGTTGATCGCATTGACGACATTGGTCGCGGTCTCGAAATGCGGCTGGCGCAGGCGCAGCATCAGGTGCGAACGGGTCGAGAAATCCGAGGGGATTTCGCGCTCGATCATGGCGCCGTTGGGAATGCGGCCGGTCGTCGGCGTGTTGACCGTCACCGAGGAACCGCTCGCGCCGGTCGCGTTCAGGCCGCCGACCACCAGGTTGCCCTGGGCCAGCGCATACGTTTCATTGTCGGCCGCGCGCAATTGCGTCAGCAGCAGGGTGCCGCCGCGCAGGCTCTTGGCGTCGCCCAGCGACGAGACGGTAATGTCGATCGCCTGCCCGCGGCGATAACCTGGCGGAAACACAGCCGATACCATGACCGCGGCAACGTTCTTGTTCCTGGCATCTACGCCATCGGGCAGGCGCACCCCGAACTGCTTGAGCATGTTGACGACCGACTGGCCGGCATACTTGACCTGGGATGAATCGCCGCTGCCATTGAGGCCGACCACCAGGCCATAGCCAACCAGCGGATTGTCGCGCACGCCTTCGACGCTGACCAGGTTACGCAATGCCTGGGCGGCAGTGGCCGGCATGGCGGCGCCGGCGAGCAGGGCGGCGCACAACATGATACGAAAACTGCGGACAACCTGAGAATTTTGAATCATATCTTCTTTAGAACGGCATCAACGGGCTGTTGAAGAAGCGGGTCAGCCAGCCTGGCGTGTTGGCATCGGCCAGGGCGCCCCGGGCCGAATAGGCAATGCGGGCATTGGCCACGCGCAGCGACGAGATCTGGTTGTCGTTGTTGATGTCTTCAGCGCGCACGAAGCCTTTCAGGCGCACGAATTCTTCGCCCTGGTTCAGCATCAGGTTTTTCTCGCCCGCCACCCGCAGCAGGCCATTGGGCAACACTTCCTGGACGATCACGGTCAGCGCGCCCGCCAGGGCGTTTTGCTGGGTGCTGGTGGCGTCGCCGTCGAAACTGCGGTCGGCCGACATGTCGATCGCGGTCTTGCCAAAGGTTTTGCCCAGCGCGCCGATCGGCGCCACCGATACCGATGATCCCTTCGAGAAGCTGGTGCCGGCGCGCTTGCTGGCCTGGGTGGTTTCCTGCAGGATCACGGTGACCGCGTCACCTACGCGGTAGGCCCGGCTGTCCGAGGTCAGCGACACGGTGTCGCCCGTGAATACGCCGCCGGAGACGCCGCGCGAGGCTGTCCGCGTCATCGGCACCTCGTCGATGTCGTGCGCGACCTGGCGTGGCGCCGTGGAGGCGCAGCCAGCCAGAAGAAGGGTGCACAGCGCCGCGCTCAGGGTTTTCATCAGCGGGCAGCCTGGGCCAGGTATTGCAGCATGTTGTCGGCGGCCGACAGCACCTTGGTGTTCATCTCGTAGGTGCGCTGGGCCGCGATCATGTCGACCATTTCTTCGACCACCTGCACGTTCGAGCCTTCCAGCGCGCCCTGTTTGAGCTTGCCGAGGGCGCCATCGCCAGGACGGCCTTCGTTGGCGGCACCCGAGGCGGCGGTTTCGCCGAACAGGTTCTCGCCCAGCGCCAGCAGGCCGGCCGGATTCACGAAGCCGGTCAGGGTCAGCTGGCCCAGTTCGGTCGGGGTCGTGCTGCCGGCCACGGTGGCCGAGACCATGCCGTTTTCGCCGATGGTGATGGCGGTGGCATTCTGTGGCACGGTGATCTGCGGCACCAGGGCCAGGCCCTGGGCATTGGTGAGGGTGCCATTGGCATCAACTTGCAGCTGGCCGGCGCGGGTAAAGGCTGGCTCGCCGTTGGGACGGCGCACCTGCAGGAAACCGGCGCCCGAGATCGCCACGTCCAGCGGCTGGCTGGTGGTCTGCAGGTTACCGTTGGTGAAGATCTTCTGGGTGCCGACCAGGCGCGTACCGTTGCCGAGCTGGACGCCGTTCGACACGGTGTTGTCGGCGCTCTGCGCGCCCGGCTGGGCATCGACCTGGTAGAACAGGTCTTCGAACACGACGCGGTCGCGCTTGAAGCCGACGGTATTGACGTTGGCCAAGTTGTTGGCGATCGCCTGCAGCTTGGCATCTTGCGCCTGGACGCCGGTCTTGCTGATCCACATTGCTGGATTCATGGGTACTCCCTTATCTGGTGCTGCTGAAACGCCAATCAGGCGCCAATGAGTTTATTGCCCACTTCATTCATGCTGTCGCTGGCCTTGAACAGCTTCATCTGGATCTCGAAGCTGCGGTTCAGGCTCATCACGGCGACCATTTCTTCCACCGCCGAGACATTGCTGCCCTCGAGGGCGCCACCGCGCACGGTGACGTTGGCGTCGGCCTCGAGCGGATCGCCCCGGCGCGACACGATCAGGCCGGCTTCGTTCTTGGTCAGTTCCGCGCCTTCGGCATTGACCAGGCGCAGTTTGTCGATTGCCTGCATCGCGGTCGCGCCTTCGGTCAGCAC
Organism: Massilia sp. H6; assembly: GCF_024802625.1. Lineage (NCBI taxonomy): Bacteria > Pseudomonadati > Pseudomonadota > Betaproteobacteria > Burkholderiales > Oxalobacteraceae > Massilia > Massilia sp. H6. The sequence goes on from NZ_CP103371.1 coordinate 1,386,646, forward strand.
CGAGATGGTGCCATCAAGGCCGATTTCGACCGCCTGGTGCGGCGGCAGCGTGATCGGGCCGCCTTCGCCGATCAGCGGGTGGCCGTGCACCGACAGCGCGCCGTTGGCGTCGATGTCGATCGCGCCGGCACGGGTATAGGCTTCACCTTCGCCATACTGCACCGCCAGGTAGCCGTTGCCATTGACGGCGACGTCGAGCGCACGGCCGGTCTCGCGCACGGCGCCGGAGCGGGTCGAGATCGTATCGGCTTCCATCTTTGCCATGTGGCGGCTGTCGTACCCGGAGCCGCGCAGCGCCTGGGTGGCGGCCACTTCGAGATTGGCGCGAAAACCCGCGGTCTCGATGTTGGCCAGGTTGTTGGCGTGCACCTGCTGCCCGCGCAGGGTGCGCTCGGCGCCGCTGACGGCGGTGAAGATCAGTTTGTCCATGGCGGAGTGTCTCTAGTGTTACAGCGCTTGCATCAGGGCTTGCATCATCTGGTTCTCGGTCGTGATGACCTTCGAATTGGCCTGGTAGTTCCGCTGCGAGGTCATCAGGCCCACGAGTTCCGAGGTGATGTCCACGTTCGAGCCTTCCAGGGTGCCGGTCGAGAGCTGGCCAGCCAGGCCGATGCCCGGGGTGCTGTACAGCGGGGCGCCCGAGGCATTGTTGGCGACCCAGCTGGTGTTGCTGGTCGAGATCAGGTTGCCTTCGTCCGGGAAGGTGGCGATCGCCAGGGTACCGACCACCTGTTGCTGTTCGTTGCTGTACTTGGCCACGACCGAGCCGTCTTCGGCCAGTTGCACGCCCACGAAGCTGCCCGAGGCATAGCCGTCGCTGCGGTTGGTGGTGGTGGTGGCTTCGCCGGCGAACTGGGTGGTGCCGGCGTAGTCGATCGTAAACGTTACCGGAGCCGCGCCGCCGGCCGGGGTCAGGGTCAGGGTGCCGCTCTTGCTGCCGGCTGGCGGCAGCTGGCCGGCGGCGTCGAAGCTCAGGGTGGTGGCGCTGCCGGCCGGGGCCGCGACGCCGTCGAAGGTGTACTGCACGCTCACGGTGTTGTTCGGCGTGGCCTGCTTGACGAAGTATTGCGACACGGTGTGCGCCGCGCCCAGCGAATCGTAGACCACCGATTGCTTGACCATGTTGTAGCTGCTCGGATCGTTCGGGGAGAACGTGGCCTGCGACGGCACGGTCCACTTCGAATCGAGGTTGCCCACGAAGGCGACGCCGGTGCTGGCCTTGGCCGCGATCTGGCCGGTCGGGATCTTGATGTCGCCCATTACGCCGAGCACGCCACCGACGGTCGGGCCGTAACCCTGAACGTTGCGGCCGGCGGCGTCGACCAGGTTGCCATCCTTGTTGGCCGAGAAGATGCCGACCCGGGTGTATTGCATCACGCCCTGGGCGTCGCGGCTGCTGAAGAAGCCGCGGCCCTGGATGGCGGCGTCGAGGCCGCGGCCGGTGTTCTGCAGGCTGCCGTTCTGGCCGATGTTCTGGGTCAGCGACGCAACCTCCACGCCATTCGCCTGGTCGCCGGCATACACCGAGGCGAAGTTGGCGCGGCTGCTCTTGAAGCCGAAGGTGCCGGCGTTGGCGATGTTGTTCGAGACCGCTTCGAGCTGCTCGTTGATGGCCTGGATTCCCGACAGTGCGATATTGAAGCTCATGTGAATTCCTTTTAGATATCCGTGGCGGCCAGGCTCTTGCCCTTGCCGTTAAAGCCGGTGATGCCCGATGGATCGACTTCGCCGATGCCGGCGACTTGCAGCAGGATGCCGCCGGTGGCCGACATGCGGACGCTGTCGAGGCGGCCGTTGACTTCCACCGCTGGTCTGGTGCCGTCGGATGCCTCGGCACTGATGCTGTAATTGCCCGGGGCCAGGCCCAGTTGAGCCGGGTCCAGCGTGAAGGCCAGGGCGCCGGCGCCATGCGACGGCAGGTTGACGCGGTGCGCGCGGCCGTCGATGCCGGTGAGCACCAGCGCGGTCGCGCTGCTGGCGCCGCCCAGCTGGATGTTGCCGCTGATCCGGTCGTCGCCGAGACGCACGCGTGCGGTCTGGACCGACACTTCGCTGCCGACCTGGGCACCCATCGCCATCACCTGCAGGCTTTGCAGCACGTTGGCACTGGCGCTGGTGCTCTTGGCCAGCTGCTGCAGGGCCTCGGTCTGCGACAGCTGCGAGAGCTGGTTCACGAATTGGGTCGGGTCCGACGGCGCCAGCGGGTCCTGGTTGCGGATCTGGGCCACCAGCAGCTTGGTGAACATGTCCTTGTTCTCGCTGCTGGCAGTGCTGGTGGCGATCTTGTCGCTGGCGGCGCTGGTGTTCGGGGTGGAGAAACCGAAGGCGTTGTTGGCGGAAGCGACCATGATCAGCTCTCGCCCATGCGCAGCAGCGACTGCTGCATGTTCTTGATGCGGCCCATTACCTCGACATTGGTCTCGAAAGCGCGCGACGCGGACATCATGTCTGCCATCTCGGCCACTTCGTTGACGTTGGCGTAGTAGACCATGCCGTCGGCATCGGCCACCGGGTTGTCCGGCTCGTACATCTTGCGCAGCGGCTCGCTCGACTGGACCACGTCCAGCACCTGCACGCTGGCGCCGCCCGCGTCGCCCATGACGGCAGCGAACACCGGCTTGCGCGCACGGTAGCCTTCGGCCTCGGAACCCGACACGGCGTTGGCATTGGCCAGGTTGCTGGCAATCGTGTTCAGCCGCACGGTCTGGGCCGCCATGGCCGATCCGGCGATCTGAGAAATATCCTTGAAACCCATGTCTTAGTCCCCGTTTATTGGCCGGTGATGGCTTTGTTCAGGCCGCGCAACTTCATGTTGATGAAGGTCAAGCTGGTCTGGAAGTCGGAAGCGTTCTGCGAGAACGCGGCCTGCTCGACGCCGATTTCGACCGTGTTGCCGTCGGCGCTAGCGGAGTAAGGCACGCGGTACAGCGTAGTGTCGCTGTCGAGGGTTGGCTCGCCGGCCTCAAGCGAGATCTGCTGCTGCAGGCTCGCGGCAAAGTCGATGTCGCGCGCGGTGTAGCCGGGCGTGCTTTCGTTGGCGATATTGGCGGCGAGCACGCGGGTACGTTGTGCGCGCAGCTGCAGCGCGTCGGCATGCACCCCGAGAGCTTCCTTGAAATTAATCGTCATATCGATCCTTTGTCGGTGTCCTGCAGGTTGTTTCGGTAGAATGGGCTTTTCTCCACCCTCTATTTAACAATGATTGCTTTCCGTAGGGCAACCACGTTCATTGTATCTTGTCTTTTATGCGCCACAACCGCGGCTGCTCAATCTATTTCCTTGCAGATAGAACAAGCTGCCCGTGACCAAATTGACAAACAATTGCTCGCCAGCGGGTTAAGTGCGCCACAAGTCGAGCTCAAGGTGCTCAGCGCGCGGCCCGCGCCGGCATGTGCCGCACCGGTCCGGATCGAGGCGCTCGACACTCGCCAGTACGCGCGCATGCGCTTCGTGGCGCGCTGTCCAGACCCGCGCGGCTGGCGCCACGACTTCGTGGTGCGGGCCCGTGTGACGGCGGTGGTGGCGGTGATTGCCATGCCACTGCGTAACAACGAGCTGCTGTCCGACGAGCACATCACGCTCGAGCGGCGCGACGTCACCGCGGTGTCCGACCCCGTCGGCGACCCGCAGGCGGCCATTGGCCAGACCAGCCGGCGCAGCCTGCGTGCCGGCGAGGTGCTGCGCGCCGGGGCGCTCACCGCGCCGCTCCTGGTCAGGCGTGGCGACCAGGTGGTCATGATGGCGCGCCACGACGGCATCGAAATCAGCATGGGAGGAGAAGCACTGGACGCCGGTGCCCGCGGCGCCATGGTGCGGGTGCGCAACGCCACGAGCGGGCAGGTGGTAAGAATGCGGGTGACCGGTTCGGGCACGGTCGAGCCGGTCGACCTGCCGGGCACGGGCCGATGATGCCGGATCAGCCGTCGCTGCCCTGCAGCCTGGTGGCCAGGCGGGTCAGTTTGGCGGCATAGGCCGGGTCGGTGGCATAGCCGCCCTTGGCCAGGCCCTGGGCGAACGCGCGCGCGTCGCTGCCCACGCCGAGTGCGTCACGATAGCGCGGGTTATCGGCCAGCATCCGCGCATAATCGCGAAAGGCGCTGCCGGCATCCGGATACGAGCGGAAGCGCTCGCGCGTCTTGATCGCGGCGCCCCCGATGTATTCGGTAGTGCTCGACTCGTTCACGGCGCCATTCCACGTCGATCCGGCCTTGATGCCGAACAGGTTATGGCTCGACTCGCCGCTGCTGGTACGCAGCGGGCGCTGGCCCCAGCCCGATTCCAGCGCAGCATGGGCCGAAACCAGTTCGGGTGCCACGCCAAGCTGCTGGCCGGCCTGGCGCGCCCACGGGGCGATGCTGTCCAGGAAAGCCCGCTGTTCCGGCGTGGTGCTGGCTGCACCAATGCCGGCCATCGCGCCGGCCTCCTCGACCTCGCTCTCGGCGCTGATCAATCCGGCCGCACGGGCATGCCAGATACTGCCTTCGGCGCTCAAGGCCACTGCACCGCCGGCGCCGCCGTCGCCGTTCTGGATAAAGGCGGCCACTTCGCCCGCCACGTCACCGAACATGGCGCCGAAACCGCTGCCCCCGCCCATTGCGGCGGTGGGGCGGGTGGCCGCGGTGGGTGCCAGCGGTGCCATGGGTGCGGTCGCAAAATCAGCGTGGCGCATAGATTTCCTCTTCGCCATGCAGCACGCGCTGCATCACGGTGTGCTGTTCGGCCAGCAGGTTGCCGTTGCGGGTGGAGGCCGCCTTGCAGGCCAGTACGGTATGTTCCAGGTCGGACCAGGCGGCGGCCAGCGCGCCCTGGGCAGGCTCGCCCAGGGTCAGGATGAATTGCGCCATGCTCGCCCCCTCGCCCAGCAGGGCGCGCACCAGCGCGACGCGTTGCTGGCGGCGCGCTTCCATTGCATCGAGCAGTGGGGCCAGCAGGCCGGCAAGCGTCGACAGCTCGGCGCTCTGGTGGCGCAGCGCCGCCTCGAACTGGCGCTCGAGCAGGGCCAGCACTTCGGCGCTGTCGCGTACGTCGGCCTGGACACCGTCGACCAGCGCGGCATTGGCTTGCGGCCGGGTCATGCGGCTCATTGGCGGCCCCCGCCATGGAAGCGCTCGATCAGGCCGGCCAGGCGGCCGGCATTGAACGGCAGTTCGCCCCTGGCCAGTTGGTCGCGCAGCTCGGCGACCCTGGCGGCATCGAAGTCCGGCATCGCGCGCAGCGCCTGCGCGGCCGGCTGCAGCACGTCCGACTGCAGGGCCGGCGTGGCGGCCGACAGCGGGGCCGCCTCCGCCGGCGCCTGGACGCTCACGCGCTGGGTGCCGATACTGACGGTGGAAGTGGTGGCGCCGGTGATTTTCATGCGGGTACCTCGGGTTTTCGATTGAATGCTCATGGCCTTACTTCGGCAGTTGGCTGCGCAGCTGTTCCAGGGCGGCTGCGTCGGGCATGCTGGTCGAGGCGTCCTTCCCCAGCGGGGTCGTGGCGCCAGGCTTGCCGAACATGCTGGTCACCACGCGCGACTGGGCGCTGGTCAGGATCAGCAGTTCGATGCGGCGGTTGACACCCGCCAGCGGTTCATTCACTTCCAGCGGCGCGCGGTCGGCCATGCCCACCACCTGCAGCACGCTGGCGCTGCGCATGCCGCCGTCGATCAGCTCGCGCCGCGCCGACAGCGCGCGGTCGGTCGAGAGCGCCCAGTTCGAGTAGCCGCCCTTGTCGGAACCGGCAAAGCGCGACGAATCGGTGTGGCCGACAATGAGCATCTGGTTCTTCATCTGCGCGAACAGCGGGCCCATCTTGCGCAGCAGGCGCACGAAGCGTCCGGTGGGCAGAGCGCTGCCGCGCATGAACATGCCCTGGCGGTCGGTATCGTGCAGCATCACGCGCAAGCCATATGGCGTGATCACGGTATCGAGGTTGGCCGCCAGGCCGGCGTCCAGGCTCATTTCGCCCAGTGCTCGCGACAACGCTGCCAGCTCGGCCGGCGATTCGTAGGCCACGCGCGGCGCGCTCGGGCTGCCCGGCGCCTGGTTGCCGGCGCTGCCTGCCAGCGGCAGGTCGAAGCGCTCGATCATGCTGCCGCTCGGTTCCGATGCGATCTCCGGCTTGCGGCCATTCTGGTCGAGCATACCGCTCTCGGTCGCATCGCGCACGATTTTCTTGAGATTCTGTTGTTCCCGCGAGGCAATGAGCCACAACACCAGAAACAAGGCCATCAGCGCCAGGCAGAAGTCGGCGAACGCGACTTTCCAGGCGCCGCCGTGTTCGTCGTGCGCGTGCTTGCCACCGCCGCGCTTGACGATCGTTGATTCGTGCTTTTCGTTCAGTTTCGACACGATTATCCCGTCATGCGGTCGGCCGTACGGCGCCGCTTGTTCTGCGATTCATCCTCGCCGCCCATCGCATTGATCCACTGTTCGAGCTGGGCGAAGCTAGGCTTGGTGTTGAGCTGGATCAGGCGGCGGCCGGCGTCGATCGCCAGCAGCGCCGGCTTGCCGGCCACGTGGGTGCACAGCACCACCTTGACGGTTTCCATGGTCGAGGCTTCCGAATTGACCAGCTGCTTCATCATGTTTGCCAGTGGCTCGAGCAGGCCATAGCAAGAGAAGATGCCGATGAAGGTGCCGACCATCGCGGCGCCGATTTTTTCAGCAATTTCGCCCGAATCGGCGCCGCTCGAGACCGAGAACATCGCCATCACGATGCCCAGCACTGCGGCCAGGATGCCGAAGCCCGGCATCGCTTCGGCGATCTTCTGCAGCGACTTGGCCGGCTGGGTGAGTTCTTCGTGGATGGCTTCGAGTTCTTGTTCCAGCACGCCTTCGAGCTCGTGCGCGTTGATCTTGCCCATCGCCATCAGGCGGAAGTTGTCGACGATAAAGGCCAGCAGCTTGGGCTCGTCCAGGATGCGCGGATAGCGTTGGAACAGCGGGCTTTCCGAGGGCGCCTCGACGTGGGCGTCGAGCGCCTTCAGGCCGCCGGCGGCGGTCTGCAGCAGTTCATACATCAGCAGCAGCAGCTGGCGCTGGAATTCCGAATCGTGCTTGGTACGCGCCATCACCTTCCTGAGCTGGTGCCCCATTTCGGCCAGCACGTGCCGCTGGTTGCCCAGTACCAGCGCGCCAAAGGCGGCGCCGCCGATGATCAGGAGCTCGATCGGATGGAAGATGGAAGCGAAGGTGCCGCCCATCAGGGAAAAGCCCCCGAACACGGCGCCAAGCACGATGGCGAGACCTAATAATTGTTGCATGACGTACTGCCTTTCTTGTTGCCTGCTTGATTTCGGTATGGGGTCGCTCAGGCGCGCCCGAGCGCGGCCTTCATCTTGGCCAACGCGCTCTTGTTGAGCTGGCAGACGCGGGCGTCCGACAGGTCGAGCACCGCGGCGATTTCCTTGTAGCTCAGCTCGAACTCGTAGATCATCTGGATCACGCGCTGTTCTTTTTCGTTCAGGCTGCCCAGCACCTGTTCCAGGCTGCGCCGCACCATATAGCTTTCTTCCGGGCCGGGCGAACTGTGGGCATGGTCGGTCGCCTCCTGCAGCACTTCGTCGAAGCTGAGCATTTCTTCGGCGACGTCGTCGAGCACCTGCTGGCGAAACTCGTCCGCCGTCATGCCGAGGGCTTCGGCGGCTTCCTTTTCGCCCGGCTCGCGGCCGAGGCGGCGGGTAAGCGCGCGCAGCGCGTCGCGCATGCGGTGGCTGTCCTGGCGTACCGCGCGCGGGCGCCAGTCCTGGCGGCGCAGCTCGTCGAGGATGGCGCCGCGCACGCGCAAGGACGCATAGCTGCCGAAACCATGGTCGGGTGTGCCGTAGCGGCGCAGCGCCTCGAGCAGGCCGATCAGCCCGATCTGCTCCATATCCTCGCGCGAGACCGCGCCCGACACCTGCGAATTGAGCTGCCGCACGATGCGCTTGACCAGCGGCGCATACGCCAGCAGGTGGCGCTGCTCCTCGGCCGGCAGCATGCCCGCGTTGGCAGGCGCGTCCCCGTACATGGCAGCGCCGCTGGAGTCGGCGTGATCGGCGGTATAGGCCACGATGTCCCCGGTCTCTACTGGACGATCATTCGACGATCAGCTTGCCGATCATGACTTCGGAAAACGGCTTTTCATGGTTTTCCTTGGCATAACTGGCGTCGAAGGTCTTGTTCAGCTGCGCGGCGTACTGCTCCACCGTCATCGACGATGCCTCGGCCAGCGTGTATGCGGACAGGCTCGAGACGGCGATGCTGCGCAGCAGCGGCAGGTGTTCCTTGGTCTGCTTTTCCTGTTCCGGCGTGGTGGCCAGCACCAGGTCGACCGACAGGTAATGCGCAGCCGGCTGGCTCGGCGCGCGGCGCAGCATGACGATCACCTTGTCGAGGGTGACGTACTTGGTCAGCTTCTTTTCCGGCGCCGGCTTGGCCGCGGCGGCGTCGGCGGCGCTGGTGGCAGGCGCCATGTACCACATGGCGCCGCCGGCGGCGGCAGCGGCAAGGAGGGCGACACCGACGAAGGCGGCGGTCAGTTTGGCTTTACTGGTCATGGTCGTGGGCTCAAGCGCGTCCGTTCAGGGAGAACGCGGTGTTGGTGTGATGGGCTTCGGCCAGGGCCGCGCCGGGTGCGCGCTGGTCCTGGTCCTTCTCCTGGTCGTGCTCGCGGCCGCGGCCCTGCGCATCGGCGCCGAAGCTGGCCCCTGCCTGCGCGCTGGCCTGTGCGCGCGGTGCCTGGCTGATGTTCACCGACACATCGGTGTACTGGCGGCCGGCCAGGTCGCCGCGCAGGTTGTCGCTGACGGTATTGAGCTGGCGCAGCACTTCGCTGTGGGTCGCCGTGATGTTCACTTCCAGCGCGCCCGCGATGTGGCGGATCGAGATCTCGACCCGGCCCAGCATCGGCGGCTCGAGGCGGATGGTGGCCTGCTCGGCATTCTTGGTGAGCTGCAGGCTCAGCCGCTCGCCCAGGGCTTCCTGCAGCGATTGGCGCCACGCAGTGGGCGGACCCGACAGGGTCAAGGTGGCGCCGTCGCGGGCCGCGACGCTTGCTGCGGCCGGGGCGGCGACCCCGAAACCGGCATGGGTGCCCGCCGCCGGCGGGGTGCCGGCCTCGGGCGCGGCGCTCTCGCGCCCCTGAGGCCCGGCCGGCAACGCGGCGGCGGGCGGCGGGTGCAGCGCCGTCGCCTGCGCCGGGGCCGCCTGGGCAGGGACCTGGCCGGCGCCTGCCGGCGAGGCAGCGACAGTAGCGGCGACTGGCACCGGCGCTGGGGCGTCCGGCGCCTGGCGCATGCCGGCTGCCAGTGGCAGTTCGATGCCGGCGGCGGTGCCCGGCAGGGCGGCGCCCGACGCAACGGCGCCAGCGCTGGCGGCACCGGCGCCAGGCGTGGCGCCGGCTTCGGCCGCAAGTGCCCCCTGCGGCATGGCGGCGGGCACGCGCAGGGGGGCCGGCATCGTCATCATCATCGACTGCATCAGCGGCATGGCCATGGCGGCCAGCAGGGGCTCGTGGCCGGCGTCCGGATGGGACTCGGTGGCCGCGGCTGCAGCATTGTCTTGCTGCGCTGTGGCAGTGGCGTCCTGCTGCATCGCGCCAGCGTCAAGCTCGGCTGGCGGCAGTTGGCCGGCGGGCACGGCAGCCGTATCCGGCGACGGCTCCACGTCCTGCGCCACCTCCAGGCCCATGAACTGCAGGAAGGGCAGGGCGGAAGGCTGGCCGCGCTGCGCCGGGGCCAGTGCCGGATCGAGCGGCAGGGCGTCGGCGGGCGCGCCGCCGGCGATGGCACCGGCGGCGTCATGGGCGGCTGGCAGGGGAGCGCTGTTCATCGTGATGTTCATGTCGTGGTGTGATCAGAATCGAGTTCGCCCGCGAGGGCATAGGCCATCCAGCCTTCTTTGTTGACGCGCATGTCGTCCAGGCGCGCCTGCAGTTCGTTGGCGGCGCTGGCAACCTGGCCCGCCGCGCCGTCGTGCGCCTGGCGCAGGCGTTCCAGCGCGGCGCGCTCGGCGGCGCTCCATGGCTCGCCGGCGGCAAGCGCCTGCATCTGTGGACCGAGCTCGCGCGTCGCGCGTGCCAGCAGGGTCCAGTCGGCGGCAGCGCCGGCCTCGGCCAGCTGCCTGGCCAGGCGGTCGATGGCGCGCGTCCTATCCATTACGCTCCTGCACGCCTTTCCAGCCCTGGCGAATCGTGCTCAAGACCCGGATCACTTCGTCGACCATCGTCGGGTCGAGCTTGATGCCGGCGCCGTGCAGGTGCTGGGCGCAGAAGTCATAGATGCCGGCCAGGTTGGTGACGGTGTCGCCGCCCTGGTCGAAGTCGAGCGAGCTCGACAGGCCGTTGATGATCTCGACGCATTTGTCGATGCTGGCGGCCTTTTGCTCATAGCGGCGCGCGACGATGTGGGCGCGGGCGCGCGCCAGCTCGTCGAGCAGGCCGTCGGTAAGCAGCAGCACCAGTTCTACCGGTGACGCGCGCGAAGTCTGCGCCTCGAGATTGACGGCGTGGTAGCCGCCATAGGCTTCTTGATAGGACATGTGGATCCCGTTGCGTATCGGTTAGTCTTTGTTGTTGCCAAACATGGCATCGAACATCGACAGGTTATTGTTCATGGCGCCTTGCAGCGACTGCAGGGCCGTGAATTGGCGCAGGTAGCGGTTGTAGGCCGCTTCTTGCTGCTGTTCGAGGAAGGCCTGGCGGTCGGCCAGCGTCGATTGCAGCTCGCTGGTCTGTTCCTTGCGCTGCTTGATCCGGCCGTCGGTGGTGTTGCTCCAAGTCTTGATGAACGCGTCGAGCGTGCCGGCGATACCGCTCGGCGCCGACGTGGAACTCGAACCGATCAAGGCGTCCAGGCCGGTGGGCTTGAGGGCCAGCTGGCGTTGCAGGCGGTCGTTGTTCAATTCGAGCGTGCCATCCCTGGTCGAGATGATGCCGAACGCTGCCAGGGTGTCGCCGCCCGTCGACGGACGCAGCATGCTGACCAGGCGGTCGTTCAGGGCGCGGATGGCGCCGTCGCGCGCGAACGAGCCGCCGGCCGTGCCCTTGGACGGGTCGCCCGAATCGGTCAGCTTGTTGAGCACGCCCTTGAGCTTGTTGTAGGCGTCGATGAAGCCCTGCACGTTGGCGGTCGTGTTCTTGCTGTCGGCGCCAACTTCGATCGTCACCGGCGCGCTGCCCGGAGCCTGGGCCTTGGTGAAGGTCATCTTCACGCCGTCGATGTTGGTGAAGGTGTTGGTGGCCTGCGTGATCACGGTCCCGCTCTCGGCGCCGATGCGGATCTCCGCGTCCTGCGCCATGACCAGGGTGCGCTTGCGCGCCACGTCGCCGTTGGCCGCCGCCAGGCTCGAGCCGCCGGCGACATTGGTGGTGTCGATCGTGATCGCGCTGGCCGCGCCGGTGTTCTTGGCGCTCAGTACCAGCTCCGAGCCGCTCCCGGTGGTGATGATCGACGCGGTGACCAGCGAGGTGTTGCCGCTGTTGCCGTTGATCGCCGCCGCCAGTTCGCGCGTGCTCAGGATGCCGTCGGCGTCGGTGTCGGCATCGGCCAGGTTCACCTGGAAGGCCAGCGCGCCGCCCATATTGATGTCCAGGGTGCCCGAGACGCCGGCGTCGTCGCTCAAGCCGGCGAAAGAGACCTGGCTGGCGGTGGCCAGCCTGGCCACGAAGAACGCATAGCTGCCCGGGGCCGCGGTTGGGCCGGCGCTGGCGCTGCCAAGTGTCGTATCGCTGAAGATGGCGGACTGCGCGTACAGGCTCTTGTTCAGGCCCGTGAGCGCCGCCATGCTGGTCTGGAACGCGCTCATCGCCGACCCCAGTTCGGTCAAGCCTTTTTCGGTGGCACGCGCGGCGGCGCCTTGCGCATCGAGGATTTGCCGGCGGGCCATGACGTATTTTTCCGCCAGCGAATTGGCGGTGGTGATCGGGTCGTAGGTCGGTGCGGTGATGGAAGATGCCATGTCGTTCTCCTAGCTTTTCTTGACTCTCGGACTGCGTGGTTGCTGCGTGGTTGCTGCGTATTTGCCGGGGTGTCGGGTTGGCGCCTAGCTGCTGCGTCCAGCCATCCAGGCCTGGGTGGCGATGTCGTCCTCGCGCTTGCGTACGCTGCGGTCCTGCTCGCGCGAGAGCAGGATTTGCTGCTGTTCGAGCACCTTGCCGAGCAGCTCGCGCCTGGTCCAGGCGGCGCTCAGGTTGCGCTGCGATACCGCCATGTTCGCCTCGTGCAGCGCCAGGTCGGTGCGGTGCAGGTCGGCCATCGCCATCACGTTCTGCTTGTACGCACCGCAGTTCAGCGCCAATACCAGGGGCAGGGCCCCGGTGGCGCCGCTGCTCACGGTCAGCGAGTCCATGCGCGCCAGGTTGTTCTGGTAGCGCGTGCGGGTCGCTTCCTGCGTGCTCATGTCTGCCTGCAGGCGCTCCACGTCGAGGCTGCGCAGGCGCACCAGCGTGCCCAGGCTGTCGATCGTATTCTTCTTGCTCATACCATCATCGCTTTCAACTGTTCCACGCTGCCTGTCATGGGGGCATCTTCACGCGTGCCCTGGCACAGGAAAGCTTCGATATGCGGGTGCAGGCGAACCGCCTTGTCGGTTTCCGGATCGGCCCCAGCCACATATGCGCCGAGCGGAATCAGGTCGCGCACGCGCGCATGGCGGGCCAGCGAGGCCTTGAGCTTGCGCGCGGCCAGCGCATGGTCGGGGTCCACCACCTGCGCCATGCAGCGCGAGATCGACTGGGCCACGTCGATTGCCGGATAGTGCCCGCGCTCGGCCAGTTCACGGGTGAGCACGATATGGCCATCGAGAATGGCGCGCGCCGCGTCGACCACGGGGTCTTGCTGGTCGTCGCCTTCGGCCAGCACGGTATAGATCGCGCTCATGCTGCCTTTCGGGTTCTCGCCATTGCCGGCCGACTCCACCAGCTGCGGCATGTTCGAGAAAACCGACGGCGGATAACCGCGCGTCGCCGGCGGCTCGCCCAGCGACAGCGCCACTTCGCGCAGCGCCATCGCGTAACGTGTGAGCGAGTCGCACAGCAGCAGCACGTTCTGGCCGCGGTCGCGAAAATGGGCGGCGATCGAATGGCACATTTCGGTGGCCATCACGCGCATCAGCGGCGACTCGTCGGCCGGCGCTACCACCAGCACAGATCGTTTCAGACCTTCGGCGCCGAGCGACTTCTCGACGAACTCGCGTACCTCGCGGTTACGCTCGCCGATCAGGCCGACCACGATCACGTCGGCCACGGTCTGGCGCGTGATCAGGCCCAGTAGCACCGATTTGCCGACGCCGGAGCCGGCCATCAGGCCAACCCGCTGGCCCTTGCCGATGGTGAGCATCGCATTGATGGCGCGTACGCCGACGTCGAGCGGTTCTTCGACCGGCGCCTTCTTCAGCGGATTGACCTTTGGCGGGGTGCTCGACAGCGGCTGGTCGCCACCGAGTTTGCCCAGGCCGTCGATCGGCTCGCCCATGCCGTTGACCATGCGGCCCATCCAGGACGGTCCGATCATCAGGTCCGACTGCACCGGGGTCGGGAGCACCCGCGCGCCGGTGGCCAGGCCGGTGGCCTTCTTGAACGGCATCAGGTAAGACACTTTTTCCTTGAAGCCGACCACCTGCGCGTCGAGCCAGCCGCCGTCGATGGTCTCGATGCGGCAGCGCTGGCCGGTGTGCAGGGCGCAGCCGATCGATTCGAGCAGCAGGCCCTGGGCGCCGACCAGGCGTCCGAGCGGAGTGGCAACCGGCACGCCACCGAGTTCGACCGCGCGCAGGCGGGAGGCCAGGGCTGTCATTCGCCGTCCTCGTCGTCGCCGAGCTGCTCGCGCACCTGGTCCATCACGGCGCTGAGGCGGCCCTGGCAGCCGGCGTCGACCTCATGGTCGCCCGAGCGTACGCGGCATTCGCCCGGTTCGAGCGCCGGGTCGGGCAGCAGGGTCCATTTCTTGGCGCGTTTCGGGTCCAGCTCGAGCACGCGGCGCAGTTCTTCCGGGTTCAGGAATACTTCGACCTGGTCGCGCGACGGCGGCATCACGGCCAGCGCTTCTTCGACCAGCGCCAGCAGCTGCACCGGCTGCAGCGCCAGTTCGGCGCGGATTACCTGGCGCGCGATCTTGCCGACCAGGTCGACCACTTCCTTGCGCTGGGCGGCGCGCATCTCGAGCTTGAGCTTTTTCAGCGCCTTGAGCATGGAGTCGACCGGCTTGGACAATTCCTCGAAGCCGGCGAGCGCCATCTCGCGGCCTTCTTCGATGCCACGTTGCAGGCCGTCGCTTTGTCCGGCGGGATAGCCATCGGCGCGGCCCTGGTCCAGGCCTGCCTCATAGCCTTCGCGCTGGCCCTGGCGGTAGCCGTCGGACAGCGCAGCCTGCCATTCCTCGGCCGAGGCGGCGCTGGCGCCGGCCGGGCCGGGCGCACCGGGGCGCTGGGCGCCAGGAAACTGGTGCAGTGGCGGAAAGTGGTAGGGCCGGAATTGCTTCATTCGGCGGTCGCCTCGGCAAACAGCTGGACGTCGATTTCGCCGGCGTCGGCCAGGGCCTTGACGGTGGCCATGATTTCGCGGCGGGTCTGCTCGATGCGCGACATCGGGACCGGGCCCGAACGGCGCATCAGGTCTTCGAAGCTCTGTGCCTGGCGCTTGGGCATCGCCGAGAGCACCGCGTCGCGCAGGGTCGGCTCGGCACCCTTGAGCGCGACTGCCCATTGCTCCAGCGGCACTTCGTCGAGCAGGCGGGAAATGACTTGCTCGGTCTGGCGCGACAGGATGAAGAAGTCGTACATCGACATCTCGATCTGCGAGACCACGTCCGGATCATGGGCGCGCAGCAGCTCGACCATGCCGGCGCGGTTGTCCTGCAGGCGGTTCAGGATCTCGGCGACCTGGCGCACGCCTTCCACGCTGGCACTCTGGGTATCGAGGGCGGCCAGGCACCGGTTCACCAGTTCTTCGAGCTCGTGCAGCACGTCGCGGTCGATCTCGTCCAGGCGCGCCATGTTCAGCAAGACCAGTTCACGCCCGTCCAGCGGCAGCGCTTCCAGGATCTGGGATGCCATCGCCGGCGGCAGGAAAGCCAGGAACACGGCCTGCATCTGTACGTGTTCGTGCGAGATGAACTCGGCCAGCCATTTTGGCGAAGCGTACTGCAGGCGCGCCATCATCGGGCGGATCGCGTCGCCGTAGATCGTGTTCAGGACGCTGTTGGCGATGTCGTTGCCCAGCGCCAGGTCGAGCGAGCGCTTGAGGTAGCTGCGCGAGGCGCCGTGCAACCCGCTTTGCTGGCGGTAGTCGTCGAAGAAGTTCTGGACCGCCGTCTTGACGGTATCGACCTTGATGCCGCTCATGCGCGACATCACCTGGGTCAGTTCCAGCAATTCGTCGCGCTCGAGGCAGCGCAGCACGGCGGCGGCGCCTTCTTCACCGATCGACAGCAGCACGATGGCGGCCTGCTCGACCGGGGACAGTGCGCCTTCGGCGCCTTCAGGGTTACTCAGCTCGGCCATGTTTTTTCTGTACCCATTGTTTGACGACTTCGGCAACCCGCTCAGGCTCCTTGCCGGCGAGGACCTTCAGGTGATCGACCATCACGTCCACCGCCGAACCGGCCGGTGGAAGGTCGTAGTTTTCAAGCAGCGGGACCACCGGCATCGTGCCGGAAGCGCCGGCAACCGGTGCGCCCAGGGCGGCCGGCGCGCCGGCCGGCAGCACCGCGGCGCCACCGGGCAGGCCCGGCAGGGCAGGCGCGGCCGGTACCAGCGGCAGCTGCGGCGCCAGGCGCGTGGTCAATGCGCGCAGCAGCGGACGGGCCAGCAGGAAGTAGGCCAGCAATGCAGCCAGGCCATACATGAGGTAAGCGCCCATGTCGACCACGTTATCGCGTTCCTGCCACCATTCCTGGGCCACCGGCGCGGCCGGGAAGCTCAGCGCCGACACGGTCAGCACGTCGCCGCGCGCCGCGTCGATGCCGAGGCCGCCGCGCAGGATCTTTTCGATATTCGCCAGTTCGGCCGGGGTGTACCCGAGCTTGGCATTGGCGGCGCTGGCGTTGTTCAGCACCACCGCCACCGACAGCTTTTTCAGGCGCCCGCGCGAGCGCTTGATCTGGGTGATCGCGCGGTCGTAGGCGTACTGGCGGGTAGTGGCGTTCTTGCGCGCGCTGCCGTCGTCCTTGGCGGCTGCGGCGCCGTCCGGGTTCTGCCCATCGGCCTGGGCCGGGTCGGCTGCCTGCGGCGGACGGTTCGACAGCGTGCCCGGCACGCCCATCGCCATGCGGCTGCGTTCCATCTCTTCACGCATCGCTTCGCTGGTGACTTTTGGCGCTTCGCCGTATTTTTCCTGGGTTTCCTCGATCTTGTCGTTGTCGACATCGGCCGTGACGCTGACCTTGTAGTTGTTCGCGCCCAGCACCGGCGCCAGCAGTTCGTTGACATTGGTGCGCACGGTATCGGTGTAGCGCTTGGCTGCTGCGTCGCCCTGCGACTGGCCGTCGAAACCGTCGGCCAGGTCGATCCGCGAGGACAGGTAGTTGCCGGCCTGGTCAATCAGCGACACGCGGGCAGGCTGCAGGTTGGCGACACTGCTCGAGACCATGTTGACGATCGCGGCAATCTGTTCGTTCGACAGCGAGCGGCCGGGCTTGACCGACACCACCACCGAGGCCGAGGACTGGTCGCCGGCGCCGGCCACGAAGGAGCTCGACTTGGCGATGGCCAGGTGCACCCGGGCTGCGGCGATCGCGTCCATCGTGAGCATGCTCTGCGCGAGTTCGCCTTCGAGGCCGCGCCGGAAGCGCACGTCCTGCACGAACGAGGATACGCCGAGCGGGTCGTTGCGGTCCATCAGCTCCAGGCCGGCCGGCAGCTGGGCAGTCACGCCCTTGGCGGCCAGCAGCATGCGCACCTTGCCCAGTTCGCCCGACGGCACCATCACCTGGCCGCTCTCGGGATGGATGCGGTAAGGGATGGCTTCGGCTTCCAGCACGGTCATCATGTCGCTGGCGGCGACCTTTTCGCGCGCACCGAAGACCGGCTTGTAGTTGGATTGGTCCTGCCACAGGAACAGCATGACGGCCGCCGTGATGACCACGGCCAATCCCAGCATCAGGGTGAAGTTGTTGCGCAGGAGGGGCGGCAGCGAGGGCAGCGGCAACTTGCCGCCGATTGCGGCCTTGAGCGATGAAATCACAGGATAGTCTTCAAAATGTGTCGGGGATCGTCAGACCGGGAGCTTGATCAGCTCGTCCATCGCGCCCATGACCTTGTTCCGGACCTGCATCAGCATCGAGAACGACAGGCTCGCTTGCTGGCTGGCCAGCATGGCACCGACCAGGTCGTCGCTTTTGCCGGCGTCGACCGCTTCCATGCGTTCGCCCGCGACGCGGTTTTCGCTGTCGACACTGGCAAGCGCGTCTTTCATGGTCTGGGTAAAGGAAAATCCGCTTGGCAGCGTATTGAATGCGCCTGGCGCTGCCATGTCGGCGGCCGGGGCAATCGCCATGCGGTTGGCGTCGTTGGTCAGCGCGGCAAGGTCAGCTTTGATCAGTCCGGCAAGTTCAGTTCCCATGAGTCATTCCATTTGGCGAGTACGTGTTGTTCGGGAGCGACAAAATGTGTCTTATTTTGCCGACGGGAGGTAAAGATCAAGGCCTTGAATGTTAAATAATGATCTACGAACGCCCGTTTTATTCTTGATCTGCCGGCCCGGTCTTCCTCTGCCGACATAGGGGAGGGACTGAACCAGGCAATGCACTAGGTATGATCTTACCGTAGGGCAAGTAGAAATTCAAAGCCGAATGTCAAAGTGTTTGCGGCCAATCTCCATGTATAATTGTTGCCTAGGAGAATGAAAAAAAGTCATTCACCGTTACCCAGTAACCAATCAACATGCCGATGACTCCTCCAGACCGGTCGCGCAGCAGCCAGGGCGACTACCAGGTACTCGATCCCAGCCTGCTCGGACGTCCCGTGCACCTGCTGCCCAAATTCGCGCGCCGCTTCGCCGATGTCCTGGGCACGACCATGGGCGGGCCAGGCGGGCGCCGCTATTGGGGCGCCTACCGGCTGGCGAGCCTGGCCTTCGAGCAAGCGCCGGACCAGGCCGACCTGCGCTGGCTGGCAGTGGGCGGTCCGCTCGGCACGGCCGCGGTGGCCTTCGAGCGCAACCTGCTGCTGGCCCTGCTTGAAGGGCGCTATGGCCGCAAGAACGCGCCGGCTGGCACGGCGCCGAGCGCGCCGCGCGATACCGCGGCCGAGCGCATCACCGCCACCGAGGAGCGGCTGGCCGCGACGCTCACCGCCCAGCTGGCGGAGCAACTGCACGCCTGCGTCGCCGACGACCTGGTCACTACCGGCGTGGCGGGACAGGAAGGCGTCTCTTCGGTGGACCCGTTGACCTTGAGCGCGCCGGCCGCCTCCAGCGCCCCGGGCAAGGCCGGCTGGGTGATCCGCATCAGCCTGCGTGCCGCGCACGGCCCGGCCCAGGGCCAGCCCGACAGCCTGTGCTGGATCGGCCTGGACCAGGAATTGATGGCGCACGTGTTGCAGGGCCTGATGGACGAGCGCAGCAGCACGCGCACGGCGCGCACCTCCGAGCCGCTCGCCACCGGCCTGTTCGTCAAGCTTGACGGACGCCTGGCCAGCAAGGAAATCACGCTCGCCGCGCTGTTCGAGCTCAAGGTCGGCGATGTCATCCCGGTCTCGGTCGGACGCGCCGACGTGCTGCTGGACGAATCACGCCTGTTTACGGCTTCAGTTGCCGAACACAAGGGCAAGCTCTGTTTAACCTCTTTTGAAGATGCCGAGTAATGGATATGAATTTGAATGAGCAACTGACGGGCAACGACCTGATCATCGACGACCTCGACGGCGTTGAAGCCGGCACCGCCGTCGCCGGCAAGAACGCCGCGCGCCAGCTGCCGCAGATGATGCGCCGCATCCCGGTGACGCTGACGCTCGAAGTCGGCTCGGCCCGCATCTCGCTGCAGGAACTGATGTCGATCGGCCCGTCTTCGGTGGTGCCGCTCGACGCGCTGGCCGGAGAGCCCTTGATCATCAAGGTCAATGGCGCGCCGATCGGGCGCGCCGAAGTCGTCGTGGCAGGCGAGCAGTACGGCCTGAAGGTGATCGACCTCGATGGCCTGAACCTGGATGCGCTGACCAAATGATGTCGCTTGTTCGTGGCGCGCAGGCGATGCTGCTGCCGCGCCGCACTTCGCCGCAGCTGTCCGGCGCGCTACTGCTTGTGCTGTCGCTGGCGCTGTTTCTCGCGCTGATGGCCTGCGCGCTGCCTGCCGCGGCCCAGCAGCAGCCGAGCATCTTGCCTGGCGTGATCCCCGGCTCGACCCAGGGAATGACGGTCAAGTCGCAGATCCTGGTCTTGATGACGCTGCTCGGGCTGCTGCCCGTGATGGTCATGATGATGACCAGCTTCACCCGTTTCGTGATCGTGCTGTCGCTGCTGCGCCAGGCCCTCGGCCTGCAGCAGGGCCTGCCGAGCCGCATCATCACCGGCATCGCGCTGATCCTGACGCTGCTGGTCATGCGTCCGGTGGGCGAGGCGGTATGGCGCGACGCCTTCCTGCCCTACGACCGCGACAAGATCGGGCTGGAAGAAGCCCTGAAGATCGCCGAAGTACCGCTGTCGCGCTTCATGCTGGCCCAGACCAGCAAGACCTCGCTGGCCCAGGTCGCGCACCTGGCCGGCGAGCCGGCCAACCTCCAGCCCGAGCAGCGCGGCTTCACCACCAAGCTGGCGGCCTTTGTGCTGTCCGAGCTCAAGACGGCGTTCCAGATCGGCGCGATGTTGTTCATCCCCTTCTTGATCATCGACCTGGTGGTATCGTCGGTGCTGATGGCGATGGGCATGATGATGCTCTCGCCCTTGGTGATTTCACTGCCCTTCAAGCTGCTCCTGTTCGTGCTGGTGGACGGCTGGACCCTGACCGTCAATACGCTGGTCGGCAGTATCCACGGCTACTAAACCCGGAGACCGAGTCAAGATGAGTCCCGATATCGCTGTCGACCTGGTGGCCGAGGCCCTGCAGGTGGTGATGCTGCTGGTGCTGGTACTGGTGGTGCCGGGCCTGGTCATGGGCCTGATCGTGGCGCTGTTCCAGGCCGCCACCCAGATCAACGAACAGACCCTGAGCTTCCTGCCACGCCTTCTGGTGACGCTGCTGGCCGTGATCCTGGCCGGGCACTGGATGACCACCACGCTGATGGATTACTGCGTGTCGGTATTCCAGCGCGCCGCAGCGCTGGCCAGCTAGGCCAGGGCCGAGCCACGATGGAGCTGGTCAGTTACCTGATGCCCCTGATCGGCGCCCTGTGGTGGCCGTTCTGCCGCATCATGGCGATGCTTTCGACCGCTCCGGTGCTGGGCGAGGGCACCGTGTCGGTGCCGGTGCGCGCGCTGCTGTCGGTGGCCCTGGCCTTCATGATGCTGCCCATGACCCGTGGCGGCGCGATGCCCGATCCGTTCTCGCTGGCCGGCGTGCTGGCCATGATCGAGCAGGCCATCATCGGCGGCGTGATCGGGCTGGCGCTGCAGTTCGCGATGGCTGTCATCACGATGCTGGGCTTCCTGGCCTCGAGCCAGGTGGGCTTCTCGATGGCGCAGATGAACGATCCGGTCAACGGCCAGGCTTCCGACGTCGTCTCGAGCCTGCTCTCGCTGCTGGCAATCCTGGTGTTCTTCGGGATCGACGGCCACCTGGTGCTGATGGGCGTGCTCGGACAGAGCTTCAAGGCCTGGCCAGTCGGTGGCGGCTATGCGCCGATGCTGCTCGAGGCGGTGGCGCTCAACCTGGCATGGGTATTTTCCGCGGCGATGCTGCTGGCGCTGCCCATCGTGTTCTCGACCATGGTGGTGCAGATCGGCTTCGGTTTCCTGAACCGGGTCGCGCCGAGCCTGAACCTGTTCTCGCTGGGCTTTTCGCTGGTGACGATCTTCGGGCTCCTGATGCTGGTGCAGATAGTGCGTTTCATCCCCGAGCATTACATCGCGATGACCAACCAGATCCTGGAAATGCTGCAGCAACAGATGAGGATTGCGCATGGCCGATAGCGGCACCGGTGGCGACAAGACCGAAAAGCCCTCAGCGCAAAAGCTCAAGAAAGCGCGCTCCGAGGGCCAGGTCGTGCGCTCGCGCGACCTCGCCACCGCGGTTGGCATCTTGTGCAGCCTGAAGGTGTTTTCCTTGATGCTGCCCGGTTACATGGAGTCGTTCCGCACGCTGTTTCGCATGGCATTCGTGCCGCTGGGAGAAGCCGGGGCGATCGAGAATGCGATGTCGGTCGTGTTCTCGGGCGCGCTGCTGCTGCTGGCCAAGATGGTGCTGCCGCTGGCGGTGGTGCCGTTCGCGATCGTGGTGGCCGGCATGATCCCGGGCGGCTTCGTTGCCTCCCGCAAGAACTTGGCGCCCAAGTTCAGCCGCCTGAACCCAATGGCCAACCTGGGCAACCTGTTCAAGCAGAAGCACTGGGTCGGTTTCATCACCTCGGCTGCCAAGGCAGTGGTGCTGGGCTTCGTGCTGGTGCATGTGTCCCGCGCCAGCATGAAGGCCTACGTGGAATTGCAGCGCATGCCGCTGGCGGACGCGCTGGCCGCCGGTAGTGCGCTGATGCTCGACGGCCTGATGGCGATGGTGACCGTGTTCATCGTGTTCGCGCTGCTGGACGTTCCGGTGCAGGCGTTCCTGTTCACGAAAAACCAGCGCATGAGCAAGCAGGAGCTGAAAGAAGAACACAAGGGCAACGAGGGCCGGCCGGAAGTGAAGCAGCGCATTCGCCAGCTGCAGAACCAGCTGGCCCAGCGCGGCGTGCGCAAGACCGTGCCGACGGCCGATGTGATCATCGTCAACCCGGAACATTACGCGGTTGCGCTCAAGTACGATACCAACCGCGCCGAAGCGCCGTTCGTGGTGGCCAAGGGCGTGGACGAAATGGCGCTCTATATCCGCCGCGTCGCGCTCGAGCACCAGATCGAAACCATTTCGCTGCCGCCGCTGGCGCGTGCGATCTACAACACCAGCCAGGTGCAGCAGCAGATCCCGGCCCAGCTGTACCAGGCGGTATCGCAGGTATTGAACTACGTGTTACAACTAAATGCGTTCCGTGCAGGCCGGCGCCCCGCGCCCCCACGGTTCCCCAACGAGGTGGTCGTTCCATCTCACCTGAGCGAGGTCCCTGCATGATTGCCCTGAAATCCTTCCTGTCCGAACTGCGGCGCCACAAGTTCGCCGGCCCGATCTTCCTGATCGCGCTGCTGGCGATGATCATGCTGCCGCTGCCGCCGTTCGTGCTGGACGTGCTGTTCACCTTTAACATCGTGCTGGCGCTGATCGTGATCCTGGTGTCGGTGACGGCCAGGCGCCCGCTCGACTTCTCGGTGTTCCCGACCGTGATCCTGGGCACCACGCTGCTGCGCCTGGCGCTGAACGTGGCGTCGACCCGCGTCGTTCTGCTCAACGGCCACGAAGGCACGGCCGCCGCCGGCCACGTGATCGAGGCCTTTGGTAACGTCGTCATCGGCGGCAATTTCGTGGTCGGCCTGGTGGTGTTCGTGATCCTGATGATCATTAACTTCGTGGTCGTGACCAAGGGCGCCGAGCGCATCTCGGAAGTGTCGGCGCGCTTCACCCTCGATGCGCTGCCGGGCAAGCAGATGGCGATCGACGCCGACCTGAACGCGGGCCTGATCAACCAGGAGCAGGCCGTGGTGCGGCGCCGCGACGTGGCGGCCGAAGCCGATTTCTACGGCGCCATGGACGGCGCCTCGAAGTTCGTGCGCGGCGACGCGGTCGCCTCGATCCTGATCCTGATCATCAACCTGGTCGGCGGTATCGCGATCGGGGCGCTGATGCACGACCTGGCACTGGGCGAATCGTTCAAGGTCTACGCGCTGCTGACGATTGGCGATGGCCTGGTCGGCCAGATCCCGGCGCTGCTGCTGTCGGCCGCGGCCGCGATCCTGGTGACCCGTATCGGCGAATCGGGCGACTTCGAGCAGCAGGTCAGCGGCCAGCTGCTGGCCCAGCCGGCGGTGCTGTATTCGGCTGCGGGCGTGATGATCGTGCTGGCGCTGGTGCCGGGCATGCCGAAGACGCCGTTCTTCGCCTTCGCCGGCGCCCTGATCTATGTCGGCTGGCGCCTGAACAAGCGCGTAGCGCCGCCCGACACCTCGGGCGTGGCCGCGATCGAGGCGGCGCTGCGCGACGAGCGCGCGCCGGAACTCGATTGGCAGGCGCTGCCGGTGGTGCAGCCGATTTCGGTCTCGGTCGGCTACAAGCTGGTCGGCATGATCGACCGCGCCCAGGGCGAGCCATTATCGAAGCGCATCAAGGGCGTGCGCCAGAGCCTGTCGGAGCAGATGGGCATGCTGCTGCCCGCGATCGGCGTGCGCGACGACCTGGCGCTGCGTCCCTCGCAATACGCGATCAGCCTGTCGGGCATCGTGGTGGCCGAAGCCGAAGTCATGCCCGACCACCTGATGGCGATCCCGTCGCCGAGCGTGTACGGCGACATCGACGGCATCCCGGGCATCGAACCGGCCTACGGCATGGCCATTACCTGGATCGACCCGGCCCAGAAAGGCCATGCGCTGGGACTGGGTTACCAGGTGGTGGAGGTGCCAAGCGCGATCGCCACCCATGCCTCGAAGGTGGTGCGCGAATACCTGCACGAGCTGTTCCGCCACGAAGACGTGCCGGCGATCATGGAACGCCTGAGCGCCCTGTCGCCCAAGCTGGCAGGCGCGCTGGAGAAAGCGCTGACCCACACCCAGCTGCTGCGAGTGTTCCGCGTGCTGCTGGCAGAAGGGGTGTCGCTCAAGGACATCGTGGTGATTGCCACCACGCTGCTGGACAGTTCGGAAACCACCAAGGACCCGATCCTGCTGGCGGCCGAAGTGCGCTGCGCGCTGCGGCGCCAGATCGTGTCTAGCGTGTTCGGCAAGAAGAAGGACATGCCGGCGTTTAACCTGTCGGCCGAGCTGGAAAACATGCTGCTCGGTTCACTGAACCAGGCACGCCA
Source organism: Massilia sp. H6 (assembly GCF_024802625.1). NCBI lineage: Bacteria > Pseudomonadati > Pseudomonadota > Betaproteobacteria > Burkholderiales > Oxalobacteraceae > Massilia > Massilia sp. H6. The sequence continues at coordinate 1,410,633 of NZ_CP103371.1, forward strand.
GAACGGCGGCGGCAAGGTAGCGCTCGACAATTACCCGATCGACCCGCAGCTGCTGTCGCAACTGCAGATCAACATGCCGGTCGCGCGCGAGCAGATGAAGGGACAGCGCACGCCGCCGCTGCTGCTGGTGCTGCCGCAGGTGCGTCCGCTGCTGGCGCGCTATGCGCGCCTGTTCGCGCCCGGCCTGCACGTGCTGTCGTATAACGAAATTCCGGAAAACCACGATGTGTCGATCGTCGGTACAGTGGGCTGACCATTCTGTCACCGGTGAATTGAACAGGGCGCCACTAAAATGCGAGCAAATCGACCGGACCCGACATGAGCACCAATAAACCGATTTATGTAACCCAACCTTATCTGCCGCCGCTGGAAGAATTTCACGATTACCTGCGGCAGATCTGGGATAACAAGATACTCACCAACGGTGGCCCCTTCCACCAGCAGCTCGAAGCGGCCCTGTGCGACTACCTCGGCGTCGAACACCTGGCGCTGTTTTCGAACGGAACGATCGCGCTCGTGACTGCGCTCCAGGCCCAGCGGATCACAGGCGAAGTCATCACGACACCATATTCCTTCGTCGCAACAGCCCACTCGCTGCAGTGGAACGGCATCAAGCCAGTGTTCGTCGACATCGATCCAATCACGCTCAATCTTGATCCGGCAAAGATCGAAGCTGCGATTACACCGCAGACCACCGCGATCATGCCGGTGCATTGCTACGGCCGCCCCTGCGATGTCGCCGCCATCCAGCGCATCGCCGACAATTACAACCTGAAGATTATCTACGATGCAGCCCACGCGTTCGGCGTACGCGACGAGGGCGGCAGCGTACTGCGGCACGGGGACCTTTCAGTGCTCAGCTTTCATGCGACCAAGGTCTTCAATACATTCGAAGGCGGTGCGATCATTTGTCCCGATGCCAAGACCAAGCAGCGCATTGACCATCTGAAGAATTTTGGATTCGTCGACGAGGTGACCGTCGTCGCTGCGGGGATCAACGGCAAGATGAGCGAGATCAATGCTGCATTCGGATTGCTGCAGCTGCAATACCTCGGGCAAGCCATTGCACGGCGCAAGGAAATCGACGCGGCCTATCGCTCGCGCCTCGCGCAGGTGAGGGGAATCCGGTGCCTTGGCGATGGCGCCGAAACCGCCGCCAATTATTCCTATTTTCCGATCCTGGTGGGCCCGGACTATCAGCTCGTCCGTGACGAGCTGTACCAGTTACTGAGAGACCAGGAAATTTACGCACGACGGTATTTCTTTCCCCTTATTACGGAATTCCCGATGTACCGTGGTTTGCCGTCGGCGCGCAGCGACAACCTGCCTGTGGCCTGGAACGCCGCGCGCAGCGTATTGTGCCTTCCCATATACCCGGGGCTAGACGACGCGGACATCGAGCGGGTGACGCAGCTGATTATCCAGGCCGGCGCATCACGCTGCGAAGCGTGATATTTGCCTGCCAGTGTTAAAAGACATTGCCTGGCTGGCAGGGCACCTCGAGCTCCACCTTGCATTGACGTCGGGACCCCGAGAGCACGCGGGGAGCTGGTGTTCTGCATCGGAAACCAGTGTGCAAATCCATGCGAATTCATTGACGTCGCAGGCACATCCGCGGTGTGGGCCGGCGCCAATGTACAGCTCGGAGAAGCTGGGTTCGCCTGTGCAGTCATACCGCGTCGCAAAGTGGCCGCTTAGGCAATCGTTGGCAACAGCGCCGCTTCGACCGGCGCTGTCGGCGCGAATATACGCTGACAGGTAAACCGGTGCGCCTTGTCAGGCAGCGTTCGGCGGGCTGGCACGCAACTACGTGCTGGTTTCGTCCACGGCGGGAAGCACCAGAGCAAGCTCCGCAAGCGCGCGGAACACCGGCAGGCTCAGAGCACTCGAGGCGTCGCCGGCCACCATCGTTGCGTGTACATTTCCCGGCGGGAGCGAATCGCGGAAGCGCCAGCGCACCACCTGCAGCCCGGTCCGGGCGACGGCCTGTTCCAGCGCCGGCTGCAGGGCGCGCAGGCGCTCCAGCGGCGCGGCGCCTTGCGCACATAATTCCAACGCAATCCCTCCCGGCACCGGTTCAACCTGTACCACCACGCGTGTGCCATCAGGCAGGCTCAGTTCCAGGCGCAGCCCGTAACGCGCGCGCTTGCGACGGCCCGGTGCCGCGTCTTCTTTTTCGGCCACGACTTCGAGATGATGGGCCAGCGCGCTGCCTGCGTGCACGGTGAAGCGCCAGGCGTCGGCCGCGAGCAGGTGGTGGGCTTGCGGCAGGTTGACGACCTGGCCCTGCTGGCCGGCCGCCAGCTGAAGCGGTGGCATGGCGCCGGCGCTCGCCTGCAGGTCGCGGCGCGCTTGCTGCTCACCATAGGTGCGCACCATCGCCCGCCAACTGGACGCCAGCGCACGGCCATCTAGGGCAGGGTAACCCATCCGGCTCGCCATGAAAAGCTGGTCTGGACGCAGCGCGGCCGCGTCGTCCGCGCCGGCGCCTGGCGCGGCCACACTGGCCTGCGCCTTTGACACCGGCAGGGCCAGTTCGGCTTCGGTAACGACGGCAATGGCCGCAGGAAGGATCCCCGGTTCGCTATTGCGCAAGCGTTGCGTCAGCGGAGCGAGGGCCGGAATGAGCGAAGGAGCGAGGGACACAGAGATGACCATGATCGGACCCAAATAAAGGGGGAGTATACGGTGAAATAAAAAAGGGCCAACCGGCACTGCGGTTGGCCCTTGGCTATTCCTGTCCGGACGAGTCCGGACGAAGACCTATTACTGCAGCAGCGACATGACCATCGACGACATGCTGTTCGATTGCTTGAGCATGGCGGTGCCGGCTTGCAGCAGCATCTGGTTCGAGGTCATGTTGGCGCTTTCGGTGGCGAAGTCGACGTCCATGATCAGGCCAGCGGCGGCCTTGCTGTTGGTGCTGATGTTCGACAGGTTGTTGTACACGTGTTCGAGACGGTTGGCGGCAGCGCCCAGGCCCGAGCGGACCTTGTTGACCGAGGCCAGCGCAGTTTCCAGCTTGCCAATGGTGGCGTTGGCGGTGCCGGTCAATTCTGTACCGGTAGCGGTGGTGGTGTAGTTCGAGGTTGCGTTACTGACGTCGGTCGCCATCGAAGTCATGTCGGCAGTCAGGTTGACCGTCATGGTTTCGCTCGACGATGCTCCGATCTGGAAGGTCATCGCCGCGCTGCCGACGGTGCCGCCCACCAGCAACTTGGTGCCGCCGAAGGTGGTGTTCTGCAGGACGTTCTTCAGTTCCAGACCCAGTGCGTCGAATTCAGACTGCATGGCGGTCTTGTCGTTGGCGGTCGATGAGGCATCGGCAGCCTGGGTGGCCAGGTCTTTCATGCGGACCAGCATGTTGCTCACTTCGTCCAGCGCGCCTTCGGCAGTCTGCAGCATCGAGGTCGAGTTCTGGGTGTTGCGCATGGCAACGGTCATGCCCGAGGTCTGGGCTTTCAGACGCGAAGCGATTTGCAGGCCGGCGGCGTCGTCCATGGCCGAGTTGATGCGGTAGCCGGTCGACAGGCGGGTCATCGAGGTCGACAGGGAGCTCTGGGTGCGGCTGATCGAGTTTTGCGCGGACAGTGCAGCGTTGTTGGTGTGAAGGCTCAGCATGGTAGCTCCTGATTTGTGAATTCGGTTTCGAGTGCGTCACTCGCTCTCACAAATACAAGGCGACAAGTTTCCTTGAAGAATTAAGTGCGGCATGGAAATTATTTGAATTATTTTTCCATCGCAACGAAATGATGTCGGTTTGTCCGTGCCGTCGGTACCAGGATGGTACGCCGCCCATGGGGCGGCGTTATCCTGGTCGAGGCAGAGGCTTAGCTTGACGCCCGTGCCAGGTCGGAAAGGCGCACGCGCAATGGAGCAGGATGCTCGCCATTGCACCAGCGTTCCCATATCTTGCGCAAAGCGCATTCCAGCCCCATCGCCGTCACGCCTGGATGGCCAAGCAGCGAATTGTTGAAGCGTTCGCGCATGGTCGCCCGCAGGCTCGCCAATGCGCTGGGGTTCTGCGACAGGTACACGCCGAGGGCGACGTAGGCCGCTTCATCGTCGGCAATGAAATTGCTCAGCCCGAGGTGGGCAAGGAAGGATGCCGCGCCATAGCTGGGGTTGGTCGAGCCGACGGTGGCCAGCGTCGGCACGCCCATCCACGCCGCATGGCCGATGGTGGTCGATCCGCTGTATGGGAAGGGGCTGAGGCAAACGTCGACCTCGTGATGCTGTTCCAGGAATCCGTAAACATGGGTTCGCTGGCGCAGGATCAGGCGGTCGCCGACGATACCGTGCTCGGCAAACCAATCGATCAAGGTATCGGCGGACCCCATCTGCATTCCGCCTAGCAGCATTTTCGCGTTCGGTATCGCATGAAGCAGCTTCGACCACTGGCGGATTACCTCTCGGTTGAGCTTGCTCACGCGGTGAAAGCTGCCGAAAGTGATATAGCCGTTGCGCAGGGCAGGCAGCGGGTTGACCGGGGGCGAATAGCTGGCGGACATGAACGGCGCGCCCAAAGGCAGGCGCACGATCTGTTCCGAGAACTGGTTGTCGTGTCGTTCTTCAGGAACCTGGAATTGATCGCACAAGATGTAATCCATCGCTTCCAGACCGGTCGTGCCGGCATACCCGATCCAGGTGGCCTGCAGCGGCGCCGGTTTGCGTGCGAACAATGACAGGCGGTTGAGTGCCGAATGGCCGGACAGGTCGATCAGGATGTCGATCCCGTCTTCCCGGATCAGCCGTTCGGCCGCTTCGTCATCGAGGTTCTGAATATTGCACCATGCTGCCGCCAAGCCGCGCAACTGCTCTGTCATCGCATCTTCGATGCTGTTGTTATAGTAGGCGTACAGCTCGACCCCGTCGCTTTCCTTGAAGGCTGCGAAGACAGGGGCGACAAAGTTCGTCACTGCATGATCGTACAGGTCGCCCGACACCATGCCGATGCGCAGCCGCCGCCGTGGGTCGCGGTCGTTGGTGTGCGGTTGGCGTAGTGGTCGCAGGCCAGTCTCCCAGCGCTTCGCGAAAGCGAAATGTTCGCGGGTCAGTTCGTCGGCATCGGTGCAGCAGTGGCTCAGGATGAATAACACGACACTGTGCGCTGCTGCTGAAGGGCGGGCGTCCAGTGCCTGCCGTGCCAGTTGCATGGCCAATTCCCACTCGCCCATGCCGAAACAGGCGGACAACAAGCCATAGATGAGATCGGTATTGTCGGGTGCCTGCTGCAGCGCACGCCGCAGCAGGGCGGAGGCGCCGGCCAAGTCGCCTTTCTGACGCAGCGCGTGCGCCAGATCCGACAGCACGTCGACCCGCTCCGGTAGCAGCTCGCTCACGCGGGCGAAGTAGCGCACGGCTTCTTCATGCTGCCTTCGCCTCATGTGGCTGTGGCCGAGCTGCAGCAGTGCCGCGACGTTGTCCGGCTGGCTCTCAAGCACGGCACGGAAACAGTTGGCAGCGTCAGCATGGCGCCCGAGGGTGGCGAGCATCAACCCGAGGTCCTGGCGGGCCGCCACCTGGCCGGGGTCGAGCGCCAATACGTGCTCGAATACTGCGGCGGCTTCGGCATGCTGCTTTACGGCGTGAAGAACATTTCCAAGGCTGAGCAGACACGGTATGCTGTCCGGCGACAGTGCGACCGCGCGCCGCGCTGGGGCTTCAGCCTCGCTACCGCGCTCAAGGGACAACAGGGTATCGGCCAGTCCCTGGTGCAGGTCGGCATCGTCCTGGAAGCGCAGCGCATTACGGTAGGCCTCGGCGGCGGCGTCGAAACACCCGAGCTCGAACAACGCGGCGGCCAGCACGGCGTGCAGGCCGCGCACTTTCGGGTTGAGTTCGAGCGCGCGGCGCAGGCTAGCGACACCGTCGTCGAGCCGGCGCGATTTGAGTTGCGCCAGGCCGAGCAGAGCATGGGCGTTAGCATCGCGCGGGTTGCGGCGCACGGCAAGGCGATGCTGCTCGAGCTGCTCGGCGGTCGCCTTGGATTGTGGGTTTCTCGGCTTGTTCGTCATGGCATTCATGGTGCGGAAACGGGGCCTTGTTCGCACAGCAGGAAAATGCTGGCGCACAGGTCGGGGTACTGCTGGCCCAGCGCATAGCAGCCATCCAGGTAGGCGGGCGAGACGATGTCGGTCTGCAGCAGGCGGTCCCACTGAAAATTGGCCAACGCCTTGAAGAAGATGCCGGAACGCTGGCGCACCGCCAGGCCCGCGGCCACGGCGTCACGTTCGAGCGTGTCGAGGCTGTAGGTGCGGCGGTGGCCATGGTCGCGCTCGGCCAGGGTGACGGCGGCATTGTGTTCGATCAGTCCCATCTTGACTGCGATCTGGCGCGACGGCGCGTTCGCATTCGGGCAAACCAGGAACAAGCGCCCGCCGGGGGCCAGCCACTCGTCATTAATCCGACGTAGCAGACCGACCGGGTCGTCGAGGTGCTCGAGCACGTGAGTCAGTACGATATTGTCGTAACGGCGCGGCAGTTCCACCGCCTCGAAGCGTGCATGTATCAGCGTCGCGCGTCCGTCCAGCAGCACACGCGCTTCTTGCAGTGCCTCGCCGGAGGCTTCGACGCAAGTGACGTCGTCGGAATGTTCGAGCAGGCGGCGCGTCAACGCCCCCTTGAAGCAGCCCAGTTCAAGCAGGCTGCCCTGACGGAACCAGGGCGCGAAGCTCTTGATCATGTAGGGGTGCATGACGTCGAAGTCAAAGCCGTAGGCGTATTGGTGACCGAAGCTGTCTTTCGACTCTGCATTGTAGTCGCGTGTATTGTCCATGATGCTACCTTGGCTGAGGGTAAGGTCCAGGCACAACATGTCGCCAGCTGCCTTGACAATGTTGAATCCGTGTTTGCAGTACAGCGCCAGCGCCGCCACATTGGCGGCGCTGGTTTCCAGCGCTAGCACTTGCATACCGGCCGCGCGCGCCTCTTCGATGGCCTGGCGCAGCAGGGCACCGGCAATGCCGCGCCGCGCATGTGGCGTGCTCACGCTGACGCTGGTGATGAAGGCCCTGCGGGTGGTGAGATCATCGCAGTACATGGCGAGCAGGCCGACCAGCCGTCCGCCCTCGCAGGCTTCGATGCGGCGCGCATGATCAACGATTTTGCGCGCATACGCACCGATCTCGACGCGGCTTGAGAGTGGCGGGACGAATGCGGCGTCGCATGAGCGCAGCAGCGCTTCGATGTCAGCCGCACCTGCGCTGTCAGTGCGTATGTCGAAGTCGTGCGTCATCGTTCCAGCACCGCCAGGCCGAAACCTTCGCGGCCGAACGCGTTGCCGTTATAGAGCAGGTAGACCTGGTCGTCGACCTTGAAAACATGTGGGTAGCATTGCATGTCGCCATCCCAGCTCCCCGGCTCGATGGCGAGCTGGATCGCCTGGTCGTCGCGCTCCCAGTTCACGAGGTCGCTTGAACTGGCGTGGCCTATCCGATAGCCGCGGTCCGGATTGGTTCGAAAGTCGGAGGATTCGCGGTAGCAGAAAAACATGTGATGGCGGCCGTCGATTTCGACAACGGTCGGCAGCGCCTGGCTTTCGTCGCGCCCGAGCCGGTCTTCGATGATTTGACGCGCTTCATCCTTTTTCCAGTTCACGCCGTCGTGGGAAACCGCATGGCCAATCTTGTAGGTGCGGTCGGGCGCGGCCGCAGGGCTGTAGCGCCTCCAGCCGGTGCCGAAGATGTACCACATATGGAACACGCCATCGATCACCTGCACGAAGCCGTCGCCGACCAGGCAGGGCTCGTGCAGAGAGGCTGCCAGCACCGGGCCGCTGCCCTGTCGCTGAAAAGTGCGACCGCCGTCAAGGCTTTCCAGCAGGCCGATCGCAGTGTCGACCGACACCGATACGCGACGGTTCCAGCCAGTGCTGTAGCCGAGCACCCGGCCTTCATGGCGAAGCACGTTGAGCGGGAAGATGCCGTGTTCATCGAAGGATCCCAGTTCGCCAGGCGCTAGCACTGTGTGCCTGGCGACATCCAGGATGTGGCGCATGTTGCGGTCCATGTCGACGTAACACACGTGGCTGACGTATTTAGCCCCGCCGTTACCGTCGCTGTTGCCGTCACGCGCGCGGGTCGAAAAGTAAATGCGCACACGGTCGTCGCACACCAGCGCCTGCGGCGATTGCGCGAATGTTTCGCAGCCGTCCGGCAGGCGGTGCTGCAGCGGATTGAAGATTTTTCCGAGCTTGTTCCATCTCATGGCTTACTCCAGGATGCCGTCCAGGACCGCCAGTCCGAAGCCGTGTCGGCCGACTCCGTTACCGAGGTAAGCCATGTAGGTGCGCCCATCGAGTTCAAATACATGCGGGTAGCTCACCATTTCGTCGTCCCAGCCGCTTTCGGATACGTCCAGCCCGGCGCGCGCGTCCACACGCGTCCAGCGCTGCAAATCCGTGCTCGAGGCATACCCGATACGGTAGCCGAACTCGCGGCCGCGATAGTTGCTGCTGTGGCGGTAGCAGAAGAACATGTGGTATCTGCCGTTTGCATAAATAACGTCCGGGCTGGCCTGGGCCTCGTCTGGCTCGACGCGGCTCTCGATCAGGTCGCGGTTGAGCGGGGTCCAGGCGACACCATCGCTGGAGCTCGCCATGCGAATCTTGTACACCGGCTCAGCGCGGCCGTCGACCAGCTTCCACTTGCGCCCAGCGATGTAAAACAGGGTCCAGTCATCACCGAAGCGGCGGATCTTCGGGCCACTCAGCACGAACGGCTCGTGCTGGCTGTACGACAGCACTGGGCCGGGCCCGGCTCGGGTGAAGGTGGTGCCGCCGTCCATGCTGGTGGCCATGCCGATCGCCACGTTAAAGGGTACCGACTCGCAGCGTGTCCAGCCGGCGTAGTAGGCGCGCACAAGCTCGGACTCGCCGGGCTCCCGGATGACCGACACTGGGTAGATGCCGAACTCGTCGAACTCGCCCAATCCGCCCAACGGCAGGATCGGCTGTTCGGCCACGCGCAGCACGCGGGACAGGTCTCGGCGGTCGAGGTCGACCCAGCTCGAATAGCTCACGTACTGGCCCTTGGCGTCCGGGGCTGGGCGGCACGAAAAATAGACGCGTACGTAACTGTCGAATACGAGGGTGCTGGGGGCCTGGGCGAATTCGCGCAGCCACGGCCGGCCTCCGACTTCCTGCGGAGTAAACACCTTTCCCAGTTTGGTCCATTTGAACATTGCGGTTCGGCTCAGGTCAGCTGGGGTTGAACAAGGTCGTAGTGCGTGCGCACCCAGCCGCGCACCGTCTCGAGCGGGTTGAACATCAAGACGTCGGCGATCGACAGCGACGGCACGGCGTTCGCGCCGCCCTGCGGATAATCGAGCGGCCGCGCACGCAGGAAGCGCAGGTCGATGCCGTGTTGGGCAAAATCTGTGTGCGAATACAATTCGGTGCCCCCGATCGGATTGACGTAGCGGCGCGCGCCGAGTGCAGCGCAGATGGCCAGTACCCGGTCCTGGCCCTTCAGGCCATGGTCCGCTGGGACTGCCGAGGCAGCCCGTATGGGCGTGTCAATGCCTAGATGGGCGCAGGTCTCCAGTAACGCATTGTGCAGAAAGCGGAACAGGTTGACCTCATCGCAGGCGGCGATACGCTCGAGCAGGGGCAGGGTGACGCCGAATTGAGGCGCATGCCGATAGGCGCCCTTGAGTTGCGCCAGCCAGCGGTGGCGGCCCGGCGAGTCCTCCAGCACGCGCTGGTCAATGTCGAGATGGTCCGGCGCTCCCTGCAGGGGCAGTGAAAACATCGCTTCGGCGCCGTTGCGCAACATGCGGTTGCGGTTGATCCAGCCCTTCTTCGTGTATTTGATGTTGTCGTACACGACAAATAGCTCGCAGGCGGTGATCAGCTGGAAGTAGCCGATGTAGGGTAGAAAGTAGGGCTGCATGATTGCTACAGCGCGCTCTGCCGGCACAGTCGTCGCTCTCGCCTCGCCGGCCCTTGGGCTAGAGAGAAGACTGTCGGGTTGCGAGATAGGGCCGGCGTTCATCGTTAATTGTCGGTTTCAGGGAAGAGTCGTCACATAGGTAGCCGCAATTATAAACGCCCGAAATTTCCTTGCGGCAAATGTCGCATGGTTGGCGCCGCCTGCCGTGGCGATTGTTGCGTGAATGCTGTTTTGCACCCGCTGTGCGCCTGCTGCACGAGGCAGAATTGGGCTTGATCGTTCCATTTTAAGCGCACCGGCGAATAGACAGCGGACGCACGTGGCCATAGCTCGTTGATTAGTTTGAAAAAATTCTGCCCCCCCTTGCAGCCATGCGGCCCAAAGTGTGGGCGCTAACGGAGAGGGCAGGAGTGTGGCATGGCCGTCACGGTATAGCCTTCGAGGCCCTCGCGTATAATCACGCTCCGGTCTACGGCAACCAAACCGTGCTGTGCATCGGTCTTGCCGCCTGCTGCAGCGCCGACACATGACCGCCCATCGACATGAACATACGTAAGCTGAAATGAGCGATTCGAAGCAAGCAATCCAGGATGCCACCCAGGTAGCGCCGTTAGTGCAAGGGAAAGTGCCCGGCCGGCGCCTGTCGGTCGCCCCCATGATGGACTGGACCGACCGTCACTGCCGCGTCTTCCATCGCCAGATCACCCGCCACACCTGGCTGTACACCGAGATGGTCACCACCGGCGCGCTGGTATATGGCGACGTCGAGCGCCACCTGCGCTTCGACGGGGTCGAGCATCCGGTGGCCCTGCAGCTCGGCGGCAGCGATCCGGCCGACCTGGCCAAGAGCGCGAAGCTTGGCGAGCAGTGGGGCTATGACGAGATCAACCTCAATTGCGGCTGCCCGTCCGAGCGGGTGCAGAAGGGCGCGTTCGGCGCCTGCCTGATGGGCGAGCCGGCGCTGGTGGCCGACTGCGTCAAGGCGATGCGCGACGCGGTGTCGGTCGATGTCACCGTCAAGCACCGCATCGGTATCGACGACAACGAAGCGTATGGCTTCGTGCGCGACTTCGTCGGCACGATCGCCGACGCCGGCTGCCGCACCTTTATTGTGCATGCCCGGAATGCCGTGCTCAAGGGTTTGTCACCGAAGGAGAATCGCGAGATTCCGCCGCTGCGCTACGCGGTGGCCTACCAGCTCAAGCGCGAGTTCCCGGATCTGGAAATCATCATCAATGGCGGCATCAAGACCGACGACGAGATCGCCCTGCACTTAGAGCAGGTCGATGGCGTCATGCTTGGGCGCGAGGCTTACCACAACCCCTGGGTGATGGCTGGGTGGGACCAGCGCTTCTATGGCGACGCCGCCGCGCCCAGGTCGCGGCAACAGGTGCTGGAGGCGATGATTCCGTATATTGCCGAGCAGCTGCGCCAGTACGGCCCCCATGGTCTCAAGCTCAACAGCATTACCCGGCACATGCTCGGCATCATGACCGGCCTGCCGGGCGCGCGCGCCTTCCGCCAGATGCTGTCGGATTCGAAGCGGCTGGCCGGTGGCGATCCGGCTTTGCTGCTGGAAGCGGCTGCGCGAATGCCTGACACGCACTGAACAGTGTCGGGTGAGCTCTGAAAAGCGTACTTCGGTACGCTTTTTTGTTTCCTGTCGGCAAATTGCCACAGTTTCCATGCAAGATGCATAGCGACTCTTGGTAAAGCTTGCCGGCGGGCAAGACTGGGTTCATACTTTGTCTTGCTTTGAAGCATATTGAACTGTGTCAATATGTTGTTGAGCTGAAACAAAAGGGGTGGGCGGTCGATTTCCGACTTTCCGGCCGGAACTTTTGATTTATCCTGTCGGAAACATGCGAAGTCTTTGGGTGAGGCATGACGCGTCGCACGGCGCATCGATCCGGGCGAACTCCATCAATAGATACAGGGAAGAATACGAATGGCATTTTTGAATAACTTGAAGGTCGGTACCCGCCTTGCGCTCGGTTTTGCGCTGGTACTGGTACTGCTGATCGCGGTGACCAGCGTGGGCATCTTGCGCATGTCGCAGATCCAGGACCGCCTCGACCAGGTGGTGAGCGTCAACAACGTATCGACGGGCCTGGTGACCGAGATGCGCAACAATCTCGGCGAGCGCGTTGCTGCGCTGCGCGTGCTGACCTTGATGACCGACCCGGCCGACATGGAGCCGGAGATGAACAAGTTCAAGGAACAGACCCGCAAGTACGACGAAGCCCAGAAGAAGCTTTCGGCGATCTTCGCGGCCCATGCCAGCGACAAGGAAAAGGCGCTGCTGGCCCAGATCAAGGAATTCGAAGGCGTGGCCATGCCGGCCATTGCCAAGGCGTCGGAACTGTACCTGGCCAACAACGCGATGGACGCCACCCGCGTCATGATTCGCGAAGTGCGCCCGGTGCAAAAGAAGTGGAACGACGCGCTGGACCAGCTGTCCGTCATGGAAGAGAAGCAGAACGCCCAGGCCGCATCCGATGCCCGTGACGCCTTTGCCAACGCCCGCAACTTCATGATCGTCATGCTGCTGGCCGCCGTCGGCCTGGGCATTGCGGCAGCCTGGGTGATCAGCCGCAGCCTGCGCCAGCAACTCGGCGGCGAACCGGCCTATACCGCCAGCATCGCCAGCAGCATCGCCCATGGCGACCTGTCGATTGCCATCGAGACCGACGTGTCGGACCGCGGCAGCCTGCTGGTGGAAATGAAAGAAATGCGCAACAGCCTGGTCGGTATCGTCGAGCAAGTGCGCCGCGGCACCGAGACCATCGGCACCGCATCGCGTGAAATCGCTGCCGGCAACATCGACCTGTCCTCGCGTACCGAACTGCAGGCCAGCTCGCTGGAAAAGACTGCGTCGGCGATGGAAGAGCTGACGTCGACCGTCAAGCAGAACGCCGACAATGCCCGTGAAGCCAACGCCCTGGCGGCAACCGCCTCGAACGTGGCGCTCAAGGGTGGCGAAGTGGTGTCGCAAGTGGTCGGCACTATGGGTGAGATCAATAGCTCGGCCAGCAAGATTGCCGACATCATCGGCGTGATCGACGGCATCGCCTTCCAGACCAACATCCTGGCGCTGAACGCTGCGGTAGAAGCAGCCCGTGCCGGCGAGCAGGGCCGTGGCTTTGCGGTGGTGGCATCGGAAGTGCGCAACCTGGCCCAGCGTTCGGCTGCGGCGGCAAAAGAAATCAAGACCCTGATCGGCGATTCGGTCGAAAAGGTCGAGCGCGGCAGCAAGCTGGTCGGCCAGGCCGGCGTGACGATGGATGAAGTGGTGGCCAGCGTCAAGCGCGTGACCGACATCATGAGCGAAATCGCCAACGCCAGCGCCGAGCAGAGCGCCGGCATCGAGCAAGTCAATCTGTCGATCATCGAGATGGACAGCATGACCCAGCAAAATGCCGCCCTGGTCGAAGAAGCCGCGGCCGCAGCGCAGAGCATGCAAGACCAGGCAAGCGAACTGACCCGCGTGGTGAGCATCTTCAAGCTCTCCGAAGGCGAGCAACAGATGGCAGCAGCAGCCGCACCGGTTGCCACCAGCACCGCCGTTGCAGTGCGTCCGGCGGCAGTCAAGCGCCCGGCGCAGCCACCGAAGAAAGTGGCCGCCAAGAATCCTGCCGCGGCGTCGCCAGCACCGGCAGCACCGGCAAGCACCTCGGCCGCCAAGCCAAAGAAAGCAGCAACCACCGCCGGCAACGACGAGTGGGAAGAATTCTAAGCGAGACGAAGCGCCGGTTCCCGGACCGGCAAGCAGCAGAAGTAAAGACTGCCAACCTTAAACAAAACCTTATTGGAAAAATGATGAAAAACATGAGCCTGAAACTGATCGCCGCAATGACCCTCGCCACCGCCGCTGGCGCCACCTTCGCTGCCGAAGTGCCGGCATCGTTCGATCCGAAGAAATGCTCGGTCGAATACCCGAAGGCCTCGCTGATGAACGAAGAGCAGGGCACCACCTCGGCTTCGTTCCTGGTCGGCGCCGACGGCACCGTCAACGAGTCGAAGCTGGAAAAGTCGAGCGGCTTCAAGAACCTGGACAAGGCAGCCATCAAGGGCCTGTCGTCGTGCAAGTTCAAGCCGGGCACCAAGGACGGCGCTCCTGCGGCAACCTGGACCAAGGTCGACTACGCCTGGAAGCTGGACTAATCCACGCCTGGAAGCCGGCCTGCCGGTATTCTTTCAGTAAAAAAACAGCCGGCAAATTGCCGGCTGTTTTTTTACTGCCAGGCTGGGCGTGACTACTGCTCACTCGCTGTTACATTTATATATCGACATGTATCGGTTGTAAGAACTTCTCTCGTTTCGCCGTTGCGCGGCTGGGTCTGGCTATAGTGGTTGCTACACAAACCAGAAGGAGAAGCACCATGAAGGCCATTCTTGCCGCTACCGCAGTTGTGCTCATCAGTACTGTCAGCCTTGCGCCGGCCGAGGCGCAGGCGCAAGGCCGCGCTGAAGTGATCGTCATCAAGCGTGCGCCGCCTGCGCCGATGCGCGAAGCAATTCCCGCGGCGCGCCGCGGCTATGACTGGGTGCCGGGATACTGGGCCTGGAACGGCCGTCGCCACACCTGGGAGCGCGGCCACTGGGAACGCTCGCGCCCGGGCTATGTCTACGCCCAGCCAGTGTGGCGCCAGGACCGTCATGGCTGGTACCTCGAGCGTGGCGGCTGGCAGCGCGGCGATCGCGTCGCCCGCCGTGGCCGCGACAGTGACGGCGACGGTGTGCGCGACCGTGCCGACCGCGACCGCGACGGCGATGGCGTTCGCAACAAGCGCGATGCCCGCCCGGACAATCCGAACCGGCATTGAGCACCGACTGTCGTAAAGCGTCAAAAAGCGCCTGTGGGGATCATTACCCCGGCAGGCGCTTTTTCTATATGGAGAACGACGATGCCTCGGCCGATTCGGTATTGTCGAGGTCGCTGCAAACGCGGTTGCGTCCATCGGCCTTGGCGCGGTAGAGCAGGGCGTCGGCCCTGGTGACGAACAGATCCGGATCGCCCGCTTCGCCGGGACCCGCATGGAAGCTCGCGGCGCCAGCGCTGATGGTCACGATGCCGGCAGGGTTGTCGGGATGCTCGATGCCGAGCTCTAACACGGCCAGCCGCAGGCGCTCGGCCACATAGCGGGCGCCGACCGCGCCGGTTCCCGGCAAGACCACCGCGAACTCTTCGCCACCATAGCGCGCCACCTGGTCGCTTGGCCGCCCGAGGCCGTCGCGCAGGGCGCTTGCCACCTGGCGCAGGCTAGCGTCGCCGGCGACATGGCCATAGCGGTCGTTATATTTCTTGAAGAAATCAATGTCGATCAGCAGCAGCGAGACTGGCGCCCCAGTGCGCGCGGCGCGGCGCAACTCGAGCCGCAGGGTTTCCTCGAAATGCCGGCGGTTGGCGATGCCCGTCAATCCATCCCGGGTCGCCAGTACCGTCAACTCCTGGTTGCGCTCCTGTAGGTGCTCCTTGGCTAACACCAACTCGTCTTCCATTTGGTTGCGGATGATCATCTGGCGCACCAGGCGCGCGCCGACCCCGGCCAGCAGCAGGACCACCAGCACGGTGACAGCCGACAGTAGCAGGGTGGATTTTTGCCATTCGGCAAGAATTTCCTGCTTTGACTCGGCGGTAGCGACCAGCAGCGGAAAATTGTCCAGGTGCCGGTAGCTGTACAGCCGCACCACGCCATCGACCTTCGACTGCATCATGGCGGTGCCGACCGGCCCGTTTTTCCAGTACAACTTGAACACTGCGCCATTGGCGATATTCTGGCCAATCAGTTTTTCATTGAAGGGGCGGCGGTAGACCACCGTGCCGTTGTCGAGCGCGAGCAGGATCACGCCCGCTTTGCCGACGTCGAAACTGTCGTACAGGTCGGCAAAGAAATCGATACGCACGGAGCCGAGGGCGACGCCACCGAAGCTGCCGTCGGGATTGTCGATGCGGCGCGACACCGGCAAGATCCAGACCCCGCTCGAGCGACTGCGCACCGGGGCGCCGATGTGGGTGCCGCGGTCCTTGTTCTTCAGGTGGTACTGGAAATAGTCGCGGTCTTGATTGTTGCCGGCAAGTGGACGGTCGAGCGAGCTCACCAGCCAGCTGCCGTCGGCGCCGTAGACGAACAATCCGTGCAGCTCCTTGACCTGGCCCACCATATTGCGCATGTGGGAGCGCAACCGATTGGACGCGCGCTGGTCGAGGCCATCTTGTTCGACGCGCTCGACCACGCTCATCAGCACTGTATCGACGATCCTGAGCGAACCGGCGGCCTGCGCGCTTAGCGCGCCCGCCATGTTCGAGGTAGCGGCCGCGTGCTCGGCCAGGCGGCTGCGCTGCGCACTCCAGGCACTCCAGGCCTGCGCCGCCACCAGCAGGGCGCAGAACAGGGACAGCACCAGGATCGCATGCTGGACGGCCGGTCGCTTGCTGGGGAGCGGGCCGCTGAGGGTAGGGACAGGCTGGCTGGGAGGCATCAGGAAGGCCGCAGGCGGCGCCAAGGTTGCCGGAGCTTCGAGAATAGCTACGGCGCGTGGAAAAGTCGAGCGCGCCACGCGGCGGCGCCCTGGCTAAGTTTAAATTGTCGGAGCGCCATGCTGCTGCAGGCCGAGATCGTGTAACGCAGTCCGTTATGATAACAGCATTGCTTTGTATGCATGAGTGAGACAAGAGTCTGCGCGCGCTTGAAAATAAATCCGAAATCATTAGGTGAAAGCCGAAAAGGCCTGTATCTTCGGTTCTGCACTACATCAAGTCGTTGTTATTGTTGGTCTTTCTTTCCTGTTCGCCGTTCGGCGGTCCCGTTTGATTTCCTCCTGTTACACCCTCTCTTGGTCGACTGTGCGCCTCGGGCGTTTTTGCCCTATGCAAACAAAAAAGGACTTCAAATGACTACTCAAACCGGCACCGTAAAATGGTTCAACGATTCCAAGGGCTTCGGCTTCATCACGCCTGACGCAGGCGGCGGCGACTTGTTCGCCCACTTCGGCGACATTCAGTCGGAAGGCTTCAAGAGCCTGGCCGAAAACCAGCGTGTTTCGTTCGAGCGTTCGACCGGACCTAAAGGCGAAAAAGCCGGCAATATCCGCGCAATTTAATCAGCCAGCTGATTATTCATTCCCTTCGGCGCGCACTACGCAGATAGCGTAGGCGAGGCTGGAGTGGAAGAAGCGGCGCGCACCACGCAGATAGCATGGGCGAGGCCGTAGCGATAGAAAACCCGCCAATTGGCGGGTTTTTGCATTTGGTGGTGCTTGCTCGGCCGTAAAACGTCGTCTGGAAGCTGCTCCAAAAACAAAAGGCTTACTCGCATATCGCTGAGTAAGCCTTTTGTTTTGCTGCTAAATTCTTGGGGTGGCTGATGGGGGACCACTGGCCAGAGGAAAACTGTGGTGGTCAAGTAATTTCGGACACAACGATAGGTTCTTTCACTGCCATTTTCCGTTCATAAACGGCGGGCGGCAGGTTGCCCAGTGCTGAATTTATACGCTTGCAGTTGTAGAGTCCGACGATGTAGTCGGTGATGTCGGCCTTGGCCTCGGCGTGATTGGCGTATTGCCACTGCCATACGCGCTCCATCTTGAGATTCAGGAAGAAGCGCTCTGCAACGGCGTTGTCCCAACAATTTCCCTTTCGGCTCATGCTGCAAACGAAGCCGTGCTCGGCCAGCAGATCTTGGTAAAGCTCACTCGCGTACTGGCTGCCCCGGTCCGAATGGACGATCAATCCGGGCGCCGGGCGCCGCTGTTGAATCGCCATGTTCAGGGCGTCGCAGACCAGCTTGGCGGGCATGCTCGGCGCCATGGCCCAGCCGACCACCTTACGCGCGTACAGGTCCAGCACGGTGGCAAGGTACAACCAGCCAGCGCCGGTGCGAATGTAGGTGATGTCGCTGACGTAAGCCAGGTTCGGCGCCGTCGGATTGAACTGCCGGTCGAGCACATTGGCGGCCACCGGCAGGCCATGCCTGCTGTCTGTCGTGTGAACGAATTTGCGCTTCCAGACGGGCTTCAAGGCTGCCTTGCGCATCAAACTGCGCACCTTGTAACGCCCGATGTTGAAGCCTTGGCTGGCCATGGCAGCGACCAGCCGACGGCTGCCGTAGCTCTGATGGCTAGCCATGAACGCGGCCTTCAGGTGCACGGTCGCCTTGCAGACAACCGGCTTGGCGGTACGACGCTGCGCCTCGTAAAAACCGGACCGGCTGACGTCCAGGACGCGGCAACTGTGCTGGACGGGGATGGCCTCCTTTTGCAGCTGACGAACGACTTGATACGTCATTTCATTTCGCGGGCAAAGAAGGCCGAGGCCTTTCTTAAGATGGTCACATCTTGTCTGAGTTGCAGATTTTCCGCCTCCAGTTGCCGGATCCTTTGCTGCTCTGCGGTGAGCGGTTTGCCAATGCCTGGCTGGCCGCTCTGCTCAGCGCCGTATTGAGCCAGCGAGCGCCGGATTGCCGTCTGGCCGATGTTCGTGCTCTCGCTGACGTTCTGGATGCTCTGACCTTGCTCTTTGATCATCCGAACCACTTCTAGCTTCAGGCTGGGATCAAAGGTCTTTCGTTTTCTTGCTGTCATGTATTACTCCTCAGAAGATGGATTTTCCACCTATTGAGGTGTGCGGGCAAATTAGACCACAGCATACGAACCTGCGCCGGCTGATGGCGCACGCCGAGAAGAAGGCCAAGGAAGAGGGCGTCGAGTTCGCACGCTTCACGCTGAAGGACATGCGGCCAGCGGCGGTGACGGATCGGGTAGAAGACGGGGACGAAACAATCACGAACGCTACCGGACACAGTAGCGATCGCATGGTTCGTAAAGTGTACGACAGGCGGAAAACGAAGGTGGCGCGCTACGGAGTGACTTCGTCCGATAGATCAGTAGCTGCGCCGCCGGTACTACTTGGAGGTGCCGAGGTGGCGGCGGTTCACCTCGAAGTCGAATCTGGACTTGATCATTTCGTTAATCTGCTTCGTCGTGTTTACAAAGCGTAGATTAGTTTTGATTGTGTCAAACGAGACCACATCCAACAACTTGATCAGCGATGTGTTGATAAACGAAGACGGAACGGTGTCTACCCCGTCGAACGAAAGCTCAATGCGCTCCCCCCGGGTAAGCCGAGGACACAACACATCGTAAATCTTCTGTCCATCATCCTGTGAATAACATCGACGAACGATGTCGAGGGCACGGATTACCATTCGAACTCCTCCTTCTCCGCGATCGGTTCCAAGGAACCAGTTCTGAACGTGATTTGAATCAAGGTACCAGGGTACGATACCGTTTCGGTACGAGGCGACATGCGTACCCCCGACGCTGCATGAATGCAATTAAAAGTGCCTTTGAGAGACTGTACGAAAACTCTACCACGATTGTTCTCTACTACGTAACGGGTAAGAATATTGAGGCCAGCACCGCGATTTCGGTGGGTGCTCTTAGTCGTGAATCCCTCAATGACAGCCTTCGCGAGGGCCGCAGCATCGCTGATCCCCGGCTCGACTTTACGGACGTTAAACGGGATCCCGACGCCGAAGTCAGAAATCGTCAACATGACCTCGCCCTTTTGCGGATAGTGCTGCGCGAACACACATCCGATCTTTTCTCCAGAGTGGTCACTGATATTGTTAAATATCTCCTGCAAACAAACGTAGATCGATGCAAACGATGCGGGCGATAACCCGACACGTTGCGAAATCCACTCAGCGAACGTATGGTGGATCCATGACCAACTTCTGTCGTAAGTCACCAGTTCGAGAGGCAATGTCGTAGTGCGCAGCTTACTTCCCTTGAAGACAGGCTCTCCAACGTAACGTAAGAAAAAAGCCGAGTCGTCCAGGAACTTGTTCCCTTCCGTTGGGAAGTGAAAGTTCCGAAACACGACTTTGGTTCCGTGTTTGTGGCGTAAATACTCAACGACGTTCGACAGCACCGTGATAGCAGTCGGGTCAGCAAAATTTAATTTCGCGAAATCCAAGATGATCTTGCTAGCTCGTGGGTTTGACTCTTCATCCAGCGCGCCCTGCAAGAGAACGTGCAAATTCTTTGCGTTGAAACTGAACGGCAACGAAACCGTCACTGGTGGGGTAAGCAAGCCCGAAAGTAGGTTCATCGTCAGCCGTATGGGTAATGTCATGCAGATTGTTTATTGGAAGGTGCCGTAACCTCGAAGATGCATATGGGATCTTCCAAAATTTGGAATTCATCTTCCAAAAAGACAAAAGGGCTACAAGCTGGAAGCGTGTAACCCTTTGTTTTTACTGCCGAATTCTTGGGGTGGCTGATGGGGCTCGAACCCACGACAACAGGAATCACAATCCTGGACTCTACCAACTGAGCTACAGCCACCACTGTCTTGCATCCGCCGCGTTGTTGCTGCGACAGAACAAGATTATACAAACAACTTCGCGAACTGGCAAATCTAAATGTGCGGTGTGGCCGAACCCGGCCGGGAAAGGCTGGCTTCGACTTCATGTACCGGCGGGTCCTGCCCCAGCAAGGTCGAGAACGCCGCCGTGAGCGCCGCCGCGCTGGCGCTGGTGAAACCGTCCAGGCGCGCCGGCTGGCCGTCGCCCGCGCGCAGCAGCCCGGCCGCGCCCAGCAGGCGTGCCAGCTGGCGCGCCACCGCGTCGCCGGTGTCGATCAGCATCACCTCTGCGGCCGTATGCTGGCCGATTACGGCCTCGATCGAGGCCTGCACCAGCGGGTAGTGGGTGCAGCCGAGCACCAAGGTATCTGCCCCTTGCGCCAGCAGCGGAGCGATATAGCGTTGCAGCATGGCTTCGAGCGCCTGGGTGTCGCCCGCGCCGAACTCGATCTGGTCGGCCAGGCCGACACAGGGCTGTAGCAAGAAGCGCGCGCCATGAGCCTGGTGGATCTGGTCGCGCAGCAGCAGGAATTTTTCGCCAGCCAGCGTGCGTTCGGTGGCCAGTACGCCAACGATGCCCGTGCGGGTCGCCGCCGCGGCGGGTTTGAGACCCGGTTCGACGCCAACGATGGGCATCTCGGGATAGCGCGCGCGCAGCACGCGTACCGCAGCAACGGTGGCGGTATTGCAGGCCACCACCAGGGCCTTGACGCGGTGCGCCGCGAGATAGCCGGCCACGGCCAGCACGCGTTCGATGACGACGTGCTCGGGCTTGTCGCCATAGGGGGCAAAGCTGGTGTCGGCGAAGTACAGGAGATGTTCGTGCGGCAGCTGCGCCTGGATGTGGCGCAGCACCGAAAAGCCGCCGACGCCCGAGTCGAAGATACCGACCGGGGCATCGGGGGGGAGGGCAGGAGTGGTCATGGACAGGGACGCGGGCTGGCGAAACAGCCCGCGAGTCGATTACACCGCGTTGACCGGAATGCCCTTGAGCGATTCGATCCTGGCAGCCCATTCCTTGGGACCGGTGGTGTGCACCGAGGTGCCGGTCGAATCGACGGCGACCGTGACCGGCATGTCGGTGACGTCGAATTCGTAGATCGCTTCCATGCCCAGGTCGGCGAAGCCGACCACGGTGGCCGACTTGATTGCCTTCGACACCAGGTAGGCCGAGCCGCCGACGGCCATCAGGTAGGCCGACTGGTGGCGCTGGATCGATTCGATCGCCATCGGGCCGCGTTCGGCCTTGCCGATCATCGAGATCAGGCCGGTTTTCTCCAGCATCATGTCGGTGAACTTGTCCATGCGGGTCGCGGTGGTCGGGCCTGCCGGACCAACCACCTCAGTGCCTACCGGATCGACCGGGCCGACGTAATAGATGACACGGTTGGTGAAGTCCACCGGCAGCGCTTCGCCCTTGGCCAGCATGTCCTGGATACGCTTGTGCGCGGCATCGCGGCCGGTCAGCATCTTGCCGTTCAGCAGTAGCGTCTGGCCCGGCGTCCACGAGGCGACTTCCGCTTTCGTCAGCGTGTTCAGGTCGACGCGCTTGGACTTTTCGGTGTCAGGCCGCCAGTGCACGTCTGGCCAGCTCGACAGCGCAGGCGGCTCGATGTACGAGGGGCCCGAGCCGTCCAGCACGAAGTGGGCGTGACGGGTGGCCGCGCAGTTCGGGATCATTGCCACCGGCTTGGAGGCCGCGTGGGTCGGGTACATGTTGATCTTCACGTCGAGCACCGTGGTCAGGCCGCCCAAGCCCTGGGCGCCGATGCCCAGCGCATTGATCTTGTCGCACAGCTCGATCCGGAGTTCTTCTGTCTTGTTTTGCGGGCCGCGTTGCTTGAGCTCGTACATGTCGATGTCTTCCATCAGCGACTCCTTGGCCATGAGCATCGCCTTTTCGGCGGTACCGCCGATGCCGATCCCGAGCATGCCCGGCGGGCACCAGCCGGCACCCATCAGCGGCACGGTCTTCATGACCCAGTCCACCAGCGAGTCGGACGGGTTGAGCATGACAAATTTGGTCTTGTTCTCGGAGCCGCCGCCCTTGGCCGCGACCTTGACGTCGACGGTCTCGCCTTCGACCAGTTCCATGTGGACCACGGCCGGGGTATTGTCCTTGGTGTTCTTGCGCTCGAAGTGAGGGTCGGCCACGATCGAGGCGCGCAGCTTGTTGTCCTCGAAGGCATAGGCACGGCGCACGCCTTCATTGACGGCGTCGGTGACGGTGCCGGTAAAGCCTTCGAAGCGCACGCCCATGCCGATCTTGAGGAACACGTTGACGATGCCGGTGTCCTGGCAGATCGGACGCTTGCCTTCCGCGCACATGCGCGAGTTCGTCAGGATCTGGGCAATGGCGTCCTTCGCGGCCGCACTTTGCTCAGTCTCATATGCGCGCGCCAGATGCTGGATATAGTCGGCCGGATGGTAGTAGCTGATGTACTGGAGCGCGGCCGCGACCGATTCGATGAGGTCGCTTTGGGTGATAACGGTGGTCATGGAAGTTTTCGTCTCGATCAGGGGATTAGTGTTTCGAATGCGTGGTCATCACGATGCGGTCGGTGTAAGCGATCGCGATCGCCGACAGCAAGAAGGCGCAATGAATAATGGTCTGCCACATCATCGTGTCTGTGTTCGGGTAGTTGGCAGCATTAATAAAGGTCTTGAGCAAGTGAATCGACGAAATGCCGATAATTGCCATTGCCAGCTTGGTTTTCAGCACCGAGGCATTCACATGGGACAGCCACTCAGGCTGGTCGGGGTGGCCTTCGAGGTGCATGCGCGAGACAAATGTCTCGTAGCCGCCAACGATCACCATGATCAACAGGTTCGAGATCATGACCACGTCGATCAGTCCCAGCACGACCAGCATGATGGTGGTTTCAGTCAGCTTGGTCGGGCGCGGCGCGCCAGGTACGGTGACAGCATCGAGAATATGGGCCAGCGAAGCGGTATTGCCCATTGCCGCGCCAATCAAATCTTTCAGTTCTACCCAAAAATGAAAAACGTACACGCATTGCGCCAGGATCAGGCCCAGGTACAGCGGCAACTGCAGCCAGCGGCTGGCGAAGATCAGGTTGTTCAGCGGGGTAAGCTTTTTTACCGGGTTCGGCGGGTCAATCTGGACCATCGGGGTGTTCACTCCTGGAAAGCTGGACAAATACAGCCGAGCATTTTACACCCGCCGGTGGGTGCCTGTCGGTTGCAACGCCGGCTTTTCGAATGCATGGGTAGAATGGCATTTCAGAACGAGGCAGCGCAGCCGGCCATGTAAGGGCACCGTAAGCGGGCCCACCTAAGGTGTCCGGTGAAACCAACGACTAAGGAGACTAGAATGGCCGAGAACGAGACCAAGCACGAAGAATTCACGCTGCAGGAAAACCGCGTATTCCAGCCACCTTCCGGGTTCGCCGGCAAGGCCGCGATCTCCGGCATGCAAGCCTATGAAAAGCTGTGCGCCGAGGCCGCCAGCGACTACGAGGGTTTCTGGGCGCGCCTGGCGCGCGAGAACATCGACTGGCATAAGCCATTCACCACCACGCTCGACGAATCGAACGCGCCATTCTACAAATGGTTCGGCGACGGCCAGCTCAACGCCTCGTACAACTGCCTCGACCGCAACTTGAGCAACGGCAACGCCGACAAGACGGCCATCATCTTCGAGGCCGACGACGGCAGCGTCACCCGCGCCAGCTACCGCGAGCTGCACGAGCGCGTCTGCAAGTTTGCCAATGGCCTGAAATCGCGCGGCATCAAGAAGGGCGACCGCGTCATCATCTACATGTCGATGTCGATCGAAGGCGTGGCGGCCATGCAGGCCTGCGCCCGCATCGGCGCTACCCACTCGGTGGTGTTTGGCGGATTTTCGGCCAAATCGCTACAAGAACGCATCATCGACGCCGGCGCCGTGGCCGTCATTACCGCCGATGAGCAACTGCGCGGCGGTAAGTCGCTGCCGCTGAAGGCCATCGTCGACGAGGCGCTGGCGCTGGGCGGCATCAGCACCATCCGCGACGTCATCGTCTACAAGCGCACCGGCGGCGACATCGCCTTCCAGGAAGGCCGCGACACCTGGCTGCACGACTTGGTCGACAACCAGAGCGCCGAATGCGAGCCGGAATGGGTCGATGCCGAGCATCCTTTGTTCATCCTTTACACATCAGGCTCGACCGGCACGCCGAAGGGCGTGCAGCACGCGACCGGCGGCTTCCTGCTGTGGGCGGCGCTGACCATGAAATGGACCTTCGACATCAAGCCCGACGATGTCTTCTGGTGCACCGCCGACATTGGCTGGGTTACCGGCCACACCTATATTGCCTACGGCCCGCTGGCCGTCGGCGCCACCGAAGTCGTGTTCGAGGGCGTGCCGACCTATCCGCATGCCGGCCGCTTCTGGGACACCATTGCCAAGCACAAGGTGTCGATCTTCTACACCGCGCCAACCGCGATCCGCTCGCTCATCAAGGCATCGGACGTCGACCCCAAGGTACACCCGACGAACTTCGACCGTTCGAGCCTGCGCCTGCTCGGTTCGGTCGGCGAGCCGATCAATCCAGAAGCCTGGATGTGGTACTACAAGAACGTCGGCGAGGAGCGCTGCCCGATTGTCGATACCTTCTGGCAAACCGAGACCGGCGGCCACATGATCACGCCATTGCCGGGCGCGACCCCGCTGGTGCCAGGCTCGTGCACGCTGCCGCTGCCGGGCATCATGACTGCCATCGTCGACGAATCCGGCGCCGACGTGCCCAATGGGCAGGGCGGCATCCTGGTGGTCAAGCGCCCATGGCCATCGATGATCCGCACCATCTGGAATAACCCCGAACGCTTCCGTACCAGTTACTTCCCTGAAGAACTGGGCGGCAAATACTACCTGGCCGGCGATGGCGCGATCCGCAACAAGGACACCGGCTATTTCACCATCACGGGCCGCATCGACGACGTGCTCAACGTCTCGGGCCACCGCATGGGCACGATGGAAATCGAATCCGCGCTGGTGGGGCATCCGAAGGTAGCAGAAGCGGCAGTGGTCGGCAAACCCGACGAAACCACCGGCGAATCCATCTGCGCCTTCGTGGTGCTCAAGGGCGCGCGCCCGAGCGGCGAAGACGCCAAGAAGCTCGCCGCCGAGCTGCGCACCTGGGTCGCAAAAGAGATCGGCCCGATCGCCAAGCCCAAGGAAATCCGCTTTGGCGACAACCTGCCGAAGACCCGCTCCGGCAAGATCATGCGCCGCCTGCTAAGGGTGCTGGCCAAGGGGGAGGCTATCACGCAGGATGTCTCCACGCTGGAGAATCCGGCAATCCTGGAGCAACTCAAGGAAAGCGCGTAAGACCAAGCGCACCGGCCGCGATCTGCACGCCGGGCGCAGCCCGCTTCTCGCGAGAGGGGCGGGCTTTTAAACGACTTGCGGCCAAGACGGACCTGTCGACATCCGCCGCCCAATCCACATGTGCCCACAGAAAGTGGCGCGGCCTGCCCATCCCGCGCCCATGCCGCCGCCAGCTGGCCACCGCGGCCCCCACGACTGCGTGTAGCAAGCGTGTGGGAACAGTCTTGTATAGAAGAGAATCCTTGATATAATAGGCGGCTTCGTGGAGACACGAGGACCATCAGGAGAGATGGATGAGTGGTTTAAGTCGCACGCCTGGAAAGCGTGTGTAGGTTCATAGCCTACCGGGGGTTCGAATCCCCCTCTCTCCGCCAGGAAACAAAAGAATGGCCACCCTTTGGGTGGCCATTTTTGTTTCCTGGCGGAGAGAAGCAGGGCCCCTGCGGGCCCTGCGCGGGGGATTCGAAGGGCTGGGCGTACTTCGCCCAGCCCTCTCCGAATCGCCACTTCGCTGTCGCTACCGGCGACAGCCCCGCGCGCCGAGGGCGCGCGCTGCAAGCCTACTAGCTAAGCGCATTGCCGCCTCGCGGGCAAGAGAAGCAGGGCCCCTGCGGGCCCTGCGCGGGGGATTCGAAGGCCTCGCGCGTACTCGCGCGTGCCTCCCGAATCGCCACTTCGCTGTCGCCACCGACGACAGCCCCGCGCGCCGAGGGCGCGCGCTGCAAGCCTACTCGCTAAGCGCATCACCACCTCGCGGGTAAGAGAAGCAGGGTCCCCGCGGGCCCTGCGCGGGGAATTCGAAGGGCTGGGCGTACTTCGCCCAGCCTTCTGCGAATCGCCACTTCGCTGTCGCCACCGGCGACAGCCCCGCGCGCCAAGGGCGCGCGCTGCGTAGGCACCAGCTAGCGCTTTCTCTGATTAGTGTCGAGGTGGTGTCGGGATGTCAGATCTGCGCATATGCCCCCCGCGTAAAAATCCAGTGACTCAGCCATAAGTAAATGCTAAATTGCCATTTTCCTGGCGTAAGACCGGGGTAGTTGCGTTACTTTCTTGGGGGAGAGCGACGATGGACAACGAGACGTTCGAGCAGATGAAGCAGGCGAAGGAATTTTTTCATGCCAGCGCGATGAAAATTCCGGGTGTACACGGCACCAGCATCGGCATCAAGCGCGTCAAGGGTAGGCCAACCGGACAGTTGGCGATCTGCGTCCATCTCGGGCGCAAGCGAGCACTGGCTTCGGTCGCGCAAGACCAGCA
This sequence comes from Massilia sp. H6, assembly GCF_024802625.1. NCBI lineage: Bacteria > Pseudomonadati > Pseudomonadota > Betaproteobacteria > Burkholderiales > Oxalobacteraceae > Massilia > Massilia sp. H6. The sequence continues at coordinate 1,437,484 of NZ_CP103371.1, forward strand.
GATCCCGCTCGAGGTCGACGGGTTTCCCACCGACGTGATCGAGCATGCCCCGGTCATCCGCTGCGACGCCAGCGCCGAAAAGCGCGCCATGTACGAAGACAATGGCAAATACCGCCCGCTGGTCGGCGGCACCAAGCTCAGTGTCGGCTACTGCTTCGGCACGCTGGGCTGCATGGTCAAGAAGCCCGACGGCAGCTGCTACGCGCTGTCGGCCGGGCATGTGCTGGGCAGCGTCGGCGCCACCGTCTTCCAGCCCTTGAAGGTCAAGTGCGACGAGATCGGAACGACCGCCGATATCCACGACAGCTCCGAAGTCGATGCCGCGATCGTTGGCCTGGACTACTACAACGATACCGGCCTGGCCCATATTCGTGAAATCGGTGCCGTCACCGGCACCCACGAAGCCGGTTGGGGCGACCTGCCACTGGCCGTCGCCAAGCGCGGCGTTTCCACCGGCCTGACCTTCGGCAGCATCGTCTCCATCCACTACAGCGGACTGGCCGCCAACCGCGAGCAGTTCCAGGACATGCTGTTCATCTGTGGCAGCGACACCGACTTTGTCGACCATGGCGACTCCGGCTCGGCCATCGTGCACCAGGCCAGCCCGGACGACAACCTGGTGGTCGGCCTGTTATGGGGCAAGGCGCCCGATACCAATCGCATCGCGATTGCCGCGCCCATCGGCCGTGTGACCGGCAGCCTGGGCGTGACGGTGCTAACTACCCACGACGTGGTGCGCTCGCCCCAGGAAACCCTGCTCGGCTGCTTCGAGGCTTTTCTCGGCGAGACCGAACGCGGCAAGGCCTGGTGGGTTGCCTATTCGACCAACCGCATCTATTTCCGCCACATCTTCCATAACGTGCCGCGGCTGGCGGCGATGTGGCGCAGGATGCCGGTAACCGAAATGCTGGCGGCGCTGCGCGAGGCCATGATCGACCCCGATACCGTCATTCCCGACAAGCTCGGCGCGCACGATACCGAAGAGGTGATGTGGGACCTCTACGACGGGCTCGGCAAATTCTTGCAGGCGCATCACCAGCCCTTGCTGCAGCAGCAGACGGCTTCGCTGTGCCGCTTCGTTAGTGCCAACATCGGCACCAGCTGGCGCGCCGCCCTGCATGGGCCGGGCTCGAAGAAGCGCACGACAACATAGGGGGCAGGGGCAGGGAAGGCTTGCGCCGCGGTTGCTATAATCGAGGATTACGAATGCGGGGATCGCTTCCCGTCGAATCACGAAGAAAGCCCCATCTTGCGCACGCTTGTCATTTCCCCCAACTGGATCGGCGACGCCGTCATGGCGCAGCCGTTGCTGCGCCGCCTGCGCGAGCTCCATCCTGAGCGTCCGATCGACGTGCTGGCCCCGACCTGGGTGGCGCCGGTCTGGCGCGCGATGCACGAAGTCGATACGGTGATCGAATCGCCCTTCAAGCATGGATCGCTGCAGTGGGCCGAACGGCGCGCGTTCGCGAAAATCCTGAAGGCGCGCGGCTACCTGGATTCGTACGTGCTGCCCAATACCCTGAAGTTCGCGCTGATTCCCTGGCTGGCCGGCATCAAGCGGCGCGTCGGCTACAAGGGCGAGATGCGCTACGGCCTGGTCAACGTGATGCACCACGACGACAAGGCGGCGCCGCGCCCGATGGCGCAGTTCTATGCAGCGCTGGCCGACCAGCCGGTGCGCCACCTGCCGCGTCCTGACACACTGCCCGAGCCGGTCATGGTTGTCGATCCGCACCAGGCCGACGCCGCCATCGCCCGGCTTGGCCTGCCGGCAGGAACCTACGTGGCGTTCGCGCCGGGCGCGGAATTCGGCCCGGCCAAGCGCTGGCCGGCGTCCTATTTTGCCGAACTGGCGCAGACCATCCTCGCCAATCGCCCGGACGCGCAGATCCTGCTGCTAGGCTCGCCGAAAGACCGCGCGGTCTGCGACGAGATCACCGCGCTGGTAGCCGGTGCACACAACCTGGCCGGCTCCACGACGCTGAGCGAAGCGATCGCGCTGATTGCGCGCGCGGCGGTGGTGGTAACCAACGATTCCGGCCTGATGCACATTGGTGCGGCGCTCGGCCGTCCGGTGGTGGCGATCTACGGTCCGACCGACCCGCGTCACACGCCGCCGCTGTCAAGGCTGGCCAGTGTGCTGTGGCTGCACATCGAATGCTCGCCCTGCCAGCAGCGCGAATGCCCGCTGGGCCACCAGAATTGCATGAAACAACTCTTGCCAGGCGATGTCTGGCAACCGCTGCAGCCGATGCTGGCCGCGGCCTGAACACAACCTGAAAACGAGGTAGAAAATGATACTGGTCACCGGCGCAGCAGGCTTCATCGGAGCCAACCTGGTACACGCGCTGTCCAAGCGCAAGCCGTTCAGCGTGTTCGCGGTCGATAACATGTCGCGCCCGGATAAATTCCTGAACATCGTCGATGCCGAACTGGCCGATTACGCCGACAAGGAAGACTTCCTGGTGCGCCTGAAGGCCGGCGAATTCGACGGCAAGTTCTCGGCCGTGCTGCACCAGGGCGCCTGCTCCAACACCATGGAGACCGATGGCGTCTACATGATGAAAAATAACTACGACTACACCATCGCGCTGTTCGAATTCTGCCGGCGCGAAGGCATCGCCTTTATTTATGCGTCGTCGGCGGCGGTGTACGGCGGCGGCACCGTGTTCAAGGAAGAACGCGCGCACGAGCGCCCGCTCAATGTCTACGGATATTCGAAATTTTTGTTCGATCAGTACCTGCGCCGCCACTGGCAGCAGCACGGCATGGACAGCGGCAGCCAGGTAGTGGGCCTGCGCTATTTCAACGTGTACGGCCCGCTCGAGGGCCACAAGGGCACCATGGCCTCGGTGCCGTTTCACCAGTACCACCAGTTCCTCAAGGATGGCAAGGTCAAGCTGTTCGGCGCCAACGATGGCTACGCGGCCGGCAACCAGATGCGCGACTTCGTCTATATCGACGACGTGGTCAAGGTCAACCTGTTCTTCCTGGATAACCCCGACAAGCGCGGCGTATTCAACCTGGGTACCGGACGCGCGCAGCCGTTCAACGACCTGGCCGTGGCCACCGTCAACGCGCTGGCCAATGATGGCGGTGCGCCGCTGACCCTGGAGCAGATCGTCGACCGCGGGCTGCTGGAATATATACCGTTCCCGGACAAGCTCAAAGGGAAGTACCAGAGCTTCACGCAGGCCGATATCGGGGCCCTGCGCGAAGCCGGTTATACCGAGCCGTTCACCGATGTCGCCAACGGCGTCGCGCAGTACATGCGCTACCTTAAGTCCTAGGACGGGCAGGGCAGGCGCTGGCGCCCCCTGCGCGGCCCGGCTTTCTAGAACAGCGTCAGCGCTGCGCCAGTCCGTGCCCGCCCACCGGCTCGGTTTCAAAACGCTCGCCGAAGCCTGCGATCAGCGGCCGTCCCCTGGCGATCGCCGCCTGTACCGACGGCAGTGCCAGCGAAGCCTTGTGGCTGTCCTGGCTGTCCCAGGTTTCGGTGATCCAAAGCGCGTCGGCGTCGAGCTTGTCCTTGGCGATCACGTATCCCAGGCAGCCCGGCATCGACGCTGTTGCGTCGAGCAAGATGGCGGCCAGCGCATCACGCTGGCCCGGCTGGGCGCGCATTTTTCCGATCAGGCCATACATGGTGGAGTCCTTTCGTTCCGGGGTAGCGCACGCGGCGAGGGGCAGGGCAGCAAGCAGGGCGACGGCGCGGCGGCGGGGAATGGTCATGCACGTGGTCATGCACGCGTCCTGTTGGGTAAAGAGCAAGTATAAGCCCATGGTCAGCCCTGCCGCAATGGGGCGCGCAACAGGCTCGATCGCTGGGTTAAGATGGCAGCCTGCCAAGCCGGCCCACCTTGAAACGGAACCTTCGATGCGACTTTCCCCTCTTGCCCTTGCCGCCGCCATGACCCTGCCTGGCGCGGCCTTTGCCCAGCAGGCCCCGGCAGTGTCCGAGCCGGTGCTGCGCGGCCATCTTGCCTTCCTGGCGGACGACTTGTTCGAGGGTCGCGGCACCGGCCAGCGCGGCGGCGATCTTGCGGTGCGCTACCTGGAGACCCAGGCCGCCATCATCGGCCTGCAGCCTGCCTATCCGTCCGCCGCAGGAGGCGGCTATCGCCAGAAGGTCGACATCCGTGGTACCCGGCTGCTGCCCGGCAGCGCGGTGCGCTTCGAGGCCGGCGGCAAATCATTCCAGCCCGAAGTCGGCAAGGAAATCGTGTTCGGCACCTCCAGCGGACGCAGCAGCGTGGCCTTCGACGCGCCGCTGATGTTCGTCGGCTACGGCGTGTCGGCGCCCGAGGAACGCTGGGACGACTACAAGGACGCCGACGTCAAGGGCAAGATCCTGGTCATGATGGTCAACGACCCGCAACCGACCGGCGAAGAGCCGGACCGCTTCGCCGGCAAGGCCTACACCTGGTATGGCCGCTGGCTATACAAGTTCGAAGAGGCGGTGCGCAAGGGCGCTGCGGGCGTGCTGCTGATCCACACGCTGCCGTCGTCGTCGTATCCATGGAGCGTGCCGGCCAACGGCTTCTCGCACGAGCGCTTCCACCTGGCCGGCGCCGGCAACCAGATCGAGGGCTGGCTGCATGAAGACACCGCGCGTGCGCTGTTCGCGGCGGCCGGCTTCCAGCTCGACGCGCTGCGCGCGCAGGCCGAACGGCGCGACTTCCGCCCGGTGGACCTCAAGATCGCCACCCGGGTCGAGCTGAAGTCGGCCATCCGCCAGGTCGAGCAGTTCAATGTGGTCGGCCTGGTGCCGGGCACCGATCCCAAGCTCAAAGAGCAGGCAGTAGTGTACTCGTCGCACTGGGACCACATGGGCATGGACGAAGGCCCGGCGGCAGGCAAGCAAGACCGCATCTACAACGGCGCCATCGACAACGCTTCGGGTACCGCCGCGCTGCTGGCCATGGCCGCCGAGGCAGTGAAGAAACCGGCGCGCCGCACCCAGGTGTTTTTGTGGCCGGCCGCCGAGGAGCAGGGCTTGCTGGGCAGCGCCGCTTATGTCAATGACCCAGTGGTGCCGCTGGCCAAGACCGCGGCCGACCTCAACCTGGACAGCCTGAACTTCGTCGGCAAGACAAAAGACATCGGCGTGCCCGGCGCCGAGCGCAGCACGCTGTATGACACCGCCGCCGGCGTGGCCAAGGCCATGGGGCTGAAGCTGGCGCCGACCATCCCCGACCTGTCGGGCGCCTATTTCCGCGCCGATCACTTCAACTTTGCCAAGGCCGGTGTGCCGGCCTTTAACGTGGGCTCGGCCGTGTTCTCGGGCGACGGGCATTTCGAATTCGCGCACCAGCACGGGGCGTCGAGCGAAAAGATGGTGGGCTTTAAAAGGGACTATCACCAGGTGACCGACGAATACCGCGCCGATTGGGATCTCTCGGGCATGGTGCAGCAGGCGCAGTTCACGCTCAACCTGGGGTATGCGGTGGCGAACGCTCCCGGCATGCCGACCTGGAAGAAGGGCGACAGCTTCGGCAGCGTCAAGCGCTAGGCGGAATAGCTGCGGCGATCAGGCCACGCCGGCGAGGATCTTCTCCAGGCTGGCCATGTCGACCGGCTTGACCAGGTGGTGGTCGAAGCCGGCCGCCGCGCTGTTGCGGCGGTCCTGTTCCTGGCCATAGCCAGTCACCGCCACCAGCACCGCCCCCCTGGTCGAGGGGAACCGGCGCAGGCGGCGTGCCAGTTCGTAGCCATCCATGTCGGGCAGCCCGATATCGAGCAGGCAGACGTCGGGCGCGAAACCGGGCGCCAACGCCAGCGCGTCCAGCGAGCCATGCTCGACCCGCACCTCGTGCCCCTGCGCGCCGACATACATCGCCAGCACCTGGGCCGCATCGATGTTGTCGTCCACCACCAGCACCTTCAGGTTGGCGTCCGCCGCAGCCGCCGCGGCGGCGCCTTCGGCAAGGCCAGGCGCGCGTTCTGTGCAGCGCTGCAGCCGCACCGTAAAGACCGTGCCCGCCCCCTGGCCGGCGCTGGCCACGCCCACGCTGCCGCCATGCAGCTCGACCAGGCTGCGCACCAGCGCCAGCCCGATGCCGAGGCCGCCGAGCGAGCGGTCGGGCGTGCGTTCGCCCTGCACGAACATGTCGAACGCCCGTTCCAGTTCGGCCGGCAGCATGCCGATGCCGCTGTCGCGCACTTCCAGCACCACCAGCTCGCTGCCAGCGGCGACGGAGACGCCGATCCTGCCGCCGGGGTCGGTGAACTTGGCCGCGTTGTGCAGCAGGTTGCTTACCACCTGCACCAGCCGCTTGCGGTCGCCGAATACATGGCAGGGCTGGGGCAGGGTAGCGATCTCGAGACGATGGCCCTTGTCGCGCACCAGTGCCTGCACCTGCTCGGACGCCTCGAGCACCACCGCATTGATGTCGATCCGCGCTTTGGAGAGCTCCACCAGCCCGCGCGTCACGCGCGAGACATCGAGCAGGTCGTCGACCAGTCCTGCCATGTGGCGCGCCTGGCGCGCGATGATGGCGCTGATCTGCTTGGTGCGCGCCGGGTCGAGCCCTTCCTGGCCGAGCAGCTGGGCGCCCGAGGTGATCGGCGCCAGCGGGTTGCGCAGTTCGTGCGCGAGCATGGCCAGGAATTCATTCTTGCGCTGGTCGGCCAGGCGCAATGCTTGCTCGGCGCGCACGCGTTCGGTCACGTCCTGCACCGAGCCATGCAGCGCCACCACGGCGCCGTCCTGGCCATGCACGCTTTCGCAGCGATAGTCGAGCCAGATGCGGTGGCCGTGCGCGTGGGTGGCCTCGAGCTGCAGCTTGCCGCTGCCGCCGCTGCGTACCAGCTCGCCGCTCAGGCGCTGCACTTCCAGCCACGACTCGTCGGTGAGCAGGGTGCCGCGCTGCCGTGCAAAGGGCGGCAGCGGGCGACCGAAGATGTGCGGCACCGAAGCCGACATCTCGATGCTGTCGCCGCCCCGGTTCCAGTGCCAGGTGCCGAAGCGTGCCAGCATATGGGTTTCGCGCAGCGCCGATTCCTTGGCCGCCAGCTCGCGCGAGCGCTCATCGAGCAGGACGGCAGCGTCGCCGATGGCGGCCGCCACCTCTGCCGCTTCGCGCACGTATACCTGTTCCAGCGGCACCCCGAAAACGGGCCGCGCGCTACTATCCTTGCCCAGCGCCAGCGCCGGCACGGTCAGTGCCTGCAGCGAGCGCGCCATGCGTCCGCCGATCAGCCAGGCCAAGCACAGGCCGATCGCGAACAGTACCACCGTGCCGGCCGCCATCAAGGCCAGCTGCCCCAGCAGCTCCGCGCGCAGGCTCTCGCGCGGCAAGCCGATCGCGACGCCCCAGCCGGTCGTGGCCGAGCGCGAGAACGACGTGATCAGCGGCTTGCCTTCGCGCGACTGCGAATCGATGGTGCCTTCGGCGGCGCGCCCGATGGCGTTGCGCAGCAGCGGATGGACCGGTTGGCCGACCGACTGCGCCATGTTGAGGTTGCGGCTGAACGTGATGCCCTGGCGGTCGAACAGCGAGGCGACCGCGCCTTCGGGCACCGATTTTGGCGTCAGGATGCCCTGGAAGTAATCGGGCCGCATGCCGATGCTCAGCACGTAGCGCAGCTCGCCTTGCAGCGTTACCGGAACGTCGATCCTGACGGTCGGCTGCTTGCCCAGCGGGCCAAGGAACACGTCCGACACCGAGGGCTGGCCGGTGGCGAATACCTTGTCGAGCTGGGGCGATTGGTCGATCGGCAGCGGCGTGCCGTAGTCGACCGAGGTGTTGACGATTTGCTGGCCGCTGCGGTCGCGCAGAACCATGTTCATGCCGCCGCCGGCCAGCGACATCGCCTGGCTCGCCTGGCGGTGCACGCGCGCGAAGTCGGCATCGGCGAGCGCGTCGAGCGTGGACAGGGTCTGGGCGATCGACTGCCCCTGCAGCAGCTTGTTGTCGGCCGTCTGCATCAGCGCGTGCACGGTTTGCATCGTGTTCTGGTCGTACTCGATGCGGGCCTTCTGGTACTGGTGGACAAACAGCAGCGCGGCGCCGACCACGCCCGGCAGCAGGGTCGCCAATACCAGCCAGAGCAGGTAGGCGCGCAGGGGCCTGCGGACGATAGGGGGTGCGGAGCCAGTCACGTGGGAAGCACAGATTGCAATAAAGACGCAATTCTACGTGACATTGCATTTAGGTATCGTTTTACCTGAACGCAGCCTTCCTCTACCAGCGTCCGGGCCGGACGGCTGGCGTTGTACGGTCGCCTACGCCATGCATCGATGGCGTTGTCAGTTGGCGGGGACGGAGTCGACAGAATGTTGTACGCACGCCATATTTCGCAACAAATCTGCCCCAATTTCATCATTTTTGTCATTTCACCATCGAACCGGCACCGGATTGGACGTAATCTACTTGCATTCAGGCAATTATGCCTCGCCAAACACGCATACAGGAATCGACCATGGACGCAGCAACGCATGACAACGAAGTATTGTCCTTCCGCCTCGCGAAGGAAGAGTACGCCATTAGCATCCTGAAAGTGCAGGAAATCCGCGGCTACGAAGAGCCGACCCTACTGCCGAGCGCGCCGGCCTGCATCAAGGGCATCCAGAATCTGCGCGGTTCGATCGTGCCGATCGTGGACATGCGCATCTTGTTCAACCTGGGTGAACCGACCTATGACCAATTTACGGTCGTGATCGTTCTGAACATCAAGAACCACGTGATCGGCATGGTGGTGGACAGCGTCTCCGACGTGGTCACCCTGCTCGACGAGCAGATCCGCCCGGCGCCCGAGATGGGCTCGGCGGCGGACAGCGACTACATCACCGGCCTGGGCACGGTAGGCGAGCGCATGCTGATCATGCTCGATATCGACCAGCTGATGAGCTCGGACAAGCTCGGCCTGATCGGCGGCAGCAAGCAGGCAGCCTGAGTAGCGCATTACCCGTGCAGCGCGAGGCCCCTGAATCCAGGAGAAATTGCGCAGCACGCAATTAGCGGACGAATGAACCCGACATCCAGAAACAAGAACGGCAGGCCTTGCGGCCTGCCGTTCTTGTTTTACGCTGGTGTGGTTAGAACAGGTGACGCACACCCACGTTGAACACCGATGGATCGGCGCCCAGGGCGGTGACTGGCGGAGCAAAGGTGCCGCCTGCCGAGGTCAGGCCGAAGTTGCCGGTGGCGTTGTTATTCACGCGGCCATAGCTGCTGTACAGGTTGGTGCGCTTGGACAGTGTGTAGGAATAAGCCAGCGAGAAGCCGTTGCCGCGCGCGCCGGTTTCGAGGCGCTGCTGGTGCGCCGAAACGAAGAACTTGCTGGCGCCGGCAGTGTACGAGCCGCCAATGGTGGTGTACTTGAACTCGTTGTTTGGACCGGTCAGGTCGGCCACCACGTAGGAGCCACGGATATCGAAGGCGCCGAAGTTATAGCCGGCGCCGAACACGTATTCCTTGTCGTCGCCGGTGGCCAGGCGCTCGATCTGGTGATAGCCAGCGCCCAGGTTCAGCGGGCCGTTCTTGTATTCGACCGACACGCCGACCAGGTTGCCCGACGGATTGTCGTTCTGGCGCTCGCCCGCGCTGTACGCGGCCTGGACCGTGAAGCCGCTCAGTGCTTCGCTCTTGTAGTTGACCGAATTGGCCAGGCGGCGGGTGGCGCGGTTGGTGCCGAAGCTGCCCAGGTTGGAACCGTAGTAGCCATGGCCCAGCGGGTCGCTCGACTGCACCACCGCGGCGATCGGGCTGTACTCGCGGCCGACGGTGACGGTGCCGAACGAGCCTTGCAGGCCAACCACGGCGCGGCGCTGGAACAGGCCGGAGGAATCGGAGGCGCCGCTGTCGATCGCGTAACCGGCTTCGATGTTGAACAGTGCCTTCAAGCCATTGCCCAGGTCTTCAGTACCACGGAAACCGATGCGGCTGGTCGACTGGGTACCCGAGGTGATCACGGTGCGGCTGTCCTGGCCCGGTGCGTCGGCATCTTCGATGCCGATCGATGCATCGGCAATACCGTACACCGTGACGCTGCTCTGCGCTTGCGCAGCCATTGGCAGGATGGATAACAGGGCGATTGCCAGGCTAATCTTCTTCATTATGATGTTCTCCAGTAATAAATGGTGTTCTTACGAATGCGAACAGAAAACAACTGTCCCATGAAACAAAGGCAGCATTGATAGGCAGTTACGTTACCAGCACCGTCTAAATGATGCCAATAAACATTTGCACTATCCTTACATGATTTCCGATTGGCATGTTTGTGTGGTCAAAAAGCTGCATGATCAGTCGCAAATGTTTCTGCAAAGATATTTTACATGTTGCGTAGGACATACGCTATGGGGAGTTTCCACAGATCAAAGTGACCTGTCGGTGGAAATTGATACTGGCCGCCGCACGTTGCCGCTCATGTGGGCGCGCAAGGGGGGCAGCCTTACCGGACGAGCCGGTTTTTCGAACCTGTTAGGATCGGGGGACCACGACCCCAGCAAGGATGAACACAAGGTGCAGACACGTATCACGCAAGCGCCGTTCGGCCGCCTGCCCAATGACGACACCGTCACCCAATTTACGCTCAGCAACGCAAACGGCTTGATGGCGAAGGTGATCGATTTCGGCGGCATCATCACCGAGCTGCACACGCCGGATCGCCACGGCAGGCTGGCCGATGTCGTGCTCGGCTTCGACCAGCTCGGGCCGTATGTGACCGATAGCCCGTATTTTGGCGCCCTGATCGGGCGCTACGGCAACCGCATCGCCAAGGGAAAATTCTTGCTCGACGGCCAGGAATTCCACCTGCCTACCAATAATGGCAAGCATCACCTGCACGGCGGCGCACCCGGTTTCGACAAGGTCAAGTGGGATGCCATTGTCGACGCCGACAGCCTGCAACTGGCCTACCGCAGCCGCGACGGCGAGCAGGGTTATCCGGGGAACCTTGACGCCACTGTCATCTACACGCTCACCGATGACAACGAGCTGATCGTGCGCTTCCACGCCGTCACCGACCGGGCCACGCCGGTCAACCTGACCCAGCACAGTTATTTCAACCTTGGCGGGCTGGGTGAGACCGGGAGCGACATCCTGGGTCATGTGCTGAGTATCGACGCCGACAGGTTCGTGGCCATCGATGCCGAATCGATTCCCCTGGGCCTGTTGGCGCCGGTCGCTGACACGCCTTTCGACTTCCGCACCCCATGCTTGATTGGCGCGCGCATCGGGCAGCCCGACCAGCAGTTGCGCCATGGCTTGGGCTACGACCATTGTTTTGCCTTGAACCGGCCTGCTGGGCGCGCCATGAGCCGGGCCGCCCGCGTGGTCGAGCCGGAGTCGGGCCGGGTGCTGGAGTTGTTCACCGAAGAACCCGGGGTACAGTTCTACAGCGGCAATTTTCTCGACGGTTGCCTGCAGGGCAAAGGGCAACGCTACCAGCATCGCAGCGGATTTTGCCTGGAGCCGCAGCACTTTCCGGATTCGCCGAACCAGCCGCATTTTCCCAACACCATCTTGCGCCCGGGCCAGGTCTACCAGACCGAATCGCGTTTCCGGTTCTCGGTGGCGAGCTAGGCAGATGGATGTGCTGATCGACGGCCAGCACGAGCTCGGTGAGTGCGTGCTGTGGTGCGAACGCAGCCGGCGCCTGCTATGGACCGACATCCCGGCGTCTACGCTGTGGTCGTATTCACCCGCTACCGGCAAGACCGCCAGCTGGCCGATGCCCGAGCGCCTTTGCTGCTTTTCCCTGACCGGCAGCGACGATCGTCTGCTGCTCGGACTTGCCTCTTGCCTGGCTTTGTTCACCTTCTCGACTGGCGCGATCAAGCGCATCGTCGACGTCGAAACCGATATTCCGGCCACACGCCTGAACGACGGCCGCTGCGACCGCCAGGGCCGCTTTGTGTTCGGCATGTTCAACCAGGTCGATGACCCAAAATTGGCGCTGGGCAGTTTCTACCGCCTGAAGCGCGATTTGACGCTCGAACGGCTGCCGCTCGGGAAGGCGGCCATTGCCAACAGCATCTGTTTCAGTCCAGACGGGCGCCGTATGTATTTCGCCGACTCCATCGACAACGCCATTCGCGTTTGCGACTACCACCCGTGCAGCGCAGAAGTGGGCCAGCCGCGCATCTTCGTGCCCGCTGGCGCCGCGCCCGGCGTGCCCGATGGCGCATGTATCGACGCCGAAGGCTATCTGTGGTCGGCGCGCTGGGGAGCCGGTCAAGTGATGCGGTTTGCACCGGATGGACGGCTCGATCGCGTGCTGCGGCTGGACGCGCCGCAACCGAGCTGCCCGGCCTTCGGCGGGCCCGATATGTCGACCTTGTTCGTCACCACGGCCCATCTCGGCATGAGCGCCAGCGATCGGGCCGCTGCACCCCGGTCGGGCGCGCTGTTCAGCCAGGCCATGGACCTGCAAGGCTTGCCGGAGTCGCGTTTCCTGCATGCCTGAGGCCGTGGGCGCCGGCGCGCGCGTATCGGGCGCGCTCGATCGATATTGCTCGCTATAATCCGCGATTGCGAAAAGTTTGCGGCAAGACAACAAATTCTGGCGACGGGTTTCCCATCCCGCGACCAGCAGCCGTGCGCGACTAGACTGGGTATCCTGATGAGCATCGAAAGCAGTTTCTCTACCCTCGCGGAGGGCGGCGCGCCCGCTGTCCCGGCCACTGACTGTCCGTGGCAGGTGTTGCCTACTGTGAATCCAGGCAATTGGCCCGAGGGCATGCAGGCCATTTCCAGCTTGACCATTGCCTCGCATGTCCCCATGTTCATTGCCTGGGGCCCCGAGTTGCGTCTGTTCTACAACGATGCCTATGCTGAGCTACTTGGCGATAAGCATCCGGAGGCAATGGGCCAGCCTTTGCTCCTGGTGCACCCAGAACTGTGGTCGCAGGTACAGCCGTGTATCTTTGCCGCATTGGCCGGCCAGCCGGCCCACTGCGAGAACGTGCTGATGCAGCCGGTTCGCAATGGCCGCATCGAACAGCGCTTCGTGTCGGCATCGGTCAGCCCGGTGCGCCATCACGGCGACGTGGTCGGCGTGGCCTGCGTCTGGTCCGACACCACGTCGCGCGTGCTGGCCGAGCAGCGCCACGCGTTTCACCTTGAATTGAGCACGGCCTTGCGTCCCCTGGTCGATGCCGCCCATATCATGGAAGCGGCTTGCCGCCTGACGGGCGGGCGCCTTGGCGTGGGCCGGGTTGGCTATGGCGAGATCGACATGGCGGCCGGTACCGTTAGCGTGGATCGCGACTGGACCGACGGCCGGCTCGCCAGCCTGGCCGGGCAATCGCGTCCGCTCGACAGTTTCGGTCCGGCGATTGTCGCCCAGTTGCGCAAGGGCCGCACGCTGCGGCTCGACGATATCGCCCTCGATGAGCGCTCGGCGCAGTATGCCCAGGGCTATGCCAGCGTCGGCGCGCGCGCGATGTTGATCGTACCGCTGATCGAAGCAGGGCAGTTGGCCGCGGTCTTCTATCTGCTTGAGCAGTGTCCGCGCCATTGGAGCGACCAGGACATACTCCTGGCCGAGGACGTGGCGCGCCAGACCCGCGAAGTGGTGCGGCGCGCGCGCGTGGAAGAGTCGCTGCGCGACGAAAAGCGTGTGCTCGAAATGCTCAACCGCACCGGACAGGCGCTGGCCTCGACGCTCGACTTCGACACGCTGATGCAGGCGATCACCGACGCCGGCACCGAACTGGCAGGGGCGCGCTTCGGTGGCTTCTTCTACCAGGCGCAGGGCGGACAGCGCGCTGACGATGGCGCTTCAGCACAGCTGTACACGCTCTCGGGCGCATGGCCGGAACGCTTCGGGGAGCAATTCGGACAAGGGGGCGACCCGGGCGCCGCCAGCTTGTTGCGTCCGCGCTTCGATGGCGAGCGCGCGCTGCGCTGCAGAGACGTCACGCGCGACCCGCGCTATGCGGCACTGGCGGCCACCGGCGCCACCCCGAGCGGCCAGCCGGCGCTGCGCAGCTACCTGGCAGTACCGGTGGTGTCGCGTTCCGGCACGCTACTGGGCGCTTTGCTGTTCGGTCATCCGGAGCCTGGCGTTTTCACTGAACGGACCGAACGCATCGTCGCCGGCGTCGCGGCGCAGGCGGCGATCGCCATGGACAATGCGCGCCTGTACGAGGTGGCGCAGAAATCCGCACTCGAACGTGACGCGCTGCTGCAGAGCGAACGCGCGGCGCGCGTGCAGGCCGAGCGACTCAGTCACACGAAGGACGAGTTCCTGGCCATGCTGGCCCACGAACTGCGCAATCCGCTGGCGCCGATCAGCAGTTCGGCCAGCCTGTTGTCGATGCAGTTCCAGGACGAGCCGCGAATTCGCCAGACCACCACCATCATCAGCCGCCAGGTGCGCCACATGAGCCGCCTGATCGACGACCTGCTCGACGTCTCGCGCGTTACGCGCGGGCTCGTCAAGCTCAAGCTGGGCGTGGTGGACTTTCGCGAGATTGTCTCGGGCGCGCTCGATCAGGCGCGTCCGCTCATCAGCGAAAAGGGGCACCAGGTCGAGATGGCGCTGCCGGCCGCGCCGGTGTATGTGCGCGGCGACCAGACCCGCCTGGTGCAGAGCGTGTCCAACATCCTCAACAACGCCGCCAAGTACACCCAGAACGACGGACGCATCGCCCTCAGGCTGGAAGCGACCGATGGACGCATGCTGCTCACCGTGAGCGATAACGGCTGCGGCATGCCGGCCGAGCTGGTGCCGAACGTGTTCGACCTGTTCACGCAAGGCGCGCGCACGCTGGCACGCTCGCAGGGCGGGCTGGGCCTGGGCCTGACGCTGGCCAGGCGGCTGGTCGAGCTGCACGAGGGCGAAGTGGGCGCCTCCAGCGGCGGCGTGGGACAGGGCAGCAGCTTCACGCTGGCGCTGCCTTGCGTGGACGCCGCGCCAGACGCCGCGGCCGGCGCCAACGGCGCGCCGCCGGACCAGTGCGCGAGTGCGGTGCTGGCGCGGCCGCTGCGCCTGGTGCTGGTCGACGACAACGCCGACGCGGTCGACAGCCTGTCCACGCTGCTGAACGTGCAGGGCTATCAAACCGCGGTCGAGTACGACGCGCGCTCGGGCCTGCGGCGCGCGCGCGCCGAGAGGCCGGATGCGATGCTGGTCGATATCGGCCTGCCCGATATCGACGGCTACCAGCTCGCGCAACAGCTGCGCGCCATGCCGGAAACCAGCGCCACGGTGCTGGTGGCGATCACCGGCTATGGCCAGTCCAGGGACCGCGAGCGCGCCATCGAGGCAGGCTTCGCGCATCACCTGGTCAAGCCGGTGGACATGACGGCGCTGGTGCGCGTGCTCGAAGCGGTCGGCAGTGCTGCTGCGCGCTCGCAGGCGTCCGGCACCGCTTGAAGCGCCGCCCGGCGTGCGGGTATCATGCGCGTCCAGTCCATGAAAGGATCCGCATGTCCAGTTACGTTATTTCCGCGCCCGCCACGCCAACGCTCGCCGTGGCGGGGCAAGATTCCCGTTTTCCGGTTCGCCGCGTGTTCTGCGTCGGCCGCAACTACGGTGCGCATGCGCGCGAGATGGGCAGCGATCCCGAGCGCGAGCCGCCGTTTTTCTTTACCAAGCCCGCCGATGCGGTGGTGCCGGCCAGTGGCACGGTGCCTTATCCGCCTGCTACCGACGACTTGCACCACGAGGTGGAGCTGGTGGTGGCGCTGGGCAGCGGCGGCGCCGACATCGCACCTGCCGATGCGATGGCGCTGGTATGGGGGTATGGCGTCGGCCTGGACCTGACGCGGCGCGACCTGCAGGCGCAGGCCAAGAATACGGGTCGGCCCTGGGACATGGCCAAGGGCTTCGACGCGTCGGCGCCTTGCAGTCCCTTGACGCCGGCGACGACGCTGGGGCTTGCGCAAGATGCGCGGATCTGGCTCGAAGTCAACGGCGCGCTGCGGCAAGAGGGCAAGCTCGGCGACATGATCTGGCCGATCGCCGATGTGATCAGCCATTTGTCGCGTCTGGTGCGGCTGGAGGCGGGTGATCTGATCTATACCGGCACGCCGGCAGGCGTGGCGGCCTTGAGCCGCGGCGACCGGGTGCGCGGTGGCGTGGACGGCGTCGCGCAGTTTGCGTTGACGATCGCGTAGCGCCGGGCCAGGCGAAAACGGGCCGGGCGAGCGCATGCACAGCCACGAAAACTGGTAGGCTACTCCCATCAAACACAGGCCGCGCCCAGATCAGGATGCGGCCAGATGGGGAGGCTGTCTTGAGCGAAGTGGCATTGATCACGCTGCATGGAATGGGAGAAACACCGCCCACCTATGCCGACGGGCTGATGGAGCGCGTGCGCGGACAGCTCGGCGCTGTCGCTGGCAAGGTCGTGATGCGCTCGGTGTATTACCAGAACATCCTGCAGGACAACCAGTACACGGTCTGGGACCGCACCGTGCAGGCTAGCGCGGTGCGCTACGCCGACCTGCGCAAATTCGTGCTGTTCGGTCTGGGCGACGCCGCCGGCCTGGAAAACCACAAGGAAAGCCCCGGTTCGGTCTACGAACTGGCGCAGGGCGAGATCGCGCGCACGCTGCTGTCGGCGCATGCGATCCGTCCCGGCATGCCGGTGGTGTTCGTGGCGCAGTCACTTGGCGGCCAGGTGCTGTCGAGTTACATCTACGATGCGCAGAAGGCGGCGGCGGGCAGGCCGGTGGGCGCTGGCATCTGGCGCAATATCGATGCCTGGGCGGCGGGCGCGCTGGGGCGCAGCTTGAGCGCCAGCGAGAAAACCTTTTTGGCCGCCGGCACCTGCGCGGCGCTGGTCACGACCGGCAGCAACATCCCGGTGTTTGTGGCCGCGCACAAGGAAATGCACATCATCCCGATCGCGCCACCCACCTCGCTGTTCAAGTGGATCAATTTCTACGACCCGGACGACATTCTTGGCTGGCCGCTGCAGCCGCTCTCCAGCGGCTACCGCGCGCTGGTGGAAGACCGCGCCATCAATGCCGGCCGTGGCGCCGCCAGCCTGTTACTGCGCAGCTGGAACCCGCTTGTCCACAACAGCTACTGGGATGACGATGCCGTGATCGCGGCGATCGCTGCGATGCTGCGCCGGCTGGCAGCCTGACCAGGTTCAGGGTTAGGTTCAGGCCCAGATTCAGGTCCAGGTTCAGGTCCAGATTCAGGCCCGGCCCGCGGGCGCCAGCGTGAACAGGGTCCGGATATCGCCCGCCACCGCACCGCGCGCATTGCGGATGAGCGGCTGGCGGTATTGGTCCAGCTCTGCGCGGCGGGCCGCGTTGAGCAAGCCGAGCTGCTCGAGTACGCTGTAGACGACCGGGTGCAAGGCGCGGCTGTTGCCGTCGGTAATCTTGACGGCGATGCCCAGGCCGGCCGAGCCGATGCCGATGGTTTGCACCGCGTCGGCGCCCACTTTCGCCACCCAGTCGCCGCCACCGGCGGTCATCCAGGACAGGTCGGTACGTGCCGTGCCCGAGACCAGGTCGGGGCGCGCCGTCATCGCATCGCGCAAGTCGCCCATCGCTCCACCCAGCCGCGCATCGGCTTTGCCTTGCCCCAGGCGTGCGTACAGGTGGGCCAGGCGCGACAGGGGCATTGCATAATTCGGCGCCGAGCAGCCGTCGATCCCGGTCGGCATGGCCTCTGCAGGCATGCCGACCGTGTCGGCCAGCGTGGCGCGGATCGCCTGCTGCAGTGGATGGGCGCGCTCCACATAACCGGCGGTCGGCGTGCCATGCAGGCGGCACCAGGCCAGGAAGCCGCTGTGCTTGCCCGAACAGTTGTGGTGCAGCGGGGTCCAGTTGCGGCCGGCGGGCGGCTGCTGACCTGTGAACTCGTAGAACAGCGGCGTTGCGCAGCCGCATTCGAGGTGGCCTGGATCGAGGCCGATCTTGGTGAGAATCGATTGCACGCCTTCCAGGTGCATGTCTTCGCCCGAGTGGCTGGCGCAGAGCAGGGCCAGTTCGTCGCGCGACAGGCCAAAGCGCGCGGGCCCGTCGGACAGCATGAACGGCAGCGCCTGGAAAGGCTTGAGCGCCGAACGCGTGAACGTGGGGTAGTGCGGGTCGCCGGCCGAATACAGCAGGCGTCCCTGGACGTCGACGACCGCCACCGAGCCGGTATGGACGTTCTCGATGGTGTTCTCAGTGCCGGGGTAGCCGCGCGTGGTGGCAGCCAGGGAGATGGGTTGCATGGTCTGTCGCCCGAATCAACGAAAAGCCTACTGTAAGCCATATGCGGCCAGGGCTGCCGCACGTTCGGCAGCAGCTTCGCCGGCAGGCGCACACGTATATGCACCCCCCACCTGGCATCGGTTTTACGCAGTTCATCCCGTATTTACGGCGTTTCGGCGCTTGCAGCTTGAGCCTGCGCGGCGCTTGGCTAGACTACTCATATCGCCAGACAAACCCAGACAAACGCTGGCGAACTTGAATATCGTGGACCGCGCAGCACAGGTTGTTAGCCGCACCGGTCCGACCTCAATCGCCATTAAAAGGAATATCGATCATGCGTACCAAACTGCTGCTGGCTGCCACCGCCACCTTCTTCGCCCTGACCGCCACCGCCACCGCCACGGCGGCGCCCCAGGCCGCCTCGACCGAACGCGTCACCGTGATCGGCGCCCAGGCCGCGCGGACCCCGATGGCCCCCTTCCTGTTCGACCGCATGATGGGCGACTACGAAATGACCGACGGCCGCAAGCTGACCGTCACCGGCAAGCTCACCGGCAATGCGAAAACGGTGTATGCCGACCTTGGCGACGGTCCGGTCGAGATCGTCCACATCGGCAAGGGCCGCTTCGTCGCGATGAACAAGGACGTGCGCTTTGCCTTCGAAGGCACGCGCCGGCATGTGGAGACGGTGCGCGTTAGTACCGTCGACGGCCGCCGCCAGCTTGCATTAGCCCAGCGCTGAGCCAAACCGCCCGGCCTGGTAATCCTCGATGGCCTGGGCGATTTCTTCGCGGGTCGTCATGACGAAGGGGCCATGCGCCACCACCGGTTCACGGATCGGGGCCGCATGGCCAAATACCACCAGCGCATCGCGCTCGGCCCGGATCTCGATGGCGTCGCCGGCGTCGTTAAATTCCACCAGGTGCATCTGCGTGACCATGGCGCCCTGCCTGCCCACCCGGACCATGCCGCGCGCCACATACAGGAACACGCTGCGCCCTGTCAGGCCGCTGACGCGCAGGCAGCCGCCTGCCTCCATCTGCAGGGTGCTCATGAAGACGCCGGTGAGCGTATGCACTGGCCCGCACGATCCTTCCCATTGCCCTGCAATCAGGTTCATGGTTACTTTGCCGGCGTCGAGCGGCAGGGCAGGAATGTCGGCGCGCTGCAGTCCTGTATAGGCCGGCTCGCTCATTTTCAGGCTTGCCGGCAAATTGACCCACAGCTGCAGGATCTCGACCGGACCGCCCGCATCCAGAAACGCGCGCGGCGATACTTCGGCATGCACGATGCCACGCCCGGCCGTCATCCACTGCACGCCGCCGGCATCGATGATGCTTTCGTGGCCGGCGTTGTCGCGGTGGGCCAGCATGCCCTCGAGAATAAAGGTGACGGTCTCGAACCCGCGATGCGGGTGCGGTCCGAAGGGCAGGCCGCTGTTGTGCGGGGGATAGGTCTGCGGGCCGTGGTGGTTAAGGAACAGGAATGGGTCGATCTGTTCGAGGCGGGGAGCGGGCAAGGGACGGCGGGTGATCAGCTCGCCAATGTCGTCGCGCGTGGCGGGGTGTATCCGCTGTACGGTTTTTTCGGTCATGAGGGCATGTCCTCGTGGGTTTGGGTTGCCGTCACCATACCCGAACGCGACCGGGTGCGCAGGCACGCCTGTGCTAGACTTCTTGCGCATTTGCAACCCGCACTGGTGACCCCCGACGATGGAGATGGCGATGACGATTCGAACAACCCTGCTGGCCAGCGTGCTGCTGGCAGTCTTCGGCACCGCGGCGGCGGTGCCGGTTGCCGCCGCTGGCGCGACCAAAGCGCCGAGCGAGGTGGCGGTCAGCACCGCCAAGTATGCCGTCACCACCTACCGCACGGAGCTGGTCGACACGCTGGCGGAGCTGGTGAGCTATAACACGGTGGCCGACCCGGTCGTCGCATCCGACAAGAATCCGGTTCATATCGCGTTCAAGCAAGCCCTCAAGCGCGAGGCGCAGCGCCTTGGGCTGGACTACGCTGACCACGGCTGGACCGTCATCATCGGGCTGGGCAGCGCGGCCGAGCGGGTTGGCGTGATTACGCATGGCGACGTGCAGCCGGTGGATGCGAGCAAGTGGAAGAAATCGCCCTTCGTGCTGGACCGTACCAGCGAGCCTGGCAAGCTGCTGGCGCGCGGCGCCGAGGACGACAAGGGCCCGATCGCCACCGCGCTGTATGCGATGAAGGCGATCCGCGACCGTGGCGTGCCGCTGTCCAAGCGCATCGAGCTGTACGTGTACATGGGCGAAGAATCCGACTGGGGTCCGCTGACCGAGTTCCTGAAAACCCACCAGCCGCCGCAGGTCAACATCACGCTCGACGCCGAATACCCGGCAGTGACGGCCGAGAAGGGCTCGGGCACGATTGCCGTCACGGTGCCCCGGCAGGACGCGGCCAGCGCGCCGGCGGGCGAGCCCTACGTGGCCGAGTTCGGCGGCGGCTTTTTCCGCACCCAGATTCCGGAAGACGCTACTGCGCTGGTGGCAAACGCTACCCCGCAGCTCGAACAGGCGGTGCGCGCGCGCGCCGCCGGGCAAGACGGCATGCAGTACCACTTCGCCTGGCAGGGCAGCGGCCTGGCAATCAAGGCCAGGGGCGTGTCGGCCCACTCATCGAAACCGGAACACGGCGTCAACGCGGTAAGCATGCTGGCCGATGCGCTGGCGGTGCGCCCCTGGGCCAACACCACGGCGGGCGGCGTGGTCAACTTTCTCAACGAGATGGTCGGCACCGGCCTGTACGGCGAAAAGTTCGGCACCATCGCCTACCGCGACGGGTTCATGGGGCAGATGACCGTCGCGCCGACGGTGATCCGCCAGCGCAAGCAGGAAGAAGGCGGCGGCATCGAGGTCTCGATCAACCTGCGCCGCCCGCAGGGCAAGAGCACCGAGCAGCTCACCGGCGAGATCCACGCCGCGCTGGCCCAGTGGCAAAGCCGCCAGCTGTCGCTTGCCAATGTCACGGTACGCATCAACGAGCCGTGGGTACAGAAGAACGCGCCGCACTTGCCGACCCTGATGAGCGTGTTCTCGTATTTTTCCGGCATGAAAGACCCGCAGCCGGTGGCGATCGGCGGCGGCACCAACTCGCGCCTGTTCCCGGGCGCAGTCAGCTTCGGCCCTGGCATGCCGGGCAAGGTCTACACCGGCCACTCGGAGCACGAGTTCATTACCGAAAAGCAGCTGCTGCTGAACTTGCAGATGTACACGGCGGTGCTGGTGGAGCTGGCGCGCTAGGCCTGCCATTGGTCTGTTGTGCAGGGATATGCCGCTCGGGCTTACCGAGCGGTTTTTTTTTTGCTGGACGCGAAGCGCCACGCCAGCTGGAGCCTTTTTGCCCTGTTCTTGCGGGTGACTTCGTAGGTGTTCGTCTCGACGGCGCTGGGTAGAAAATCCCATCCTTACGTAGGATCAGGCTTACAGAAAAGCGCCGGGCCGAGCATGGATTATCGGCTTTCCCAGAGAGGCAAAGGGCGGCTTGCACGGGCCAGTCATGCCTTGTGCAACGGCGTCGTTGACGATTGGAAAATACAGGTATACCGGCGGAAAAATGTGGTGAAATCACCATGTTAGGATTGGTGTTCAGAACGCGAGCACACCGGTTCCGCCGGTGACTGCTCGCGCCCGATTTGCCCGACATTTTTTGGATACCATGCACAGCAAAGATCTCAAGAAGCCGGACGGACGCAACATTACCCTCTACAGCAACCGGCCGATTCCCGAGGGAATCACCGCACCGAGCCCGTTCGCCGAGCCCCAGCACGCCAATCCGCATCTGCGCTGGCACCCGCTGCGCGGCGAATGGGTCACCTATGCCGCCTTTCGCCAGAATCGTACCTACCAGCCGCCGCCGCAATACAATCCGCTGGCGCCGATCAGCGATCCCGAGCACCCGACCGAAATGCCGGCCGGCGACTACGAGATCGCCGTCTTCGACAACCGCTTTCCCTCGCTGGCGCTGGAGTCGCACGACCCGCCCAGCGTGACGGTACCGACCGCGCCCGCCAATGGCCACTGCGAGGTGGTGGTGTTTACCCAGACGCCGGAGGCGGCGCTGGCTTCGCTGCCGCTGTCGCGCATCGAGCTGCTGCTGTACACGTGGGGCGACCGTACCGAGCGCATCGGCAGCCATCCGAACATCCACTACGTGCTGCCATTCGAGAACCGTGGCGCCGAAGTCGGCGTTACGCTGCACCATCCGCATGGCCAGATCTATTCGTACCCGTTCGTGCCGGCGGTGCCGGCGCGCATGCTGGCGCAGGAGCGCGAATACTTCCTGCAGCACGGCACCAGCCTGCTATGCGACATGGCGCGCGACGAGGCGGCCGATGGCAAGCGCGTGCTGTACCAGGACGAGCATGCCATCGCCTTTGTGCCGGCCTGTGCCCGTTATCCATACGAGGTGTGGGTGATGCCGACCGCGCCGTGCAAGGATTTCGCTGCCCTGAGTGGGCCGCAGCGGGCCGGCCTGGCACGGGCGCTCAAGACGGTTTTGCTCAAGTTCGAGACGCTGTGGAACCGGCCTTTCCCTTACCTGATGGCCTGGTACCAGGCGCCGACCGACGGCGCCGAGCATCCCGAGACCCAGCTGCACGCGCAGTTCTATCCGCCGTACCGCACCAAGGACCGGCTCAAATACCTGGCCGGAACCGAGCTGGCAGCCGGCATGTTCGCAATGGACGTGCTGCCCGAGACCACCGCCTACGAACTGCAGCAGGTCGAAGTGAGCCTGGACGAGAACCGGGAGGCGCGCTGATGACCGTAGTCCAGCCAAGAGAGGCTGAAGTTGCCGACAAGCTGGCGCTGGTACGGACCCACCTGCAGGCGGCAAACGCGGGGGCGTTGCGCCTGCGCGGCGTTGACTGGTTCGCCTGGATCACTGCCGGCGGATCGAGCGCCGTGTTGCACACCACCGACCAGGGCGTAGCCGAGGTACTGGTCACGCTCGAAGAAGCCTGCATCCTGACCGATGCCATCGAAGCCGAGCGTTTGCGCGCAGAAGAAGTCCCGGAAGGCTTCACCTTCCATGCCGAACCGTGGGCCGAGCCCGAGCTGCGCGAGCGCTATGTGCAGACCGCGGCTGGCGGGCGCACCATCTTGTCTGACCTTCCACGCAATGGAGAGCAGGCCTTGCCCGCGGCGCTGCGCCAGCGCCGACTGGTGCTGGGCGCCGCCGAACGCGAACGCTACCGCATACTGGGCCGGGAAGCGTCCGAAGCGATGAGCGAGACGATGCGCCAGGCACGCCCCGACTGGACCGAGTTCGAGCTGGCCGGCGCCGGTGCGCAGGCACTCTGGCGGCGCGGCATTCATCCAGCCCTGGTGCTGGTGGCCGGAGAACGGCGCCTGCCAGCCTGGCGTCACCCGACCCCCACCCACGACCGGATCGGCCAGCGCGCCATGCTGGTGTTCTGCGCGCGTCGCCACGGCCTGTATGCCAACCTGACCCGTTTCGTGCGCTTCGGCGCTGCCGGGGCGGCGCCGCTGGACGACCAGCACGCGCTGATGGAAGTCGAGGCCACCGGGCTGGCAGCGGTGCTGCCGGGCATGTCGCTGTCGTCGGTGTACCACGCGCTGGACGCGGCCTACAAGCACGTTGACCGCGAAGCGGCGATCCGCGAGCATCACCAGGGCGGAATTACCGGCTACCGGGCGCGCGAGATCGTGGCCAGCCCGAGCACTGCGACCCTGCTCGAAGAGGGCATGGCCTTTGCGTTCAACCCGAGCTTCGTGGGCGTCAAGATCGAAGACACTTTCCTGCTCGGTCCGGAAGGACTCGAGAACCTCACGTTCGACCCCGGATGGCCGGCGGCGGACGTACATGGCCGCATGCGGCCCCTCTGGCTGGAGACGCAAACATGGTGAATACCGACACATTCTTCGGCGGCGCGCCGGAAGTGAACGCATCGGCTCCCGGGCGCGTTAACCTGCTCGGCGAGCATACCGATTACAACGACGGCTTCATGCTGCCGGTGGCGACCCCGCAGCGCACGGTGGTGGCGATGAGTCGCAGCGGCGACGACCACTTCCACTTTTATTCGCCCACCTTCGACAACACCGTCACCTTTGCCTACGACGGCAATGCGCCGCAGGGCTATGGCAGCTATATCGAGGGCTGCATCCGGCTGGTGCAGGCCGAGGGCATCGAGGTGCCGCCGCTGCGCATCTACGTGACCTCGGACCTGCCGGTGGGCTCGGGCCTGTCGTCCTCGGCCGCGCTCGAAGTGGCGACGCTGCGTGCCATGCGCGCGCTGCTCGGCTTCGAACTCGACGACGTCAAGCTGGCCCGGATCGCGCAGCGCGCCGAAATCGAATACGCGCACGTCAACTGCGGCATCATGGACCAGATGGCCTCGAGCCTGGCCGGTGAGACCAGCATGCTGTTCATCGATGCGCGCACGCTCGAGCACCGGCTGGTCGACATGCCGCCCGATACCGAACTGATCGTGGTCGATTCCGGCATTGCGCGCAAGCTCGCCGCCAGCAAGTACAACGAGCGCCGCGCCGAGTGCGAGGAAGCTTCGCGCAAGCTGGGCGTGCCGGCGCTGCGCGACGTGCTCGACCCTGCCAGTGTGGAAGGCCTGCCGTCGCCGCTGCGCGAACGCGCCCGCCATGTGGTGCTGGAAAACCTGCGCGTGCTCGAAGCGGCAGGCGGCGTTGGCGCCGAGCGCTTTGGCGAACTGATGAATGCCTCGCACTTCAGCCTGCGCGATGACTACGAAGTCTCGATTTCCGAACTGAACGACCTGTGCGAGCAATTGCGTGCCCAGCCCGGCGTGCTGGGCGCGCGCCTGACCGGTGCCGGCTTCGGCGGCGCCTGCGTGGCGCTGTGCCGGGCTGGCCAGGCGCAGCAAGCCGCCGCCAACGCGCTGGCGGCATACAACCAACATGGACGAGAGGGCCGGATTTTGCTTCCGGTCCCGACTCAACAGAAAGGACAACAATGAGTCAGTTTGAATACCCCCGTCCCCAGCTGGTGCGCGACAACTGGATCAACCTGAACGGAAAATGGCGCTTCTGCTTCGACGACGACCTGGTCTACCGGCTGCCGGACCATGCGCCCGAATGGACCCACGACATCAACGTGCCGTTTGCTGCCGAAACCGAGATGAGCGGCATCCAGGATACGGGCTTTCACCGCGCCGTCTGGTACGAGCGCGAGTTCGAACTGGCGGCCGACGGCAAGCGCACGATCCTGCATTTCGGCGCTGTCGACTACAGCGCCCGGGTCTGGGTCAATGGCCGGCTGGTCGTCGAGCATGAGGGCGGCCACACGCCGTTCCAGGCCGACATCACCGGTGCCATGAGCGAGAGCGGCAAACAAGTCGTTACCGTGTTTGTCGAAGACGATCCGGCCGACCTCGCCAAGCCGCGCGGCAAGCAAGACTGGCTGCTCGAGCCGCATTCGATCTGGTATCCGCGCACCACCGGCATCTGGCAGACCGTCTGGGTCGAGCAGGTGGAAGACACCTATATCGCCTCGCTGCGCTGGACCCCGATTTTCGAGACCTATGAAATTGGCTGCGAGGTATTTGCTGCCGGCCATACTCATCAAGACCTTTTCGTCGAGGTCAAGATCTGGCACGGCGAACATTTGCTCGCCGACGACTACTACAAGCTGCTGGCCGGCGAAGCGAACCGCAAGATCGCGCTGTCCGATCCGGGTATAGACGATTCCCGCAACGAAATCCTGTGGAGCCCGGAGCGCCCGACCCTGCTCGATGCCGAGGTCACGCTGCGCTGCGGCGACAAGATCCTCGACCGTATCCGCTCGTACACGGCGCTGCGCTCTGTCTCGATCAACCGCGACCGCTTCATGCTCAATGGCCGTCCCTACCAGCTGCGCCTGGTGCTGGACCAGGGCTACTGGCCCGAGTCGTTCATGACCGCGCCTTCCGACGAACACCTGAAGCGAGACGTCGAGCTGGTCAAGCTGATGGGTTTCAATGGCGTGCGCAAGCACCAGAAGATCGAAGACCCGCGCTTCCTGTACTGGGCCGACAGGCTGGGCCTGCTGGTGTGGGAAGAGATGCCGTCCGCCTACCGCTTCAGCTCGCGGGCGATCACGCGCATGGTGCGCGAGTGGACCGAAGCGATCCAGCGCGACTACAGCCACCCCTGCATCATCGTCTGGGTAGCGTTCAACGAGTCCTGGGGCGTACCGAACCTGACCCTGACCCAGGCCCATCGTAACGCGGTCGAGGCGCTGTATCACCTGACGCGCACGCTCGATTCGACCCGGCCGGTAATCGGTAACGACGGCTGGGAAGCCTCGGCGACCGACATCCTTGGCATCCACGACTACGACTGCGACCCGGAAAAGCTGCAGGCGCGCTATGCGGTGACCGACCCGGTGCGCACCCTGTTCGACCAGCGGCGTCCGGGTGGCCGCATCCTGACCCTGGACGGCTTTCCACACCGCGGCCAGCCGATCGTGCTGACCGAGTTCGGAGGAATCGCCTACGACCAGAAGCAGGATCCGGATGCCGACAAGACGACCTGGGGTTACTCGCGCGCGCATTCGGCCGAGAGCTATTCGTCGCTCTACCGCAGGCTGTTGCAGGTGGTGAACGAAACCTTCATGTTCAGTGGCTTCTGCTACACGCAGTTCACCGATACCTTCCAGGAGGCAAATGGCCTGCTCAACGCCGACCGCACGCCGAAACTGCCGCTGGAAGTGATCAGTGCCGCCACGCGCAATGTGCCGCTGCAAAGAAAGGACATCGAATCGGAAGGGGATGGCTTGCCTGGTGGAACCGGCATGCCGTAAGCGAGATGAAACCCGGGGGAGCGCTTGTGCGGGACTGTGGTCTTGCCGGGCGCCGGGCGGAAAGTCGCCCGCCAGCAGGCATGGCTGGGCGAAGCTCGTCGCCCGGCCAGACGCTGGGGATGGCCCGTAAATCTCCCCACGCGCGCACCTGAGGGTGCGCTTTTTTTTGTTGCACGATTCTACAGGCGCTCCGAACGCGCCTGTCACGTGTAGCGCATGCCGCCGCCAGGCTTAGCCGCCGCGAAGCCCGGCGCCTACGCTAGCGCTGGATTGCGCCGCCGGTCACGTTTATCCGGTCGCCGCTGCGGAAATCGGGTGTGATGTCCTGGGTGACGACCTGGGTGCTGCCGTCGTCCATGCGCACGGTGATGCGGTAGGAGGCGGCGCTGCCGGTGGCGCCAGCCGCGCCAGTGCTGCCGACGCTGCCCGAGCTGGCGCTGGCACTGGGAATGACCTCGATTGCCAGCACGGTGCTGTTCGGGCTGGCGCTGGCGGCCGTGGATGGGCCGGTCTGCGCAGGCGTGACGCCGGTCGTGGCCGTGCTGCCCGACTGGTCCCAGCCCGACGAGCTGGTGGTGCCGGTGCCGGTGCTGCCCGCGCTGCCGCTGGCGGTGCCAGCCGGATAGCCGGATGCATCGGTGGTGCCGATGGTGCCGCTGGTGCCGCTGGTGCCAGTGGTGCCGGTGGCGCCGCTGGACATGCCGCTGCTGGACGTGTCGCTGCCAGTGCCGGCGCAGCCGGCCAGGCCCAGCGCCCCCGCCAGCACGCCCGCCAGGATCATGCTCTGTTGTTTTTGCTTCATGACCAACTCCTTGTAATGGATGTTCAGTGGGATGCGTGACGATGCAGCGTGCCACCTCTGGTAAGAGGCACGAAGCGCGTCAGCGTTCCAGCGGACTCGGGTTGGACGTGAGATGCATCAAGTGGCCTTGAGGCCGGTGAATTTTTTTGCGGCCGGATTTGTCAGGGCTGGCGCAAGGGGTCGCGTCGCGGCAGGAAGACCGCTAGCGCCGTGCTGGTCAGGAGTGCGGCGGTGATATCGATCATCCAGTCGCGCACGTCGCCCGAACGGTAGGGCAGGAAACTCTGCACCAGCTCGTCGCCGGCGCCCATCAGGCCAATTGCCAGCACGGCTTTTAAAGCGCGCACCGGTGCGCTTCCGGTGCTGCCGAAGAACCACAGCAGGGTCAGGAAGGCATAGGTCAGGCCGTGCAGTACCAGGCCGGTTGCGTATACACCGACCTCGGCGCGCGCACCGGGTATCGAGCCAGCAATGACAACGCCGGCGTACAGGACCAGGGCCAGGATGAGGCGGGCGTGGCGCAGGCGTGGATCGAGCAACAGGAGGGAAAACAATGCAGGCATGACGGCGGGGCGTTGGGCAAAAGCCAACGATACCACGCCAGCCGGCTATCAAGCCAGATCCCTCGTGCAGTTCAGATGGTCAGCGCCGGAGCGCCGTTGGGGTAGTGCGCGTCGAAACAGCTTTCGCAGTCGGCGCAAAAGAGATGGGCCATGCGCACACTGGTCTGGCGCAGCACCAGCTTCAGGTGGGTGAACTGGCACTTGGGGCAGATTTCGCGCACCGTGCCGAAGGTGAGCAAATCGAGCGACATGCCCGCGTCGAGTGGCTGGTCGATGACTGCCTGCGGGCTCAGTTCGACGAGGACCAGGTCGTCGTCGGTGTGCTGACGGCGGCCTGCAGGTGAGTGAGGCGAAGAATATGTTTCGGATGCACGAAAATTCATAGACTGGCTCCGTTGCTGTGTTGTCTGGCCCCGCGGATGAGACAAATCCAGGGCGCGAGCTTCATGATAGCCAAATCTCGCAAGGCTACAAGCGCTGTGGCGAGATTTATATTGGCATGTTGACCATGTGAAAACTGCCTGCCAGCAGTTGGTGGGCATGAGCCAGGGCCGGACAGGGAGGCGAGGGATGAGACGCAAATCGGGTTGGTGTGTTGCACACTGTGCAGCACACCGGCTGCAACCACGCATATCGGTTGCGTGTGTCACAGGTGATTCAAAGTATATGGGCTTATGACGACCATGCTATGACACTGATCAAACGTCGACAGTGCTAACTGAACAATTCGGATGCAGCGCGATCTCAACGATATCGCGCAGGACGCGCGCCACGAGAACAATCGAGAGGCAAAAAAAAAAGCCCGCTCGAGGCGGGCTTAAAACTATTTTCTTGGAGGAGAATAGTGGAGACAGGTGCAATTATGCTGCGCCGCCAAATATATGTCCAATTGCGAATTTGGATACCAGACATTGATATTTCGCATATCTTCACGTCGTTCTCGGTAGCCGAATGGGTGTCACTCGCGCACCGCAACGGTATAGTTCAACGCCATCCTTCCGCCGTCCGCATACAGGGTCTGGCCAGTCATGTACGAAGCGTCTTCGCTTGCCAGAAACGCGGCGATCGCGGCGATTTCTTCCGGTTCGCCACAGCGTCCGAGCGGGGTACGCGACAAGATGGTGTGGCGCGCTTCGGGGCTGCCGAGCACGGCTTTTTTCGCCAGTTCGGTCAGGATCGTGCCGGGGCCGATCGCATTGACGCGAATGCCGTGCTGGGCCAGGCTGATGGCGGTCACCCGTGTGAGCTGGTTGATGCCGCCCTTCGACACCACATAGGGCACCTGGTTAGGAATCGTCAATTCGGCGTTGACGCTCGACATATTGATGATGCAGCCGCTCTGGCGCTTGACCATCTCGCGGGCAGCCGCCTGGCTGCACAAAAACATTGATTTGAGGTTGACCCGGAGCACACGGTCGAAGTCGTCCTCGGTCAGGTCGAGGAAGTCGGCCGCGTGGGTGATGCCCGCGTTGTTGATCAGGATATCCACCTGGCCAAAGGCCGCCAGCGTGGCCGCCAGCATGGCTTCCACCTCGGTTCTCAAGCTGACGTCGGCCTGGTAAAAGCGCGCCGCCTCGCCCAGCGCGGTGGCCGCTTGCGCGCCTTCCGGGCGGACATCGACGAGCATCACGCGGGCGCCTTCCTGTACCAGGCGTTGGGCGCAGGCCAGGCCGATGCCCTGGCTGGCGCCGGTGACGATCGCGGTTTTGTTGGCAAGTTTCATGACGGGCTTTCTGAATGTGCAAACAGCAATTGTAGCGAGCCCTGCCGGCTCTTGCATTGCTTGCTACCGTGATGTCCGCGCCACCCCGCGCCTCCCCGCGATTACAGCATCAGCGGCTTGTCCGGCAATTCGTTGGCGCGCGAGCCATCGGCCGGGAAATGTTGCCGCAGCAGCTCGTTGACCTGCCCGATGGCGGCCAGCGTCGCATCATGGAAATGTCCTGCCTTGAAGCCATCGGTCATGGTGCGGCAAACCGCCTGCCAGGTAGCGCTGTCGATCCTGCGGTCGATACCCCGGTCGGCCACGATGTCGACCCGGTGCTCGGCCAGGTTGACGTAGATGAGCACGCCGCAATTGTCTTCGGTGTCCCATACGCCATAGTCGGCGAACAGCGCCAGCGCGCGCTGGCGGTTGGTGACGCCGTCCCAGGCGTCGTCAAGGTCGAGCGCCTTTTCAATGATCAAGCGAACTTCTCCGCGATGGGTCTGTTCACCCGCGGTGATGGCCTCGCTGATGGCAGTCAGTGTAGTTTCAGGAAAGGCGCGCTTGGCTGCGGCGCCGCTACTGGTGAGGTGGCGCCATGTGCGCGTGATGCGATGCTTGATACCGTTGTCCATGCCCATTACCAATCTCCAGAGGCGCCGCCGCCGTCGAAACTGCCGCCGCCGCCGCCGAAACCGCCGCCACCGCCAAAGCCGCCACCGCCACCGCCGCGGCCCATGCCGCCAAGTACATTGCCGAGGATGATGCCGGTCGCGACATTGCCCAAGCCGCTACCGCGGCGGCCCCAATGGCCGGCAGACAGTCCTTTGCGGCGTGGACGGAACATCGAGCGCAGCAGGCTGAAACCGATCACGATCGCCAGGATGCCGAAGATCGAGAATCCGCCACCGCCGCCTTGCGCGGCCTGTCCTTGCGGTGCTCGCTGCTGCACCGGCGCCGGAAAGGCCTCTTTGTTGAGCAGGGTGGCAATGGCGCCGACGCCGGCCACCAAACCTTCGTAGTAATGGTTTTGGCGAAAATGCGGGGCGATTACGTTGGTGAGGATGCGTTTCGATTGCGCATCGGTGAGCACGCCCTGGACGCCGCGTCCGGCCTCGATCCGCAGCCGGCGCAGCGAGCTCGGGTTATCCCGCGCCACCATCAAGAGCACGCCGTCATCAATGCCCTTGCGGCCGAGCTTCCAGGCGTCGGTGACGCGGATGCTGTACTGCTCGATCGCCTCCGGTTCGGTCGAGGCGACCAGCAGCACCGCGATCTGGCTGCCGGTGCGCTGTTCATAATCGGCCAGCACCGCCGTCAGCCGTTCGCGCTGGGCGGCGTCGAGCATGCCGGCCTGGTCCACGACGCGCCCGCTCAGCGGTGGTACCGGCTTGAGCTGGGCCAGCGCAGGGCTGGCCAGCATGCAGGCCAGCAGCACGGCCCATAGGGAAGACAGTAAGCTCCCTCTGGAAAAAGCACGCATCGCTTATTTGCCGAAGTCGACGGTTGGCGCAGTCGAAATCGCTTTTTCGTTCTCGACCGTGAACGATGGCTTGGTTTCATAGCCAAAGATCATGGCGGTCAGGTTGTTCGGGAACTTGCGCACCGTGACGTTATAGTCTTGCACCGCGGCGATGTAGCGCTGGCGTGCCACCGTGATGCGGTTTTCCGTGCCTTCGAGCTGCGACTGCAGCTCACCGAAGCGAGCGTCGGCCTTCAGGTCAGGATAGCGTTCGGAGACCATCATCAGGCGCGACAACGCGCCCGACAGTTCGCCCTGAACCTGCTGGAATTTCTGGAACGCGGCCGGATCGTTCAGCACTTCCGGGGTGATCTGGAAACTGGTCGCGGCTGCGCGGGCGCGCGTTACGGCCTCGAGCGTCTCGCGTTCGTGCGAGGCATAGCCCTTGACGGTATTGACCAGGTTGGGAATCAGGTCG
This sequence comes from Massilia sp. H6, assembly GCF_024802625.1. Lineage (NCBI taxonomy): Bacteria > Pseudomonadati > Pseudomonadota > Betaproteobacteria > Burkholderiales > Oxalobacteraceae > Massilia > Massilia sp. H6. The sequence goes on from NZ_CP103371.1 coordinate 1,469,412, forward strand.
GCGCGGCGCTGGTACTGGTTCACTACTTCGCTCCAGGCCGCCTTGGTGGCCTCGTCCTTGGTCTGGAAGGCATTGTAGCCACAGCCAGATAACAGGCTACCGGCCAGGAGGGCGAGGGCCAGGCCCCGGATCCAGCGGAAAGAGAAGGAAGTTGCAAGGCTAAGGGTCATAGTGAATAATCCACGGCAAGTTGTCGAATAATCAAAATATACAGGATGTAAAGATATCCTGGCGCATCATCGGGCCGCGCCGACCGCGCCGATGCCTGGCGGGTACAATATTGGGTTCGCAATCATCGACCAACAAGGGGCCCAACGTGAATTTCATCGACAAACTTGCCGCTGCATGGACCCGCAACGACTCGCTGCTGTGCGTCGGTCTCGATCCCGACCTGGCACGCATGCCGGCACACCTGCAGGCCCAGCCGGATGGCATTGCCCGGTTCTGCAAGGCGATCATCGACGCGAGCGCCGACCTGGCCTGCGCTTTCAAGCCGCAGATCGCCTATTTCGCCGCGCTGGGCGCGGAACGCCAGCTCGAAGACATCTGCAATTACCTGCGCACGAACCATCCGCACATTCCACTGGTGCTCGACGCCAAGCGCGGCGATATTGGCGCCACCGCGCACCAGTACGCGCGCGAAGCCTTCGACCGCTATGGGGCCGATGCGGTAACGGTCAACCCCTACATGGGCTTCGATTCGGTCGAGCCTTACCTGGAATGGGCCGACCGGGGCGTGATCGTCCTGTGCCGCACCTCGAACGCCGGCGGCTCGGACCTGCAATTTCTCGATGTCGGCGGGCGCCCCTTGTACCAGCACGTGGCGCAACTGGTGGCCGACAAGTGGAACCGCAACGGCCAACTGGCGCTGGTGGTGGGCGCTACATTTCCTGAAGAAATCGCGCAGGTGCGCAAACTGGTGGGCGACATGCCGCTCTTGATTCCGGGCGTCGGTGCCCAGGGTGGCGATGTGGAAGCGACCGTGAAGGCTGGCCGCACCCTTGAGCGGACCGGGATGATGATCAATTCATCGCGGGCGATCCTGTACGCGACGCCGCTCGACGGGGAAGATTTCGCCGCGGCGGCGCGCAGGGTGGCGCGCGAGACGCGCGACGCCATCAACGTGGCGCGCGGCTAACAAAGCGCCCCTGGCCTGGTGCCACGCCGGCACCGGCCTTCAGTACCGCTCCGGCGCGATCATCTCCACATAGTCATATAGCGCCCCCAGAATGGCTTCGGCGCGCTCGTCTGCTGTCTCCGACAGCGCGTCGATTTCGCCGAACAGCTGGTCCACCGTGCGTGCGCCGCCGGCGCCGTCGAACAGGCGCGCGGCGCGGTGGTCTTCCCACTCTTGTGCTTCTTCGGCCGACAAGGTCTGTGGAAAATTGCGTGCGCGGTAGCGGAAGAACAGCTCGCCCAGGCGCTCGTCGTCGAACGACGGCCGCAGGCCGGCCAGCGCCTCGGGCTTGTCAAGGCGTAGCGACTCGAGCTTGCGGCGGTCGCCGTTGCCGACGAAGCCGCCGTACAGGTCTTCGTCGACGTCGACCGCGGTGCTCGCGGCCGGCTTCTGGAACACCTGCGCCCAGATTGCGCTCATGTTGCGCCCGCCGGCTGCCAGCGCCGCATGCGCGCGGCCGCGCTCCAGGTCGATGTCCCAGCGCGTGGCCATGGCCGGCTGCAGGGTCTTGAGGTTGCCTACCAGCATAGGCGCCTTGTTCAGGTGGACGCTCTTGATCGGCAGGCGCGTGACGCCTTCGGGCAAATCGGCGCTGCGGGTGAACATGCGCTGGCGGATGGTCTCGACATCGAGCGTGAACAGCTCGGACGGATCGTGGCGGCAATCCCATACCAGGATTTCGTTCTTGTTGGTCGGATGCTGTGCCAATGGCCAGACCAGTCCCAGGCAGCCATGCTCGACCGGGAACATGCCGGACACGTGCAGGAAAGGCTGGCGCTGCGTCGGCTCCAGGTGCAGGCCCATTTCGGCAGCGACGCGGTCCTTGCGGCGCAGTTCCAGGCAAAAGTCGAATAGCTTCGGCTGCTTTTGGCGGATGAGCCGCGCCAGCGCAATGGTCGCGCGCACATCGGACAAGGCGTCGTGCGCCGCATCATGGACCAGCCCGTTGGCCGCGCTCAGGTGCTCAAGCCTGAAGCTTGGCTTGCCGTCGTCGCGGGTGGGCCATACGATGCCGTCCGGGCGCAGTGCATGCATCATGCGCACCACGTCCAGCAGATCCCAGCGGCCGCAGCCGTTTTGCCACTCGCGCGCGTAAGGATCGATCAGGTTGCGCCAGAACAAATGACGCGTCACTTCGTCGTCGAAGCGGATGGTGTTGTAGCCAACCCCGATGGTGCCCGGTTCGCTGAAGGCGGCCTCGATCCGGCGCGCGAATTCGTGTTCGGGCACGCCGCGCTCAAGACATTGCTGCGGCGTGATGCCGGTAATCAGGCAGGATTGCGGGTCTGGCAGGAAATCCGGCGCTGGCTGGCAATACAGCATGACCGGCTCGCCGATCTCGTTCAGGTCGGCATCGGTGCGGATCGCCGCGAACTGGGCCGGGCGGTCGCGGCGCGGGATCGCGCCGAAGGTTTCATAGTCGTGCCAGAGGAAGGTATGCGTGCTCATGTATTGTTATGGTTGCGCCGCGAGTGCGGCGGGCAGGCGCCATGGTGGCACAGAATGGGCCCGGCGTCAGCCGTTGCGGCGCGCCCCTTTGCGTCAGACGCTGACGCGGTCGCGCCCGGCCTGCTTGGCGCGGTAAAGGGCGGCATCGGCGGCCGCCACCAGCGCGTACTCGTCGCCGCCGCTGCCGAGCACGGCAACGCCGAAGGACCCGGTAATGTGGGGCATGGGCATGCGCATGTCGGGAAATACCATGGCCGCGCGCAGGCGCTCGGCCAGGCGTTCGGCCACCATCTCGGCCAGCCCCAGGTGGGTGTCGGGCAAGACTGCCAGCAATTCTTCGCCGCCATAGCGCACCGCGAAATCCGAGGGCCGCAGCGAATCGCGGATCACGCTGGCCGCCGCCGCCAGTGCCGCGTCGCCGGCAATATGGCCATGGGTGTCGTTGAAACGCTTGAAGTGGTCAAGGTCGATCATGATGACCGCCAGCGGGCTGCCGTCCTGGTGCGCCCGCATGGCCAGCTTGGGCAGCATTTCGTTGAGCCAGGCCCGGTTGTACAAGCCGGTCAGGGCGTCGTTGAGCGACAGCTGGCGGTAGAATTCGCCGAGTTTCTGACGCCGGCGCAATTGAGCATTGGTGGCGCGCACCCGAAAGGAAAGCAGGCGCAGCAGGTTACGCGCCAGCACGTTCGAGCGGTCGATCAGCTGCCACACCAGTTCCGGCTCGATCACCAGCAGCTCGCAGTCCTCGAGCGCGGTCATGGCGGCCAGGTTGACCGCATCGTCCAGCACCGCCTGTTCACCCACGCTTTCGCCGGGAAACACGCGGGTCAGGCCGCCTTCGCCGTCGTTGTCACTGGCGCTATGGGAGTCGGGCGCCACTTCGAGCGTGCCCGACAGCACGATATACAGGCGCGCCCGCAAGCCATCCTCGACCCGCTGGCCTGCGGCCACCCGGATCAGCGCGCAAGGGGCGAGCGCTGCCGTGACGGCCGGGTCGTCGGCATCGCGGAACAATTGCAGGTCGCGTAAGGCGTAGCGGGATGCACCGAAGGTGCCAATCGAGTTCACGGGGTCTGGTAGAAAAGGTCGTTACGACGAAGAATAATAACCCATTGCAATAGATGAGCGCGGACTGGCGTTCCAGAAACAACAGTGTTCCAATAGCAGCCATGACGAATCCTTCTTCCCTGCTGGTCGACGCGCTCGGCCACGCGCACCTTCCCGCGCCCGGCGCACGCATCGTTTCGCTGGTGCCGTCGATTACCGAGTTGCTGTGCGATCTCGGCCTGGCCGGGCAACTGGTGGGCCGTACCGGGTTCTGCATTCACCCGCGCGCCACGGTCGAGGCCATTCCCAAGATCGGTGGTACGAAAGATGTGAACATCGACAAGATCCGCAAGCTGGCACCGACCCACCTGATCGTCAATATCGACGAGAACGAAAAGCCGACGGTGGAACGGCTGGCCGAGTTCGTGCCCAATATCGTGGTCACGCACCCACTGGCGCCGCGCGACAACCTGGCGCTGGCACGGCTCATGGGCGCGATCTTCGGGCGGGAAGCTGCGGCCGACAGCTGGTGCGCCGCGTTTGAAGGGGAGTACGCGGCCCTGCGCGCGCTGGCACCATCCCCGCCGCGCACGGTGTTGTACTGCATCTGGCAGGATCCGTGGATGAGTGTCTCCGAAGCTACCTATATCGCTGCCATGCTGGCCGAACTCGGCTGGAGCGTCCCCAAGCTCGGCGCGGCGCGCTACCCCTGCTTCGACTGGTCGGATGACCTGGTGCGCCAGCTCGACGCGGTATTGCTGTCGACCGAGCCCTACCGTTTCACGGAGGCGCATGCGGACGTCCTCGAAAAGCAGCTCGGCATTCCGGTAGTGCTGGTCGATGGGGAGATGATGTCGTGGTATGGCAGCCGCGCAGTGGCGGGCCTGCGCTATCTGCGCGAGCTCAGGGCATTGGTGGAAGGTGGTGTGGTGTGAGACCGGCGCGGCCGGCACGCACGCCCAGGAGCCGGGCGTGCGGGTGAAGCGCAATTACGAATCGGTCAGGTGCTTGTCGGACAGCGGATCGACATCAGGCTCGTCCATTGCCAGGGCCACTGGAACGTGCTTGTTCTTGTCGGCCAGGCGGCCAAGGGCGCTGTCGAGGGCGCGGGCCAGCTTGCCGCCGGCGTTCTTGATCGACTGGTGCAGCTCCACTGCGTGCTCGTGCACGACGATCGGCTGGTAACCGCTCACGCGTGCTTCCATCATGCAGTAATTGCCGCCGTCGGCATGCTTTTCCTTGTTCTCGTCGCTCAGGTGCACGTCGACACGGGTCACTTGCTCGCCAAAACGGCCGATCGAGCTCTGGACCACGGCTTCCACGTGCTCATCCAGGCCCTGGTGTTTCTGGATGGTGTTATCGGTATTAACGTTGATTTGCATAAAATCGCTCCTGTTATCGTTGCAACTTCATCTTACATGCGGCGCAGGATTTACCGCGTCCTGCTTGACACGTGGGGCCGCCCGGGCCGGTTGCAAGGGTCGCCAGTTTGCAATCTTGCCCGGTCGGTCAGCCTGGCGGCTGCGCCAGGTCTGCTTCGCTGGTAAAGGCATCGGCAAAGAACTCGTCTTCAGGCAGCCCGGCTTGCGCCACGTAGTCGCGCCGCGCGCAGTCCACCATCGCCGGGGCGCCGCAGGCATACACCTGGTAGCCGGAGAGATCGGGCAGGTCTTGCATCACGGCCGCGTGCACGTAGCCGCTGCGTCCCTGCCAGGCGTCAGCGGGCAGCGCATCGGACACCACAGGCACATACCGGAAGTCGGGCAGGGTGGTTTCCCATGCGCGGCACAGTTCGTCCATGTACAGGTCTTGCGGGCGGCGGCCGCCCCAGTACAGGCGCACCGGGCGCGTGGACTTCAGGTGCATCAGGTGCTCTACCAGCGCCTTGACCGGCGCGAATCCGGTGCCCGATGCCAGCAGCACGATCGGCTTGTCTGAATCTTCGCGCAGGAAGAAGGTGCCGAGCGGACCTTCGAAGCGCAGGATGTCGCGCTCTTTCATGGCGCCGAACACGTGGTCGGTGAACAGGCCGCCAGCCAGGTGGCGGATATGCAGCTCGAGCGGGCCGGTGAACGAAGGCGCGCAGGCGATGCTGTAGGCGCGGCGCTTGCCGTCCTTGAGCAAAAATTCGACATACTGGCCGGCGCGGTAGGCCAGCGCTTCGCTGGCCGGCAGCTGCAGGGTAACGATGGCGACGTCCGGCGCCGCCTTGCGGATGCCGGCAACCCGGGTCGGCATCTTGCGGATCGGGTAGTCGGCACTGCCGCCCACTTCACGCGCTTCGATCACCAGGTCGCCATCGGGCACGGCGCAGCAGAACAGCGACATGCCGGCGGTCTTCTCGATGTCGCTCAGCGCGCGCTGCTGGTGCGGTTTGTGGTGCAGGAATCCATCGAGCACCTTGCCCTTGCACGAGCCACAGGCGCCATTCTTGCAGCCGTAAGGCAGGCCGATGCCGGCGCGCAGGGCGGCGGAAAGGACGGTTTCTTCGGCCTCGCAGGTGAACTGGTGGCCGCTGGGCTGGACGGTAATCTGGAAGGTCATGCGATATCGGAGGTTGGTGCCCGCACCGGCGGACGTTGGAATGGATGAGCGGGATTGCCGAATGCGCCGAAATCAGGTGCTGCGACAGGACGGTATTCTACACCGCGGGCATGGCGGGCGCGGCGCGTCGCTGGCGCGAGCCATGCCGCCCGCTGTGCTACATTGATGCGCCCAGAACTCGCCCTTTTTTCATGACCCGGTCACCTGTATTTCACCAGCCGCGCCTGCTCATCGTCGGCTGTGGCGATGTCGGCATGCGCGTGCTGCCCCTGGTGCGCGGGCGCTGCCGCGTGTTCGCCCTTACCAGCCAGCCGCAGCGCTGCGCCGAACTGCGCGCCGCCGGTGCGATTCCCATCGTGGCAGACCTCGACCGGCCGGACACGCTGGCGCGGCTGCGCGGATTGGCCGATTGGGTGCTGCACCTGGCGCCTCCGCAGCCCGACGGCGCAGCAGACCGGCGCACGCGCCACCTGGTGGCGGCGCTCGGCAAGGTCGAGCGCATGGCCTATGTCAGTACCACCGGCGTGTACGGCGATTGCGGCGGCGAACTGGTGCATGAATCGCGCCCGGTGGCGCCCAGGAATGCGCGCGCGCAGCGCCGCGTCGATGCCGAGCGCGTGCTGCGCGCCTGGGCCCTGGTCAACGGCACCCGCCTGTCCATCCTGCGCGCGCCGGGCATCTATGCCGCCGACCGACTGCCCCTGAAACGCCTGGAACTGGGCACGCCGGCCCTGCGCCCGGAAGACGACGTGTACACCAACCACATCCACGCCGACGACCTGGCGCGCATCGCCTGGGTGGCGCTGCTGCGCGGACGTCCGGGGCGGGTGGTCAATGCGGTGGACGACACGCGCATGAAGATGGCCGATTATTTCGATGCGGTGGCCGACGCATTTCACATGGCGCGTCCACCGCGGCTGGCGCGCGCCGAGCTGCAGCAGGTCGTCACGCCGATGCTGCTGTCGTATATGTCCGAGTCGCGCCGGCTCGACAACGCCCGCCTCAAGCGCGAACTGCGCATGCGGCTGCGCTATCCCGACGTGACGGCGGCGCTGGCCGGTTTTGCCGCCAACAGCGCCCTGGACCGCGCGGCACCGCGCTCCGGTACAATCGCGGACCAAAAAGGACACTGAAGGAGTACCCAAGCATGCAATACGAAGAATATCTCGACGAAGTCACCACGCTGATCGTCGAAAAATATGGCGTCACGGAAGCTGCGGCCATCAAGATCGTGGTTGTCGCGCAAGACAAGGAATTTTTCGTGCCGCACGACCAGACGCCCGAGATGCGCAACATCGACCAGGCCCACCTCGATGCCCGCGCCTTGTTCGAGGCGAGCGGCCAGGCCAAGGTGGTTCCGGGAAAAAAGAAGAAGTGAGCTGTCTACCTCGCTGCGTTGGCACCTTGGTCAAAGTAGCGAGCAGCGCTCGTTGAACGTGAACGGCCGGTATGGTTTTGCCGCCATACCAACCGTCAACGGAAAGCCAAGTTGCCAGCGTTTTAGCCAGTGCAGCGTAAGATCACGCGGCTGCCAGCATTGACTTGCTTGGTGCGGAGCACCAAGCGTTCGCGGCATTGACGGCTTCGCGGGGCTTGCTGGGCGCTGAGCACCAGGCGTAGGCGGCGCTGGCGGCTTCGCGAGGCTTGCTCGGCGCGGAGCACCACGCGTAGGCGGCACTGCCGGTTTTCTGGGGTGTGCTCGGTGCTGAGCACCATGCGTAGGCGGCGCTGAGGGCATCGCGGGGCTTGCTCGGTGCGGAGCACCATGCATACGCGGTGTCACCAGCTTCGGCTTGCTTGCTCGGTGCTGAGCACCATGCGTACGCGGTGTCACCAGCCTTGGCTTGCTTGCTCGGTGCTGAGCACCATGCGTACGCGATGTCATCAGCTTTGCGTGGCTTGCTCGGCGCGGTGCACCAAGCATTGGCAGCATTGGCGGATTCGCGAGGCTTGCTCGGCGCAGAGCACCATGCGTGCGCGGCATTGGTAGCAGGCGCGATGCCGAATTGCGCTTCGTAGATTTCGCGCATGCGCTCGCCTGCGCGCGCCTGGTCGCCAGCGTCGGCGTCGGCGCCGATACCGACGTAAGGATAATGGTGTAGGAAATAGCCGAACATAGCTTCGCAATCGACTGCGTATTTCATGGTGTCGAGAATGTGATAATGCCAGAAGGTGTCGACGTCGACGGTAGGCGAGACCTGCGCGTCGGGGAATTTCTTCATCAGGAAAAGAAAGCGGCGGTATTCCACTTCGGCTGCATCGGCCCGCAGTGCGGACCAGCCTTCACCAGATTCCACATGCATCAGTTTCATTTTGATTGGAGCGAGATCGAGTGCTTCAAAGGCTGCGAATTCATTAGTCGACATAGTTATCACCTTTTTTAGTGGAGCTGTTGTTAAGGCATTTTTCTTAATCCCTAGTATTGAAACGGTATTCCAGAAAATCCTCCTCGAGAATGTGACGCGTTTATCGGAAGCCAAGAACTGCGTCTTGACCACTGGCAGTGGAATCAATTGTCCTGCGACCGGTCAGACGCAATGTTGAGTTCGATCAACCGACAAACTGCTGTGCTAAAACGAGACAACATGTCAGCCGTATTCGCTGCATGAATCACGCGATAACCTTCAGCACGACATTGCTGGCGTGTACAGGGGAAGCTAACGAACCGTGCAGGTGTCCATCGACGGGGATGGTGACAACGACGGTGGTGCCGGTGTCCGGGCTACTGCTGATCGAGAAGCTGCCGCAGAGGATGTTGATCCTTTCCTCGATGCCAACCAGGCCGAATGAGCCGGTGCGGTTGCGGCTGCCTGGTTGCATCCCGACGCCGTTGTCGCGGATCGTCATGGTCAGCATGTTGACGTGCTGGTGCAGTTCGATCCGCACCTTGCTCGCGCGAGCATGACGCGCCACGTTGTTGAGCGACTCCTGCAGGATGCGAAACAGGGCGGTTGCGCACTGGTCGTCGAGATGGTATTCGGTGTCGTTCTCGACCAGCTCGCACGCGATGCCAGTGCGCCTCTCGAAGTTGTTCACCTGCCAGTCGACCGCCGCATTCAGGCCGAGGTCGAGCACGTTTGGCCGCAGGTCGTTGATGATCTGACGCACGCTGCGGATGGACTTGTCGATCTGCCGCACCGTCGCGCCGGCGCGCTCGTGAAGGCGGCCATGCTTGTCGCGCGTGCGGTTGGCAAGGATCTCCGCCTCGATCTTCAGCGCGAGCAGGTTCTGCGCAAGCTCGTCGTGGATCTCGCGCGCGATGCGCTTGCGTTCGCTTTCCTTGATCTGCTCCGCGTGCGCGGCCAGTTGGCGCAGCTTTTCGTTGGTGGCCTGCAGCTTGGCCTGACTGGCGCGCAGCTCGCGCGTCATGTCTTCGGCCATATGCAGTGCGCTGCGGCGCGACGATGCCATGGTCTGGAACAGCGCGTACAGCAAGGCGGTGCTGAGGAATCCGGCCAGGGCGGCCATCCACGGATAGTAGAGGTCGAAGCGTGTGAATAGCGCCGACTTGGCAATGCTGAAATCGGCGCGCCACTGACGCTGGTTGAATTGAATGGGCAGGCTGGCCTGGAGCACATCGGCGCTGTCGGGCAACGGCGGCCGGGTGGTCGCCGTTGCATGGCTATCGTAAAGGACCGAGCTCGATGGAAGCTCGCCTGGCTCCAGCGGCACACTGTCGAGGTCAGTAAGTACCAGGCGCACGCCATTGGCCGGAAATCCCTCGAGGACGCCGTTAACCATCCTGTTGACGCCGAAGCCAATGCCGACGGAGCCGAGATAGGCTGCACGCCGCTCGGCAATGGAGTCGGTCGGCATGTCGCTGTGATATACCGGCAAACGCATTGCGAGTACGTTCTGGATGGGGCCGGGTGCTGCACTGACACGGAAACCGGAAGCAGCAACAGTATTGTTGTCACGCGACTGCGCTGCTATGCGGCGAATATAACTGCGGGCTTCAAGGTCGATGCCAAGCTTGGCGAGCGTTTGCGGGGTGGCAGGTTCCACGTAGACAAGGACCGTGTAGCTGTCACGGGCTGGATCGGGAAGCAGCTTGGCGGCAGGTTCGGGCATGCCGTATTTGCGCAGCCTGTTGCGCGCTTCCGCGTCTACCGCCGGCAAGCCTTCTGCGCTGACGCTACGGGCATAGTTCATGACCTCGATGCCGGGGAAGTTGCGAGGCGTATCGAGCCGTTCGACGTAGTGACGGAATTCGTCGGCGCTGGCGTTGCGGCTGGCATGGAATAGTCCGGCCATGCCGCGCAAGAAGTCGGTGTAACTCTTGATCCGGGCGTCGATCGCAAACTGGGCGGTGCGCGCCATCCCGCGGAAGCGGGTCTGCGCATCGCTTTCGATAGCCTCGGCGGTAACCGTGTACAGGACAGTGCCTACCGTCATCGACAGCAGGGCTCCGGTTAGCAGCGCCGTCGGCATGCGGGCGCGATGATAAGAGTGACGGCGTGGGTACATCGAACGTATTCTCGTTAGCAAGGATTCATTGCGTCGCGTTAATGCGACAACAACTCATACGCTAAGCGTGTTTACGTCAAATGAGACCTGTCAGATGTATTAGGTTTACCAATCCCGCAACGAGAGCTGCGATGAATACGTGTCGAATCCGAAGCGAACCTGCATCCGCGAGCGTGCGGGAATATGCTTTTAAAGCTTGGTGCAATAGGAAAGCCAGCTGTTGGACGTTCGTCATGAGAGCCGCTTGCGCGAAGCAGGGAACGATGCTGCTGGCATCGTTCCCTGCTTAAGACACGCGAAACACCCGCACTGCCCAGGCTGCATGGCAGATAGGCGAATTACTTGCCCCAGCTGTCCTTGAGCGTGGTCACGCGATTAAAGACCGGCTTGCCCGGTGTCGACTCCACGCGGTCGGCCACAAAATAGCCGTGCCGCTCGAACTGGAAGCGCTGGTCGGCCACGGCGTCTTTCATGCCCGGCTCCAGGTAGGCGGTCACGGTTTCCAGGGCGCTCGGGTTGAGCGCGGCCTTGAAGTCCTTGCCGCCGGCGTCCGGGTTGGCATCGAGGAAGAGGCGGTCGTACAGGCGTACTTCGGCCTCCAGGGCAGTGGCGGCGCTGACCCAGGTGATATTGCCCTTGACCTTGTAGTTGTCGGCACCTGGCGTACCCGACTTCGAATCCGGGAAATAGCTCACGTGCACAGCGCTGACCGCGCCATCGGCGTCGCGGTCGAAGCCGGTGCACTCGACCACGTAGCCGTATTTCAGGCGCACGCGGCTGCCCGGCTGACCGTCTTTCGGCGGAGTGAAGCGGTGGTAGCCCTTGACCGGGTTTTCCATGAAGTCTTCCTGCTCGATCCACAGCTCGCGGGTGAACGGGAAGCTGCGCACGCCCATATCCGGGTGGTGCGGGTGGACCGGCGAACTGCATTCATGCGACTCGCCTTGCGGGAAGTTGTCGACGATCAGCTTGAGCGGTCGCAGCACCGCGATGGCGCGCGGCGCCTTCGGGTCGAGGTCGTCGCGCAGCGCGCCTTCGAGCGTGCTCATGTCGATCCAGCCGTCGGCCTTGGACACGCCGATGCGCTCGCAAAACAGCTGGATCGATTCCGGCGTGTAGCCGCGCCGGCGCAGGCCGACGATGGTCGGCATGCGCGGGTCGTCCCAGCCCGTGACGATGCCTTCGTCGACCAGCTGGCGCAGCTTGCGCTTGCTGGTGACGACGTAGGTCAGGTTCAGGCGCGCCATTTCGTACTGGCGCGGCACCGGGCGTTCGAAGAAGCCGCCGGCCGTCAGCGTTTCGACCAGCCAGTCGTACATCGGACGGTGGTCCTGGAACTCGAGCGTGCAGATCGAATGGGTGATCGATTCGAGCGCATCCGAGATCGGATGGGTGTAGTCGTACATCGGGTAGATGCACCAGTCGTCGCCCGTGCGGTGGTGGTGCGCATGGCGGATGCGGTACAGCGCCGGGTCGCGGTTGGTCATGTTGGGCGAGGCCATGGCGTCCTCGAACATCTTCGCGCGCAAGATGTGCTCGCCATCTTTGAACTTGCCGGCCTTCATGTCGCGGAACAGTTGCAGCGATTCTTCCACCGGACGGTTGCGGAACGGCGAGTTGGTGCCGGGCGTACCGAAGTTGCCGCGGTTCTTCGCCATTTCTTCGGCGCTCTGGCTGTCGACATAGGCCTTGCCCTCGCGGATCAGGTATTCGGCCATCTCGTACAGCTTGCCGAAGTAATCGCTGGCGTAATGCAGGTATTCCTGGCCACCCTGTTCCCACGAGAAACCGAGCCAGCGCACGCTGTCCATGATGGTGTCGACGTATTCCTGGTCTTCTTTTTCGGGATTGGTGTCGTCGAACCGCAAGTGGCAGCGGCCGGCATAGTCGCGCGCCAGGCCGAAGTTCAGGCAGATCGATTTGGCATGGCCGATGTGCAGATAGCCGTTCGGCTCCGGTGGGAAGCGGGTAATGACCTGCGGCATGCCGTCACGCGCGTGGGTGCCGGCCGCGAGGTCATTGTCGATAATGGCCCGCAGAAAGTTAGACGGAGGCACAGGCGCACTGTTCGCGGCCGGTTTGTTCTTATCGTTGCTCATGAAAAAGTTTCTGGATGGGGAAGTAACGCACATTTTACCGTACGGAGGGGCCGGCGGCCTCGCGCGTAGCGCAGGGCAGGACGGGGACCTTGGGCGCGCATTCGCCACGTTATCGTTTTCTATAGGATAATCCCGGTTTGCCGTGTCGCGGTAATGCTAGCGGCCTTCGCCGGGAGAATTTTAGATGGAAAATTTATATGCGATCCTCGGCGTCGCCCCGAATGCCGGCGACGACGAGATCAAGAAGGTCTACCGCTCCCTGGCGATGCGCTACCACCCGGACCGCAACCAGGCGCCGGGCGCCGAGGCGCGTTTCAAGGCCGTCTCGAAGGCCTATGACATCCTGTCCGATCCGGTCAAGCGCGCCGAGTACAACCAGAGCGTCAACCACCGCATCGTGCTCGATGCCGAAGCCGAGGCCTACGAACTGTGGCGCTCGGTGTTCGCGCTCAACGGCGTCAATTTGCAGCATTGAACTGCAGTAGCGGGCGCCGCACCGGGCTGCGGCGCCGGCGGCATGCACGCCGCGTGCCTTGGCAGTTGCGCCGCGCCCATCATCAACAACAGGATACAACATGAAAAACGTACATCCCGAATTCTCGTTCCAGTCACGCGAACTGGAAGGGCAGATCGAGGGCACGCTGGGCGACCCGCCCAACAAGAAGAACTACAACATGATGGTCAGCGCGCTGGTGTCGGAATACGCCGGCGGCTCGGGCCTGGACGACGTCAACCTGATGGCGTTCGCACTCGCTGACTGTATCAAGTTCACCGATCCGAAGGGCCTGCTGCGCGAAGCGGCCGACTACGAAGGCACCGACCCGGCAGCGGTATTCGCCATGGCCGAGTGCGACGGCGAGCAGGGCCGCGCCATGTACGCCGCCATGACGGCGAATTATCCAGAACTGGCACGCCAGGCCATCATTACCGCCTTCCTGTACAAGAACCAGTCGCGCTGGGAAGACGAAGACCGCGATTTCGACCGTCTCGGCGAGGGCGACGAGGGCGACGACAACGACATGGAAGACGGCGCCGCCACCGACGACTTTACCCAGCTGTTCGATCCGGATGGAGGAGAGCGCGAATGAGCGACGAAGGACACGAAGCCAATAACGCCTCGGCCGGCGGCGGCAGCAACCTGCCCGCGCTGACCCGGCAGGTGAGCGAACTGGTGCTGGCCGGCTCGCTCGATCACGCCGAAGAAGCGTTCTCCAAAGCCGCCGACGAGCACGGCGACTATGCCGTGGTCGAAGTACTGTCCACGCTGCCGCCGCAGGTCACCGCGCTGCACCTGGCCGGCTTCGATGGCGGCAAGACATCGCTTGCGACCATGCTGGTGCCGCCCAAGGCCTGGGCCGACAGCCTGGCCTATATCGCCGCCACCTGGCCGGACAACATGATCGAGGACGATCCCGAGCGCATCGCCGAGAACCTGTTCAACCACGTGCACGGCATCGTCTATGCCAACGACGACGAAGAGCGCCGCCACGAACTGCTGCGCGAAGCCTCGGCCACCGACCACGGCGCCACCGTGTTCGCCATCATGTGGTCGCTGGCGCCGCGCGAGATCCTCGAGGTGGCCGGCGAAATCCTGGCCAAGGGCCGCTACGTGACCGGCCAGACCAGCGGCGACAGCGACATCGTGCCGCTGGCGATCGACCTGGCCAAGGCCAGCGAGGACGGCTGGGAGCGCTCGCTGCTGGAGTTGTTCCCGGAATTTCGCCACAGCGCCGAAATGGCCGATGTGCAGCTGCCGGACGATCCCGACGAAGAATCGCCCTTCATGCAGCGCAACACGCGCGAACTGCTCTACCGCTTGCGCAAGCAGGTGCCGTCGGTGCGCAGCATGCCGCGGCGCGGGACCCGCAGGAGCATGGGCACGGACATCTTCTCGTGAGCGCGCTGTCCGCAAACATGTTGCCCGCACTGGTGATCGAGAAGCTGCCGCGCCTGGTGCGCGCGATCAAGCTGCTGCCCGAAGAAGCCACACCGGACGAAGCCGCGGTGCTGGCCGACGAGCTGTGCGGCATCACCGCGATGGTGGCCGAGAAGTTCACCAATGACCGCACCGCCGAAGGCATCCAGCGCGCACTGCTGCTGACCGTGGGCGGGGTGTCGCTTGGCCTCGAGCACGAGGTCGACACCGACGACGACCTGGCCGCGCTCGACGTGCTGATCGAGGAGGGCGCCGAACAGGTGTTCCAGGCGGGGTTTCGCATGGTGCGCGACCTGGCCGCCATGCCAGAAGATACCCTGGTGGGCGAGTACGACACCGACCCGGTGTACGCCAAGCGGCGCCTGAAAGAGTTGTTCGTCGACTTGTGCACGGCCGATCCGGGCGAGACCTGGTCCGGCTACGAGCGCTACCTCAGCCAGCTCAAGGAGCGCCAGGGCGTACAGGCCATCGTGCGCGCCGCCCAGTGGCTGCGGCGCCACCACTACGAAGGCCCGATCCTCGACCCTGACCTCAATGCCGAAGGCGTGATCGCGCTGGCGATTATCTTCGCGGTGGAAGCGGGCGGGCGCATCACGGCGCGCACCGGGCAGCGCGAGTTCGAACGCTTCGTGAAATCGGTGCGCAGGAACAAGCCCGACTTCGAGGCCGGCTGGGCCGAGCTGATGGCGCGTGTTCCGGCGGCGCACCAAGGCGTCATCGCCGAGCGCATTGCCACCTACCGCGAGCAATGCACGGTGCTGCAGCAGATCGGCACCAAGGCCAGCATGAAGCAGCTGTTCGGCGAGCTCGAGAACTATGCCGGCTCGGAACTCGACGCCGACCTGCCGTAAGGGGTCGGCAATGACGGGTTGGCCTTGACCGGTGCGCGTGGTCCGATCGCGGCCGGAAGCCCGGACTTTCGCCGCATCAACCGCGCGATGGCGTTCGGCGGTTTTTCCGTCTTCGCGATGCTCTACTGCGTCCAGCCGCTGATGCCGCTGCTGGCACGCGACTTTTCTCTTACTCCCGCCCAGGGCAGCCTGGCGCTGTCGGTGTCCACCGCCACCCTGGCGGTGGCGCTGCTCGTCTCCGGCGCCCTGGCCGATCGCATCGGCCGCAAGCAGATCATGGTGGCGTCGATGGTCGGCGGCGCCCTGCTCACGCTGCTGTCGAGCTTCGCGCTCGACTATATCCAGCTGGTCGGCGCAAGGGCGCTGCTCGGACTGGTGCTTGGCGGCCTGCCGGCGGTGGCGATGGCCTATCTCAGCGACGAGATCGAAGGCGCCTCGCTCGGCCTGTCGATGGGCATGTACATCGGCGGCAGCGCCCTGGGCGGCATGAGCGGGCGGGTGCTGTCGTCGATCGTCAGCGATGTCACCTCGTGGCGCATCGCGCTCGCTCTGCTGGGCGTGGCCGGGCTGTATGCGGCCTGGGAATTCTCGCGCAGCCTGCCGCCGTCGCGCCACGCGGGCATAGTGCACGTGCGTGGGCCCGGCTGGCGCGACGGCCTGCGCATCCACTTGCGCGACGCAGGCCTGCCCTGGCTGTTCGTCTTGCCTTTTTTGATGATGGGCGTATTCGTCAGCCTTTATAACTACATCGGCTACCGCCTGCTGGCGCCGCCCTTCGGCCTGAGCCAGAGCGAAGTGGGCGCCGTCTCGCTGCTCTACCTGCTTGGCATCGTCAGCTCGATGTGGGCCGGGAAGCTGGCCGACCGCCTGGGCCGGCGCAACGTGCTGTGGCTGGTGCTGGGCATCATGCTGGCCGGGCTGCTGGTGACGCTGCACGATTCGGTGGCGGCGATCGTGCTGGGCACGGGCCTGGCCACCTTCGGTTTCTTCGCCTCGCATTCAGTGGCCAGCAGCTGGGTCGGGCGCAGGGCGCGCCCACCCCAGGCGCTGGCATCAAGCATCTACCTGTTCAGTTACTACGTGGGCTCGAGCGTGATCGGCTGGTGCACCGGTTATGTATGGGAGCACTGGGCCTGGCCCGGTGTGGTCGCGGCACTGGGGGCGCTGCTGGGGGTGGCGCTGGGCATCGCGTTGCGGCTACGCTACCTGGCGCCGGCAACGCGATGAACCCAATTCGGATCAGGGCGCGCTGCGCTTGACCACTACGCCGCCCTGGATCACCACCGCCGGGGCCTCCAGCAGCTGCACGTTCGCCGTCGGATCACCCGGTACCGCCACCATGTCGGCGAAGCGGCCCGCCTCGATCACGCCGACATCCTTGCGCGCCAGCGCTTCGGAGGCATTGATGGTGGCGGCCTGGATGGCTTGCAGCGGCGTCATGCCGTACTTGACCATGACCGCGAACTGCTTGCCGTTGCCGCCGTGGGGATGGACGCCGGCGTCGGTGCCGTAGACCATCTTCACGCCGGCAGCATGGGCCTTGCGGAAGTTCTGGCGCTGGAGATCGGTCACTTCGCGGTCCTTGCGCAGGTTATCTTCGAGCACGCCGTTGTTCTTGCCCTCGGCAGCGGTGTAGTCGCCGTTATAGATATCCATCGACAACCAAGTACCGTGTTTTTTTGCCAGCGCAATGCCTTCGTCGTCAATCAGGCTGGCGTGCTCGATCGTGTTGACGCCGGCGCGGATGGCATCCTTGATGCCGGCTGCGCCATGCGCGTGGGCCGCGATCTGCAGTCCCCATTGCTTGGCTTCGTCGACCGCGGCGCGCATCTCGGCGAGGTTCATCTGCTGCTGGCCGGGTTCGGTATTACGCGAGAACACGCCGCCGGTGGCGCAGATCTTGATGACCTGGGCGCCGTATTTGCGCAGCGCGCGGATCGACTTGCGCACCTCGTCGGGGCCGTCGGCGTTATACGGCCCTTTTTCTTCCATCGACGGCGGGAAATAGGTGCTGTCGCAGTGGCTGCCGGTCGGCCCGAACGACCATGCGGCCGGAACGATGCGCGGACCGCGCACCTTGCCGGCGGCGATGGCCTGGCCCAGGCCCACGTCGTTCCAGTCGGACGCGCCCAGGTTGCGCACCGTGGTGAAGCCCGCGTCCAGCGTCTTGCCTGCATGGACCACGCTCAGGGCCGACCAGAAGCGGTCGTTGTATTGCAGGTTGGTGTAGCCGCCGTAGGTCGGATCCGAATCGAGGTGCACGTGCATGTCGATCAGGCCGGGAACCAGGGTCATGCCGGGCAGGGCGATGCGGGTGGCGCCGGTAGCGCTCACGGCCGCCGCATCGGGCTTGATGCTGACCACCTTGCCGTCGCGCACCAGGATTTCGGGGTTCTGGATCATGCGTCCCGCGCGCACGTCGAGCAGGCGGTCGGCGGTGATGATCACGTCCGCGGCCAGCGCGGCAGGGCAGGTGAGTAGTGCGAGGCAGAACAGGGCGGTGCGCGATATTGGGCGATGCAGTTGGTCCAAAAGATTCCCCTTACGTGTGATGTAGGCAAGTAGCAACTTATACAGATAGTCGCCGCCAGCGTCCAGATGCACGTAAGGGGGAGCAAGGCGCGTTAGCGGTATGTCGACACCAGCGCCTTGAGCCGGGCGGTGGCGGTACGGACCGAGAGGTCGAGCTTCGGTTGCAGCGCCGGATGCTCGGCCGTGAATAGCTGCAGGCGCGTACTGGGGGGGTAGAGCTCGTCGAAGTCGATGTGATAGCGCTCGACGAACTGCAATCCGAGCCTGCGGGTCGCCGCTTCGATCGCGGCCAGGCGCCCGAGCTCGAAGCGTTCCGGCAGCATCTCGCCTAGCTTGTGCTGTCCATGCGCGGTGGCCAGCAAGAACCTGAGCTTGGCTTCGTCTTCGGTGAGCGAGACCCGCCGGATCTCGTCGCGCAATGCGCTCCGCTGGCGCGGCTGCAGCGCGCGCAGCAGCTTCGCGTCCGGGTCGAACGCATCGGGGCGCAATGCCAGCACCAGGTCGATCGCGTTGTTCAGCGCGATCAACTCGGAGCGGAAGCGGGCCGCGATGCCGGCCCACTTCACCGCATGGTCGTCGGCCAGAAAGGCATCCCAGCCCGCGTTGGTCAGGGTGGCGCGGGCCAGTTTGCCGTAATTGCGCGCCCATGCGTCGTGCGCGGCGAACAGCGGCGTGATGCTGTTGCAGAGCTGGTCGTTGATGTCGACATAGCGGCTGGCGATCTGGCGCACCTGCGCGGCGGTCAATTCCGGATGCTTGTTGACGCCAACCCCGCGATGCAGGCCCTGCAGCAGCCCGATGCTGACCAGGCCAAGCTTGTCGCAGCGATCTTGCTCAAGGAAGCGTGAGGTGAGGATGACATTGACCACCCCGGCCGGGCTGGCGGCAGCGGCGGGCAGGGCGGCGCCGAGCGCGAGCAGCGCAGCTGCACAGGCAGCGCAGCTGCGCAAATAGCGCCGCAGACACTGGCGGACGAAGCGAAGCGCCGGATGCTGCGGCGTGGGAGCGTGAACGGGCATGGCGTCTCCGGGCGGTGGCGTGAAACGGTCGACAACCCGGAAATTGTAGGGAGTGCTTGCGGTTGGCAAGTCGGGAACGCGCACGTGCGGCGAACTTTACCTATCAATGCGTTTGATCGGTATCGATTGTTTTACCGATTTCTCGGACGCAAACTAACCGGCAGCCTGCACCAGCTTGACCGCACACGGCAGAAATGCTCCCTTGACCTCTGCGCAGGGCGGTCTAAAGTGAGTAGGTCCAGCGGCCTTGCCGCGCCACTAACAGGAGCCCATCATGCTACAGCCTGCCGAAATTCAACAACGCTTCAGCCAGATCCAGCAGACGATCAACCAGGCCGAAGAAGTCACCCGCAACGACCAGGGTGCGCCCGACGACATTCGCGACTGCATCCAGAAGATCGCGCATGAGATGCCGGCCGCCGAACGCGCGATGCGTTCGAACGACCAGAGCCGCATCATCGAATGCATCGACCGCCTCGAAGAGATGGGCGACGATGCCAAGCGCATGGTACGTAGTTCACAGCCTTCGCCGCAGGTGGCGTCGGTGGTGACGCGGGTGCACGACGTGTTATCCGATCTGAAGCACCAGCTGCACTGAACTACACGACGCCCTTGCCGCGCAATGCGGCAATCTCGGCCTCATCCAGGCCCAGCACGCCGGCCAATACCTCGTCGGTGTGCTGGCCCAGCAGCGGCGGCGCCTTGTCGCTGGTCGCCGCCGTGCCCGACATCCTGATCGGGTTGCGCACCAGCTTGACCTTGCCTGCGGTCGGATGCGGCAGCTCGAATGCGACCTCGCGCGCCTGTACCTGGGGGTTGGCGAACACGTCGCCGATATCGTTGATCGGTCCGCAGGGCACGCCGACCGATTCGAGCAGGTCGATCCAGGCGTCGCGGCTGCGCAGCTTGACCATCTCCGCCAGCATCGGCACCAGCAGGTCGCGGTTCTGCACCCGCAGCGGGTTGCTGGCAAAGCGCGGATCGCTGGCCAGTTCCGGGCGGCCGCCGGCCTCGACGAACTTCTGGTACTGGCCATCGTTACCGGTGGCGACGATGATATGGCCGTCCGCGCAGGCGAAGGTCTGGTAGGGCACGATGTTGGCGTGCGCATTCCCCCAGCGCTTGGGCGGCTTGCCGCTATTGAGGTAATTGCTGCCCATGTTGGCCAGCATCGCCACCTGCGTGTCGAGCAGGGCCATGTCGATGTGCTGGCCTTGTCCGGTGCGGTCGCGCTGGGTCAGCGCGGCCAGCACCGCCACGGTGGCATACATGCCGGTCATCAGGTCGGTGAGGGCCACGCCGGCCTTTTGCGGGCCGCCGCCGGGCAGGTCGTCGCGCTCGCCGGTGACCGACATCAGGCCGCCCATGCCCTGGATCAGGAAGTCGTAGCCGGCCCGGTGCGCATAGGGGCCGTCCTGGCCGAAGCCGGTGATCGAGCAATAGACCAGGTCGGGCTTGATGCCCTTGAGCGTAGCGTAATCCAGGCCATAGCGTGCCAGGTGCCCGACCTTGAAGTTCTCCAGCACGACGTCGCAATGGCGCACCAGTTCGCGCAGCAGCGCCTGGCCCTGGCTGCTGGCGATATCCACCGTCACCGAGCGCTTGCCGCGGTTGGCCGCCAGGTAGTAGGCCGCTTCGCTGGTGTCGCGGCCTTCCTCATCCTTTGCGTACGGCGGGCCCCATGCGCGCGTATCGTCGCCGTGGCCGGGGCGTTCGATCTTGATCACGTCGGCGCCGAGGTCGGCCAGGTTTTGCGAGCACCACGGGCCGGCAAGCACGCGCGACAGGTCAAGCACGCGGATGTGGCCAAGCGCCTTGGGCAGCGCGGCGGAAGAGGTGAGCGTCATGGCGTTCCTGCTGGAATAAGGGACAGCGCGGATTATAGCTGCCTGCGCGTCGTGGGTTGAAGCGAAGCGCGCCCAGCCAGAGCGCTCAGCAATTACGCGCGGTTTTCTGGTTCCAGCAGTCCGGCGGCGAACAGCGCCCGTTCGTGGTCGACGATGCCATCGACCAGGCGCTCGTCCAGGCCCATCGCTTCGAGCACGAAGGCCGACAATTGCAGGCTCGCTTCCAGGGTTTCCGGCACCACCACCGTGGCGCCGGCCAGGCGCAGCGCGCGCGCATCGTTCTCGTCGCGCGAGCGGACAAACAGGGGAATGTGCGGGAACTCGCGCCGGATGCCGCGCACAGCCTGCATCGCCGAGCCGGGGTGGTCCATCGTCAGCACGATGGCCGGCGCTTCGCCGGCATGCACGCGGCGCAGCAACTCGGGGCGCGATGCGTTGCCGAAGTAGACCGGCTTGCCCTCGGCGTGCAGGCTTGACACCAGCTTGGCATTGCATTCGAAGGCGACGAAGGGGATGTGTTGCTGGGTCAGCAGCTTGGCCAGTTGCTGGCCGACGCGGCCGAAGCCGGCAATGATGATGCGCCCGCGCGCCGATGCCAGCTGGGCCCCGTCCTGGCTGGCCGCCAGTTCGCGCGCGGTGGTATCGCCACGCTCGCCGATGATGCGGCCCAGGCGCGCCAGCATTGGCGTGATGAACAGGCTCAGGCCCACCACCAGTATCACGCGCGCGCCCAGTGCCGGCTCGAGCACCTGCGAAGTGACGGCATAGCCGATCGCGACAAAGGCGAATTCACCGCCCTGGCCCAGCAGCAGGCTGCCCTCCAGCGCGCGGCTCCACGGCAACCCGCCGATCCGCAGCAGCGGCGCGATCACGCTGGCCTTGATCAGCACCAGGCTGCCCACCAGGGCGGCCAGCAGGAGCGGACCTTCCAGTACCTGCCGGGTATCGATGCTCATCCCGACACTCATGAAGAACAGGCCCATGAGCAGGCCCTTGAACGGTTCGATCATCAGTTCGACTTCGTGCTTGAATTCGGTCTCGGCCAGCAGCAGGCCGGCGATCAAGGCGCCCAGCGCCATCGACAGGCCGGCGGCGGCGGCCAGGCCCGCGATGCCGAAGGTAGTGAGCAGGATCAGGGCCATAAAGACGTCCGGCTGGCGGTGCTCGGCAAAGGAGCGAAACAGTTTATGCACCACGCGGGCACCGACCAGGTAGATCAGGGCAATGGCGGCAACGGCCTTGGCCAGCGTCAGCAGCGCCAGCATGGCAACACCCTCGCCACCGCCGTGCGCGCCCGGCCCGAGGGCGCCGATCAGCAGCAGGATCGGCACCACGGCCAGGTCTTGCAGCATGAGAATGGCGAAGGTGGCCTGGCCCAGCGGGGTGCCAGTAGCTCCCTGCTGGGCCAGCAGTTGCAAGACCACTGCAGTGGAAGAGAGCGACAGCAGCAGGCCGATGATGATCGCGGTCTGGGTGTCGGGCTGCTCGAACAGGTAATAAGCGCCGCCGATCAGGGCCGCGCTCGCCAACACCTGCGCGCTGCCCGCCCCGAACACCCAGCGCCGCATCGCCCACAGGCGCGCGGTGGACAATTCAAGGCCGATCATGAACATCAGGAACAGCACCCCGATCTCGGCCAGCATCGAGGTTCCTTCGCCGCGCGGAAAGGTCAAAAAGGCGAGCCAGGGCAGTTCGCCGGCCAGCAGGCCGAGCCCGAACGGACCGACCAGCGTGCCGGCCGCCAGGAAGCCGACCACCTGGTTGATGCGCAGGCGTTGCAAGGTAGGGATCAGGACGCCCGCAAGGACCAGGAAGAGAATGATCTCACGCAGGAAGGGAAAGGCGTGTTGCTCTTGCACGTTGGGCGCCTGAAGTCGAGGGTCTGGTCGATTGTAGCGCGAGCAGGCAGGCCGGGCCGCTACGCTGGCGGGCCTGCGCCCGGTCGACGCTTACCAGGGCCGACCAGACCCTAGCAGTTCCCCGCCTGCACCGCCTCTGGCGGAGTCTCTTCTTGCTGCCGGTGGCCGCTGGCGACCGGCTGGCGGCTTTCGGCGGTCAGTTGCAGTTCGTCGATCTCCGGATCGTCGACGTTGCGCAGTTCGAGGTAGCGATCCAGGGCCTGGTCGAGGCGGGGCAGCAAGATGCCGCGTTCGCTGGCCAGTGCGCAATAGGCGGGGCGCGCCGCCGCGAAGGCGACCGGTCGTGCATCCAGGCGACTGGCATCGACGCCGGCGCGCTCGGCCGCTTTAAGGGCCAGCTCGGCCCAGCTCAGCGCGCCGCCGTTGGACAGGTGCCAGATCCCGGCCTCGCGGTCGACTGCCAGGTCGAGGCAGGCGTGCACCAGATCTGGCACATAGGTCGGCGTGATGGTCAGGTCGCTCGAGGCGGTAAACGACTCGCCGCGCGCGAGCGCATCGAGTGCCAGGGTGACGAAATTGTGCTGGTCCCAGGGGCCGAAAAAGGCGCTGGTGCGCACCATGAGCGCGCCCGGATGCTTGTCCAGCACCGCGCTTTCGGCCTCGGCCTTGCTGCGGCCATAGACACCCAGCGGGGCCACCGGGTCGGATTCGACATAGGGGCGCTGTTGCCGGCCGTCGAATACCAGGTCGCTCGAGAAGGTGGTGAGGTGCACGCCGTGGCGGGCGCAGGCGGCCGCCAGGATCGCCGGGCCGGCGGTGTTTTCGCGGAAGCAGCGCTCGGCGTCGTTCTCGGCATCGTCAACCCGCACATAGCCTGCGGTATTGATGACCGCCCACGGCTGGTGTTCGGCCAGGGCGCGCTCGACCGAATCAATGTCGGCGATGTCCATCTCCTGGCGCGACAGCAGGCGGTAGGCGATGTTGCGCTTGCGGCAGACGCGGGCAAAGGCGCGGCCCAGCGTGCCGGTGGCGCCCAGGATCAGGATCGGGGCGGCGCCGGTGCCGACCAGGCGGTGGCCGTCGGCCGCGATCGAGGTCAGGGCGCTCGGGGTGGCCACCGGCGGATGGCACAGGAAGCGGCCCGGACGGCGCCACCAGCCCTGGCCGCGCAGCACCGGATGCGATAGCGGCTGGCCGGAAGAGAGCTCTTGCATCATCTTCGCCAGCGCGGTCGGGCGCGGCGCGGGCGAGCGCACGTCGAACGGCCCCGGCTCGTAATAGCCCTTGTTCTGCGTGACCAGGCTGTTCCAGTCGAAGGAGCCGAGCAGCGACCAGACGGTCACGGCGCGCACGTCGATGCCGTTCTGCTGCGACTGCTGAGCCGCTTCCCAGATTTCGAGCAGCCAGCGCAGCTGGTCCTCGCGGTTGGCGTCGATGTGGGCTTCGGTGATCGCCAGCGGGATGGCATAGCGGTCCCAGACTTCGGCCAGCAAGGGGGCGATGCCGGGCGTCGGCGTGGCCAGCACGCGCGAGGCTTCGATGTCGGCGCAGGCGATGCCATCGGCCATGCCGCGGCGGTTGTCCGGAAAGCGCTCCGGACGATGGTCGAGCCAGCGCTCGGAAGTGACGTAGTAATTGACACCGATGATGTCGGGCGGGCAGGTGTTTTCGCGGAACCACAAAAATTCGGCGGCGTCGATCCCGGTCTTGAGCAGGTAGTTCCAGAGTGCGTGCTCGGGGCCGACCATGCCGCACAACAGGTCCCAGGCCAGCCAGCGCCGTTCGTTGTAGAACTCGGCAACTGCGGCCATTTCAGGCGTGCCATAGGTCTTGCCGAGGTCGTCGGTCTGGACCAGCTTGGCATTCGGGTTGACGGCGCGGATCGCGCGCATCGACAGCACGGTCGCACGGCATTGCACCAGCAGCGCCTCGATGAAGGTGCGGTCGTCGCGGCCATGCGGATACCAGACACCGTACAGGCCGGCGAAGCGGGCGGTGGTGCAGGGCTCGTTAACCGGGGTGTAGAGCTCGACCCAGGGATAGCGCGCGGCGACCGCGCCGGCGTACTCGGCCAGCTGTTGGGCAAAGTCCGGGTCGACCAGGCTGGTATGGCGCGGGCCGCTGCCGTGGTGCACCAGACCGACGATCGGGTTCACGCCGGCCTCGCGCAGCGCCGCCAGGCGCTCGTCGGGCCAGCTCCAGTCGGCATTCGACAGGCCTTCGGGGGCGGTACGCTCCCAGAGCACGGGATAACGGATGGCGCGGATGCCAGTGGAGGCGAAGCGTTCGATGTCGCAGGCGCGTCCGGCATGGCCGTTGCGGTCGAGTTGACTGAAATATTCGTCGCGCACGCGGTTAACCGTGCATTCGAGGCCACCCCACAGTTCCAGGGGGCGGGTTTGGCTGTTCGTGCTCTTTTTTGGATTCATGACCTTCACCATTCTTAATCTTATTGCAACAAAAAAACTGCAGGTCGGCAACCCGGTTAACAAATACTAGAAGGGGAGCCGCGCCTGCCAGGTCATGGCGCCGGAAGCGGTTGACAGCAGAGCGTCAACCTGCAACCATGCAGTCCATGAATTTTCCGAAAGCACATTCTAATTTCCCTGCCTGGTGGCGCTGCTGACAGCGCGCGGCCACGGAAATGATGTGCATTTCAACTAACGCCGCCTCGATCCGGGTGGCGTTTTCTTTTGGGGCGCAGGACGATCGGGGCTTTGAAAGAATAAAGCCAAGGAAACACGATGAGCTCGCAAAACCCCTCCGCACCACCTGCCAACCCTGCGCCAATCATCCTGACCGGTGACCGGCCTACCGGTCCGCTGCACCTCGGCCACTTTGTTGGCAGCCTGCGCAACCGTGTCGCTTACCAGGACACTTACCGTCAGTTCATCATGCTGGCCGACGCCCAGGCGCTGACCGACAACATGGATGACATTGGTAAGGTACACCGGAACGTTGTCGAGGTGGCGCTCGATTACCTCGCCTGCGGCATCGACCCGGCCCGGACCACCATCCTGATCCAGTCGCAAATCCCCGAGCTCACCGAGCTCACTTTCTATTACCTGAACCTGGTCACGGTGGCGCGCCTGGAGCGCAATCCGACGGTCAAGGCCGAAATCGTCCTGCGCGGTTTCGAGCGCGACATCCCGGCCGGCTTCCTGACCTATCCGGCCAGCCAGGCCGCCGACATCACCGCCTTCAAGGCCACCGTGGTACCGGTCGGCGACGATCAGATCCCGATGATCGAGCAGTGCAACGAAATCGTGCGCAAGTTCAATCGCAATGTTGGGCAAGAAATCCTGGTCGAGTGCAAGGCGATCGTGCCTGAAGTAGGCCGCCTGCCGGGCATCGACGGCCGCGCCAAGATGAGCAAGTCGCTGGGCAACACCATCAACCTCGGCGCCTCCGCCGATGAGATCCGCGCGGCGGTCAAGCAGGTATATACCGATCCGCTGCACCTGAAGGTGTCCGACCCCGGCCATATCGAAGGCAACGTGGCCTTCATCTATCTCGATGCCTTCGATACCGACAAGGAAGGCCTGGCCGAGATGAAGGCGCACTACCAGCGTGGTGGCCTGGGTGACAGTGTCGTCAAGAAGCGCCTGGAAGGCATCTTGCAGGAAATGCTGGCGCCGATCCGCGCCCGCCGCGAAGAATTCGCCCAGGACCGGGGGCAGGTGATGCAGATGCTCAAGGAAGGCACGATGCGCGCGCGCGAAGTGGCGGCGGCGACGACCGATGAAGTGCGCAAGGCGCTGGGGCTGTCGTACTTCTGATTGGTCACTGTGTTTCGATGACACGGGCCGGCTGAACCTCAGCCGGCCTGTCGTCTTGCTAGCGCGCGCGGCGCGCGGTCTTCAATCGCGCAGGTCGGCCGGCACCTTGCCGCCATTGGCCGCCAGCTTGTTCATGACCTGCTTGTGCAGCCAGATGTTCATCTTGGCCGAGTCGCTGGTGTCGCCGCTGTAATGCAGTTCGGCGGCCAGTTCCTTGCGGGCCTGCAGGCTGCTGTCCAGGTCGAGCAGCTTGAGCAGGTCGACGATCGAGCTGCGCCAGTTCAGCTGCTGACTGGAGGCCTTTTGCTTGGCAGTCAGGATCTGCTCGACGTCGACCTGGTCCATGGCGGCCGGGGCAGGGGCTGCAGGAGCTGCCTGCGGCTGGGCCTGCGGGGCAGGGGCTGCAGGGGCGGCCGGGGCCGGTGCCGGTGCCTGAGCAGGCGCGGCCGCGTCCTTGTTGGCGGCATGCGATTTCGGGAAGATCTTGCTGAAAATATTGCTTAGAATGCCCATGGGGTCCTCGTCATTGGTGGATGGTTGGCAGGGTGTGGCAAAGCAAGGGCGCAGCTTGTGCGCCATCGCCAGTTCAATGGCGTTCTCAAAGATTCTGCAACGCGCGGTGGAAGATCGAGGGTAGGCGCGATGAGCGGGCTTCTCTGTTCGGTAACCAACGGTGGCCCGGTGAAAGGCGCACTTCGTTTCCATATAGACATCTAGCCACTGGCCGGGTAAGCTCCCTGCATGCGTCGGCCCGCCTGGGCCCGGCGCGGCTGGCAAGCCAGTTGGTTGAGATCCTTCGGGAGGAGTGCAAGCATGTGGCCATATCCCCGCATCCTGTCCCATCGTGGCGGCGGCACGCTCGCTCCGGAAAACACCGTGGCCGGCTTGCGCCGGGCCATGGATCATGGTTTTCGCGCGGTGGAATTCGACGTCATGCTGGCACGCGACGGCGTGCCGGTGGTGATGCACGATCCCTACCTGGGCCGCACCGTCAGCGGCGCTGGCCACGTTTTCGACTACGACGCGGCCGAACTGGCAGGCATGGATGCCGGCAGCTCGTTCGGCGCGGACTACCGCGGCGAACCGGTACCCTTGTTCGTGGAGTTCGCCCAGTATTGCAAGGCGCACGGGATCTGGATGAACATCGAGATCAAGCCGGCGCGCGGGTTCGATGTCGAGACCGGCGAGACCGTGGCGCGCCTGGCGCGTGCCATGTTCGCGGACGAACTTGCGGCAGGCGCGCTGGCGCGGGCGCCGCTGTTGTCGTCGTTTAGCCTGGCGGCGCTCACGGCCGCGCAACGGGTCGCGCCAGACCTGCCGCGCGCCTGCCTGATGAGCGAACTGCCGCCGGGCTGGGAGCCGCTGGCGCGCTCGGTCGGGGCAATCGCCATTCATACCAACCACAAGCACCTGACGCCGGAACTGGCGCAGGCCGTGCGCGATGCTGGTTTTGGCCTGTTCTGCTACACCGTCAACGAGCCGCAGCGGGCCATGCAGTTGCTGGCGTGGGGCGTCGAGGCGTTCTGCACCGACCGGATCGACCTGATCGGACCGGACTTCGGCAGCTAGCCTGCCCGGCCGGCACAGCACAATCGCCCGCTGCTATAATCGGTTCTTTATCCAGCATGCTGTCTCCTCACGCCCATACGACATGAAATCTTCTGAAATCCGCGAAAAGTTCCTCAAGTTCTTCGAGTCCAAGGGCCACGCCATTGTCCGCTCCAGCCCGCTAGTACCGGGCAACGACCCGACCATGCTGCTGACCAATAGCGGAATGGTGCAGTTCAAGGATGTGTTCCTGGGCCTGGATACCCGCCCGTATTCGCGCGCCACCTCGGTGCAGCGCTGCGTGCGCGCCGGCGGCAAGCATAATGACCTGGAAAACGTCGGCTACACCGCGCGTCACCACACCTTCTTCGAGATGCTGGGTAACTTCAGCTTCGGCGACTATTTCAAGCGCGACGCGATCAACTACTGCTGGGAGCTGCTGACCCAGGTCTACCAGCTGCCTGCCGAAAAACTCACCGTCACCGTCTATTTCGAAGACGACGAAGCCTACGACATCTGGGCCAACGAGATCGGCGTGCCGAAAGAGCGCATCATCCGCATCGGCGACAACAAGGGCGCGCGCTACGCGTCCGACAATTTCTGGCAGATGGCCGACACCGGACCATGCGGCCCGTGCACCGAAGTGTTCTACGACCACGGCGCCGACATCTGGGGCGGCCCTCCGGGGTCCAGCGAAGAAGACGGCGACCGCTTCATCGAGATCTGGAACCTGGTCTTCATGCAGTTCAACCGCGACGAATCGGGCAGCCTGACCCCGTTGCCGAAGCCGTCGATCGACACCGGCATGGGCATGGAGCGCCTGGCCGCGGTGCTGCAGCACGTGCACAGCAACTACGAGATCGACCTGTTCCAGGCCCTGATCCGCGCCGCGGCGCGCGAAACCGGCGCCGAAGATCTGGGCAACAACTCGCTCAAGGTCATCGCCGACCACATCCGCGCAGCGTCGTTCATGATCGTCGATGGCATCATTCCGAGCAGCGAAGGCCACGGCTACGTCCTGCGCCGCATCATCCGGCGCGCGCTGCGCCATGGTCACAAGCTGGGCCAGACGAAACCGTTCTTCCACAAGCTGGTCGCCGATCTCGACCTCGAGATGGGCAGCGCCTACCCGGAACTGCATGAAGCGGCGCAGCGCGTGGCGCAGACCCTCAAGACCGAAGAAGAGCGTTTCGGCGAGACGCTGGAAAACGGCATGAAGATCCTGGAAGCCCAACTGGCCAAGGATGCAAAGAACCTCGACGGCGGCACCGCGTTCACGCTGTACGACACCTACGGCTTCCCGCTCGACCTCACCGCCGACATTTGCCGCGAGCGCGGCATCACCCTCGACGAAGCAGGCTTTACCGCGGCAATGGAGCTGCAGAAGAAGACAGCGCGCGCCGCCGGCAAGTTCAAGATGGCCGCCAAGGTCGACTACGCGGGCGAGAAGACCAAGTTCGTCGGCTACGATGCGCTGGCCCACAACACCCATGTGTTGGCGCTGTACGCCGACGGCGTGAAGGTCGACGAACTCAAGGCCGGCCAGGAAGGCATCGTGGTGCTCGATACCACGCCGTTCTATGCAGAATCGGGCGGCCAGGTCGGCGACCAGGGGGTGATCGGTAGCGATGCGAACGTATTCGAAGTCGAAGACACGCTCAAGATCCAGGCCGACGTATTCGGCCACCATGGCGTGCTGCGCGAAGGCTCGCTCAAGGTGGGCGATACGGTCGACGCGCAGGTCGACACCGCCAAGCGCGCCCGCACCATCCGCAACCACTCGGCAACCCACCTGATGCACAAGGCCCTGCGCGAAGTGCTGGGCGGCCATGTGCAACAGAAAGGCTCGCTGGTCGATGCCGACAAGACCCGTTTCGACTTCAGCCACGGCGCGGCGCTCACGCTCGAAGAAATCGCCCGGGTCGAGACCATCGTCAACCGCGAGATCCTCGAGAACCACGCCACAGCTTCGCACAACATGAGCTTCGACGATGCCGTCAAGCATGGCGCCATGGCGCTGTTCGGCGAGAAGTACGGCGACACCGTGCGCGTGCTCGACATCGGCAGCTCGAAAGAACTGTGCGGCGGCGTGCACGTGACCCGTACCGGCGACATCGGCCTGTTCAAGATTGTGTCGGAAGGCGGCGTCGCCGCCGGCATCCGCCGCGTCGAGGCCGTGACGGGCGAGGGCGCGCTGGCGCTGGTGCAGGCGATGAACCGCAAGCTGCAAGAAGCGGCGGGCGCACTCAAGACCAGCCCGGACGAACTGCCGGCGCGTATCGCGCAGGTGCAGGATCAGGTGAAACTGCTGGAAAAGGAAGTGGCGGCACTGAAGTCGAAGCTGGCGTCGAACCAGGGCGATGAGCTGGTGGCCAAGGCAGTCGACGTCAACGGCATCAAGGTGCTGGCCGCGACGATGGAAGGCGCCGACGCCACGGCATTGCGCGAGACCATGGACAAGCTCAAGGACAAGCTGCAGACCGCAGCCATCGTGCTGGCGAGCGTGGTCGACGGCAAGGTCGCCCTGATCGCCGGCGTCACCAAGGACGCCACCGGCAAGGTCAAGGCGGGCGAGCTGGTGAACTTCGTGGCCCAGCAGGTCGGCGGCAAGGGCGGCGGCCGTCCGGACATGGCGCAGGCTGGCGGTACCGATCCAAGCAACCTGGCGGCGGCACTGGCCGGCGTGGCAGGCTGGGTCGGCGAGCGCGCCTGATCCTTATCCCTGGCAATGACGACGCCGCCTTCGGGCGGCGTTTTTTTGAGCGCTGCAACCCTGCTATTTACCCATGATGCATAATACGGGGCGCATGGCAAGCGGCGCAACGGGGCGCAAAAGTGTTGTAAAAAAGTGCATTAGCATGGTGTATTTGACATCCGGTTGCAGGCCTGCAACAATGTGTGACAATTTTGGTGCGCTGCGTCATACGGCCGGAATTGGAGTATATTCGAGTTCCGAGTACCACCCATTAAGTAGGGCAAGCGATGAGCGTCACCATTATCGACATTGACACCATGGAATTCCAGAGAGACCTGGATGCGCGCGGGCTAAATTGCCCGTTGCCTATCCTCAAAGCCAAGAAGGCACTCGCCGACATGGAAAGCGGGCAGGTATTGCGTATCGTCGCTACCGACACCGGTTCGGTACGCGATTTCCAGGCCTTCGCCAAACAGACCGGCAACGCCTTGCTGGCCCACACCAGTGAAAACGGCGAATTCACCTTCCTGATGCGCCGCAAATAAGCGCGGCGCTGTCGTGCTGGCGGCGGCCTGCGCCGGGGCTGCCCGCTTTGCATGACTAATATGTTCGGCCGATGCAGCGACGCATGCTGATCGTGCTGTCTGCGCCACCTCCTTTCCCCTCTTCATCTGAACAAAAGCCGTTGCTGGCAGTGCCGCATGTGGCAGAATTGACCATGATCGATCTGTTACGGGTTTTGGCTGGCCCTCTGATGGCCTGGGCAAGGCGCTGGCCGGGCAGGGCAAGGATGCCGACGCCCCATCGCGCGCGCGGTTTAGGGGAAACCCTCTAGCATGAAATCGCACGATCGTGCTTTAATTTCGACCTGAAGCCGAATTTCTCATATAATCTAGGCCCTCGTCTGTCACTCACTTCATTTTCTAAAGGCACCCTATGAAAGTCCTGGTACCCGTCAAACGCGTGGTCGACTATAACGTCAAGGTCCGCGTCAAATCCGACGGCAGCGGCGTGGATATCGCCAACGTCAAGATGTCGATGAACCCGTTCGACGAGATCGCGCTGGAAGAAGCTACGCGCCTGAAGGAATCGGGCAAGGTCACCGAAGTGGTGGCAGTCTCGGTGGGCGTGGCCCAGTGCCAGGAAACCCTGCGTACCGGCATGGCGATCGGCGCCGACCGCGGCATCCTGGTCGAGACCAATGGCGAGACCGAGCCGCTGGCCGTGGCCAAGATCATGAAGGCGCTGGCCGACAAGGAACAGCCGCAGCTGATCATCCTGGGCAAGCAGGCGATCGACGACGATTCGAACCAGACCGGCCAGATGTTGGCAAGCCTGCTGGGCTGGCCGCAGGCCACGTTTGCCTCGAAAGTGGTGCTCGAAGAAGGCAAGGTCACCGTGACCCGTGAAGTCGACGGCGGCCTGGAAACCATCTCGCTGACCCTTCCGGCCATCATCACCACCGACCTGCGCCTGAACGAGCCGCGCTACGTGACGCTGCCGAACATCATGAAGGCCAAGAAGAAGCCGCTGGAAACCGTCAAGCCGGAAGACCTGGGCGTCGACGTCAGTCCGCGCCTGAAGACCCTGAAGGTCGTCGAGCCGGCCAAGCGCTCGGCCGGCGTCAAGGTGCCGGACGTGGCGACGCTGGTGCAGAAGCTGCGCACTGAAGCCAAAGTCATCTGATCGCAGTACGCAACCCAATACAAGGAAATAACATGGTCGCACTCGTCATTGCAGAACACGACAACGGCTCCCTCAAGGGCGCTACCCACCACACCGTGACCGCCGCCGCCCAGTGTGGCGAAGGTGGCGCAAATGAGGTCCACATCCTGGTCGCCGGTTCGAACTGCGGCGCCGCCGCGCAAGCCGCCGCCGACATCGCCGGCGTCACCAAGGTGCTGGTCGCCGATGCGCCGCATTTCGCCGATGGCCTGGCCGAGAACGTCGCCGAGCAGGTGCTGGCGATCGCCGCCGGCTATTCGCATATCCTGGCGCCGGCCACCGCCTACGGCAAGAACATCCTGCCGCGCGTGGCCGCCAAGCTGGACGTCGCCCAGATCTCGGAAATCACCAAGGTCGATTCGCCGGACACCTTCGAGCGTCCGATCTACGCCGGTAACGCCATCGCCACCGTGCAATCGAGCGACAGCGTCAAGGTCATCACCGTGCGCGGCACCGCCTTCGATTCCGCCGCCGGCGGTGGTTCGGCCACGGTCGAGCAGATCGCGCCTAGCGCCGATTTCGGCAAGTCGGCGTTTGTCGGCCGCGAGCTGGCCGTCTCGAGCCGTCCGGAACTGACCGCCGCCAAGGTGATCGTCTCGGGCGGCCGCGGTCTTGGTTCGGCCGAGAACTTCAAGATCCTCGAGCCGCTGGCCGACAAGCTTGGCGCCGCCATGGGCGCCTCGCGCGCCGCGGTCGACGCCGGCTATGTGCCGAACGACTGGCAGGTTGGCCAGACCGGCAAGATCGTCGCCCCAAGCCTGTACGTCGCCATCGGTATCTCGGGCGCGATCCAGCACTTGGCCGGCATGAAGGATTCCAAGGTCATCGTCGCGATCAATAAAGACCCGGAAGCGCCGATCTTCTCGGTGGCCGACTACGGCCTGGTGGGCGACTTGTTCGACGCCGTGCCGCAGATGGTGACAGAACTGGGTTAAGCCCTGTTCACGGTGGTAGTCACCACCACCCCATGACCCGTCGTTCCCGCGCATGCGGGAACGACGTTTTTGCTTGACACGGTCATTGGCTGCGGCGTTCGACGCCGGCAGCCATGCCCACAGAATCAGACGTCACATCAGGAGACAAGCTTGAGCTACCATGCCCCGCTGAAAGACATGCAGTTCGTACTCAACGAGCTGGCGAACCTGGCCGAGATCAGCCAGCTGCCCGGATGCGAAGACGCTACGCAAGATACCGTCAGCGCCGTGCTGGAAGAAAGCGCCAAGTTCTGCGGCGAAGTCATCGCCCCGCTGAACCACGCAGGCGACAAGGAACCGAGCTATTGGCGCGACGGCAGCGTCACCACCTCGAAGGGCTTCAAGCAAGCCTTCCGCGCCTTTGCCGACGGCGGCTGGCAGGGCATCCAGCACCCGAGCGAATTCGGCGGCCAAGGGCTGCCCAAGCTGGTGGCCACCCCCTGCATCGAGATGCTGCACGCTGCGAACCTGTCGTTCGCGCTGGCGCCGCTGCTGACCGATGGCGCCATCGAAGCGCTGCTCACCGCCGGCAGCGACGAACAAAAGGCGCTGTTCCTCGAGCCGCTCATCAGCGGCAAGTGGACCGGCACCATGAACCTGACCGAGCCGCAGGCCGGCTCCGACCTGGCCGCCGTGCGCACCCGCGCCGAGCCGCAGGGCGACGGCACGTTCAAGGTGTTCGGCACCAAGATCTACATCACCTACGGTGAGCACGACATGGCGGAGAACATCATCCACCTGGTGCTGGCGCGTACTCCCGATGCGCCACCGGGCGTGAAGGGCATCTCGCTGTTCATCGTGCCGAAATTCCTGGTCAATGCCGACGGCTCGCTGGGCGCGCGCAACGATGCGCACTGCGTCTCGATCGAGCACAAGCTGGGCATCAAGGCGTCGCCGACGGCGGTGCTGCAGTTTGGCGACCATGGCGGCGCCATCGGCACCCTGGTGGGCGCAGAGAACCGCGGCCTGGAATACATGTTCATCATGATGAACGCGGCCCGCTTTGGCGTCGGCATGCAGGGCGTCGGCCTGGCCGAGCGCGCCTACCAGCAGGCGGTGGCGTTCGCGAAAGAGCGCGTGCAGTCGCGCGAAGTGGCCGGCTCGCCCGGCCCGGTGGCGATCATCAACCACCCGGACGTGCGCCGCATGCTGATGTCGATGCGGTCGCAGACCGAAGGCGCGCGCGCGCTGGCCTACGTGGGCGCGGCTTACTCTGATATCGCCCACAGCCATGCCGACGAAGCCACGCGCAAGGCCAACCTCGCCATCTACGAATACCTGGTCCCGATCATCAAGGGCTGGTCGACCGAGATGAGCGAGAACGTCACGCGCGACGGCGTGCAGGTGCATGGCGGCATGGGCTTCATCGAAGAAACCGGCGCCGCCCAGCATTACCGCGACGCCAAGATCCTGACCATCTACGAGGGCACCACCGCGATCCAGGCCAATGACCTGGTCGGCCGCAAGACCGTGCGCGACGGCGGCGCCGTGGCCAAGGGCCTGATCGAGCAGGTGCGCGCGGTCGAGGCGCAGCTGGGCCAGGTGCAGGGCGAAGAGTTCGCAGCCATCCGGCGTCAGCTGGCCTCTGGCAGCACCGCGCTCGAGCAGGTGGTGGAGTATGTCGTGGCCAATGCCAAGTCGGACGTGCGCGCCGTGTTCGCCGGCAGCGTGACTTACCTGAAGCTGGCCGGCATCGTGCTGGGCGGCTGGCAGATGGCGCGCGCCGCGCTGGCGGCGAGCAAGATGCTCGAAGCGGGCGAGGGCGATGCATCCTTCCTGCGCGCGAAGATCGCCACCGCGCGCTTCTTTGCCGACCACCTGCTGTCGACGGCGCCGGGGCTGCGCACCGCGATCGTCGAAGGCGCGCCTGGCGTGCTGGCGCTGGAGGTCGAGCAGTTCTAAGGAAGCCTGACGTCAGCAAGCAAAAAAGCGGCCTCGGCCGCTTTTTTGTTATGCAAATTAAATTTGCATTTAAGGTGAAAAATGCAAATTAAATATGCCTGATTGAACGTTTTACTGGGGAATATTCCAGGACCGAAGGCTCGACAATACCGTCAGCAGCTCGGCCGGCTCTACCGGCTTGGCCACGTGCATCTGGAAGCCCGCCGTCAGCGCGCGCATGCGGTCCTGCACCCGCGCGTAGGCGGTCAGGGCCACGGCAGGAACGCCCGGTTGTCCAGCTTCCCGTTCACGCCTGCGCAGCTCGGCAATGAACTCGTAACCGTCCATGCCGGGCATGCCGATATCGCTCACCACCAGGTCGGGATGGATCCCGTCGAACAGGGTCAAGGCTTCGCTCGCGTTGGAGGCGGTTTCGACCACGGCGTGCGCACTGAGCAGGACCGAGGCGAGCATGCTGCGGGCATCGTCGTCGTCTTCCACCAGCAAGATCGTGGCACCCCGGAGGCCGAACTCTTCGGTATCTTGCGGGAGCGTGAAGTTGGCTGCCGCCGCCGCGCCGGCTTCCGGCGCGGCCCCAGATTCCTTGACGGCCGCCAGCGGCAGCGTCACGGTGAACACCGACCCTTTGCCCACGCCGGGGCTGCTCGCCTGTACGTAGCCGCCGTGCAGCTCGACCAGCTTCTTGACGATCGCCAGGCCCAGTCCCAGCCCGCCCTGCTGCCGGGTCGAGCTGGGGTCGACCTGCGTGAAGGTGTCGAAAATGGCCGGCAGGTGTTCGGCCGGTATGCCTGCGCCGTTGTCGCCGACGATGATCTGGACGTTGGAGTCGATCTTTTTCAGCGTCAGGTAAACCCGGCCCCCCTTGGGGGTGAACTTGACCGCATTGGACAGCAGATTCCAGACGATTTGCTGGAGCCGCTCCGGGTCGCCGGAAATCGGACCGGCCGAGGGATCAAGCACCAGTTGCAGGGTGATGTTCTTGGCCTGGGCGGCCGGGCGCAGCGACTCGAGCGCGGCATCGACCGACATCTGGGGCGAAAACAGCTGGACGTTCAGGCGCAACTTGCCGTTGACGATGCGCGAGATGTCGAGCAGGTCTTCGACGATCTGGGCCTGGCTGCGCGCGTTTCGCTCGATCGTGTTGATGGCGCGCTGGCGCATCGTGTCGTCGAGCTTGCCCGAAGTGAGCATCTGCGCCCAGCCCAGGATCGAGGTCAGGGGAGTGCGCAATTCGTGCGAAACGGTAGCCAGGAACTGGTCTTTCGCCTCGTTGGCGCGCGCCGCTTCTTCGTACAGCTTCTGTTTTTCGAACGCATCGAGTTCGGCGCGGCGCCGGGCGAACAGGGCTTCCTGGTACAGCGAAGCCTTGTTCAGGCCGATTGCTGCCTGGGCTGCCAGGGTTTCCACCAGGCGCTCATGGCTTTCGGTAAAGCGGTCGGTATCCTCGTGACCGAAGAACAGCCCGCCAATCACCTCGCCACCGCCGAGGCTGACCGGAACCGCGAGATACGAGCGCACCGGCAGATGGCCGGGCGGCATGCCGTGATGCGGGGCCATCTTGCCGTAGCGTGGGTCGGCGCGAATGTCGCCGCTGCGAATCGCGCCTTCACCCCGGAAGGTCGGGCCGAACAGGTGGGTCGCCCGGGGCAGCGGAAACTGGCTGAAGTTCTCTTTCGGCACGCCCGCGATGGTATACAAGGTATAGCTTTCGCCGGCCTCGTCCTGGACGTTGTAGAAGAACGCCCCGAACTGGGCGCCGATCAGCCCGGTAGCCGCCTCGGTGACGGCTTCCACGATTTTTTCATGGCTCAGCTCTTGCAGGATCAGCGAGCCGATCGAGTGCAGCGCTTCCCGTTCGCGCTCCTGTTGCTTGCGCGGGCGCGCATCCTGCACCTCGATCACCGTCCCGACCACCTTGCCCTCCCGGCGCACCGGGCTGGCAGTGAAATAGACCGGGTAGAACGAGCCGTCGCGGTGCACGAAGATTTCTTCGCCCTGCTCCTGCATGTTGGCAGGAGCGGCCTGGTCGATGGGGCATTCTTCGAGCGGATAATGCGTGCCGTCCGGCCTGGTATGGTGGACGAAATTGTGCAAGGGCGCGCCTTGCACCTCCTCGAGCTGGTATCCCGTGAGCATTTCAGCCGCGGGATTCATGTAGACGCAGCACTGGCGCTCGTCCATGACGAACATGGCGACGGTTGCGTTGTCGCAGACGTCCTGGAGGTGCGAGAGGAGAGTAAGTCGGATGGGTGAGGACACGGGCGGCTCGCTAAAGTGAGCCGCAATTATACATAGCGGCGCGTGCTCTCACTGTCCCGTTGGTACCAGCCGTGGCCGGCTGGCCTGGAGCGCGATGTCGGCCAGGATCGCCAGCAGCACGTCGGTGTCGACCGGCTTTGCCAGATGATGGTCGAAACCGGCCTGGCGCGACCGTTCCCGGTCGCGCGGCTGGTGATAACCGGTCACCGCCACCAGCGGCACGTCCGCTGCCTGCGGCATGGCGCGCAGCCTGGCGGCCAGCGCCAGGCCGTCCATGTCGGGCAGGCCGATATCGAGCAGGAATACCTGCGGGCATCGCGTGGCTGCCGCCGCCAGCGCCGCCGCGCTCGAATACACGGCCTGCGCGTCATGTCCGAAGGCCGACAGCAGCGCTGCCAGTGCATCGGCAGCGTCGCGGTTGTCGTCCACCACCATTACCCGCAGGGGGTGACCGGCCGTGCTGGCCGGCGCTGGCCGGCAACTGCCGGCATCCCCGGCATGCCCGGCAAGGCGCGGCAGGCGGATGGAAAACGTGCTGCCCAGTCCGGCGCCCAGGCTGGCCGCCGCGATCGTCCCGCCATGCAGTTCGACCAGGCTCCTGGCCAGCGCCAGGCCCAGTCCCAGGCCGCCCTGGGTCCGGGCGAGCGTGCGCCCGCCTTGCACGAACAGGTCGAAGACCTGGGCCGCCAGGGCCGGATCCATGCCGATGCCCGTGTCTGTTACCGCCAGCTCGACATCGGCCCCGTCGGCGCGCAGTTGGATGGCGATGCTGCCGCCGTCCGGCGTGAACTTGTTGGCATTGGAGACGATATTGGCGAGCACCTGAATGATGCGCTTCGGGTCCGCGTTCACCAGCACGGGGTCGGCGGGCAGGTCGAGCTGCACGCGCTGGCGGCGGGCCTGGGCCAGCGGGGCCACCTGCTCGACGGCGTCGGCCACCAAGGTGCGCAGATCGATGGGGGAGCGGTCGAGCACGACAAGGCCGCGGGTGACCCGGGCAACGTCGAGCAGGTCGTCGATCAGGCCTGTCATGTGCCGCACTTGGCGCGTGATGACGCCTGCCGCATAGCGCACGCGCTGCGGATCGTCGGCCATGATCGCCAGCATCTGCGCGGCCGAGCTCACCGGCGCCAGCGGGTTTCTCAGTTCGTGGGCAAGCATCGCCAGGAATTCGTCCTTTGCCCGATTACTTTGGGACAGCTCGGTCACCAGGTCTTCGCGCTCGCGGTGCAGCTGCGCCAGCAAGTGGCGTTCGGTTGCGTCGCGGGTAAAGCAGCGCGTATAGCGCAAGCTCCCGTTCTCGAAGCAGGCGTTCGAGCTGATGACCACATGGCGGATCGTGCCGTCGCTGCACAGCAGGCGAGCCGGTTCGTCCTGCAGGGTCTGCCCACGTTGCAGGCGATCCAGGATCGAGGCGATGACTTCGGCGTCGGCATGGAACTCGGCAATGTGATGGCCCACGTACTGGTCCCACCGGTAGCCTAGCAGCGCGAGTTCGGCCTTGTTGGCCCACAGGATGGTGCCGTCGGGCCCTACCCGGTGCAGCGATTCGGCGGCATTTTCCAGGAAGTCCATCAGTTCACGCTCGCGTTGGCGCAGCATCGCCTCGGCCTGCCTGGCCCGTTCGAGCTCGCCTTGCAAGGCGCGATTGTGCTGTTGCGCGATGGCGAGCTGGCGCGCGACATCTTGGGCAGACTCGTGCGCGGCGCCGGCATGCACCCCGCCGCAGACATGGTCGTGCGCGGCGCAAATGCGGCGGAAGGCCACGGCCTCTTCGGTCGTGGAAAACTGTTGCCACGGATAGGCGCAAAACAGCGCGAACCTGCATTCTTGCGCCAGGGTGTTCCAGTATTGCTCGAGCCGGACCGCCGCGTCGTAGAGTCCGCGCGCGCACAGCAGGGCAACCATTTCGCCGAACGCTTGCACGGGTGTG
The DNA here is from genome assembly GCF_024802625.1 of Massilia sp. H6. Classification (NCBI taxonomy): domain Bacteria; kingdom Pseudomonadati; phylum Pseudomonadota; class Betaproteobacteria; order Burkholderiales; family Oxalobacteraceae; genus Massilia; species Massilia sp. H6. The sequence continues at coordinate 1,509,054 of NZ_CP103371.1, forward strand.
CCGGGCGCGCAAGTGGCGCGGACGACGTCGCCGACCGCAATGCCGAACAGCTGTTCATCGGGCCAGTCGTCGACCATGATGCGCGCCAGCGTCGCCCCTGCATCGAGCACCAACAGTTGTTCAGCAGACCAGCGGCGCCCCTTGAGTGATGCCAGCCCCATCAGCTGTTGCTGCAACGCCTGCGCATGTTCGGCCGTCGCAATGATTATCCCCGTGCCGCCGCCGTCGAGTCCCTGGTCGATGAACTCCGCGACTTCGGTCAGTAAGGCGAGGTCGCCCTGGTAGAAGCGGACGAAATGGGATGACGCCGGCGCTGGCTGGTAGAGAGGATAGTCGAGGTGTGCGGACATGCATGGCCCCTGCAAAAGGGTAGAAAGTGCCTACAAGCGGCAATTGTATCAGCCCTGTCCAGGATGAATGACACAGTGTTTATTAATAGCATTACTTATCAAGCGATTTGTGCTTGATATAGATCTAGCGCAAAAGAGCGGCATGTTGCGCCGTGTCCGCTTGCGCATTGCAGTCAAGGCTGCCAGCGCCGGTCGCGTGCCTTGCGCTCGGCTGCGGCGTCGAGGGCGGCGCCGGCAATGCGCTCGTCGATGGCGTCGAGCACGGCGGCAGGTGCCGCGCTGGATGCTTGCCGGTATGCAGCGCCATCTGCGGTACCCTCGCGCAGGACCGGAATGCGCCAGTGCTCGCCCTGGCGGCAGGCCAGGCCGGCACTGCCGCTGACCGTGAAGCTGCGGCAAAAGCTGCCGTCGCGCGCCGCGAAGCTCAGCCCGATCTGGACCGGCTTGCCCGCTTGCCCGCTGCCGGCAAGCTGCTCGGTCAAGGCATTGGCCAGCGCGCCGCGTGCCAGCAGCTGCCCGCTGGCGTCGAGGGCGGCGAAAGCGCTTTCGTCACCGCCTGGGCCGCCGAGCCAGGCCTGGCCGGCCAGCACGCCAACCACCAGCGAGGCCGCCAGCGCCCCCCAGCGTGGCCAGTTGCGTGCACGCGCATCTTCGATGCGGGGCAGGGCAGCGGCCAGCCGGGCCTTGCGCTCGCGCGCGGCGCCTAACGAGCTGATGTTGCCACCCGCGCCGGCGGCGGCCGCGGTGCCGGCCTGCAGATGGGCCGGGATCGGCTCGTCGAGCACGCCGTCGAAGGCGGCGAACACATCGGCGCGCAAGGCGCGGTGACGCGCAATAGCCGCGGCGACTGCGGGATCTTCGCGTTCGGCGCGCTCGACCAGGCTGCGTTCGGGCTCGTCGAGCTCGCCGTCGGCGTAGATCATCAGGGTGTCGTCGGAAAACTTCATGCCGGGCTCCTCGCTCCATCTTGCAAGATTGTCTGTAATGTGTCGCGCGCCCGCGCCAGGCGGCTGGTCAGGGTGCCGATCGGTATCTCCAGCACCGCTGCCGCCTCCTTGTAGGGCAAGCCATCCACCAGTACCAGCGCGACCACGATGCGATGCTCGTCGGACAGCAGGCTCATGGCTTTTTGTACGGCCATGCGCTGCTGGTGCGCGCCGATCGCGTCGTGTCCGACCTGTTCGCCCTCGTCTTCGGGTGCGAACAGGTGGTCACGCCGCACCCGGCTGCGCACTTCATCGATCCAGGCATTGCGTACGATGCGAAACAGCCAGCTGTCCAGGCGCGTGCCTTCTGTATATTGCTCGGTGCGTCCCAAAGCGCGTTCCATGGCGACCTGCACCAGGTCGTCCGCGTCTTCACGGTGAAACGTCAATGACCGCGCAAAGCGGCGCATGCGGGGCAACAGGGCGGCAAGTTCTTCGGCAAGCATGGGAAAGTTGGCGGTCACAAGAGATAAACGTCTGGGCCAGGGATTTTATTCCATCTGCCGTTCGTTTACTTCGATATAGTTCTCAATTTCAACGAAAGCCTGCCCAGCCATGACACTCGGTCGATCGCTGTTCGCCATCCTGGCGCATGCCGCTATTGCACTGGGCCTGTACTGGCCCGGCATGGCCACGGCCCAGCTGCGCCTGCCATCCCTGAACTTGCCGCAAGGCCTGGGCAACCCCGGTCTCGATGGCCTGGTGCGGCCGGTTGGACCGCTGCTGGACCGGGTGGTGCCGGGCCAGTTGGACAAGTTGCGGCTGGAGGGGGTAAGCGAGCTGCTGCGCCGCCATCCTGACGTGCTCGAGACCGATACGCGCGGCGAACCGGTAGTGCGCTCCGAGATCCTGGCCTCGTCCCCGACACCGGCGCTGATGGCCGCTGCTTTGCGCCTGGGTTTCGAGGTGATCCGCGAGCAGCGCTTCGAGCTTCTCGGTGAATCGCTGGTCGTGCTGCGCGCGCCTGCCGGCTTGAGCACGGGCGCCGCACTGGCAAGCCTGCGCGGGCTCGACCCGCAAGGCGCGTTCGATTTCAATCATGTCTACCTGGGTGGCTCGAGCATGGCGCTAGGTGGCGGTACTGGCGCGAACATCGGTGCCAGTGCCGGTGCCGGTGCCGATGCTCGCGCCGCGGCAAGTCGCGGCGGCGTCGGGCTGATCGACAGTGGCGTGGCCAGCGCGCACCCGGTGTTTGCCGGGACGACGATCGAACAGTTCGGCTGTGGCGGCACGCGCCATCCGGCGCCGCACGGCACCGCCGTGGCCGCACTGATGGTAGGCCGCAGCGACCGTTTTCGCGGCGCCGCGCCCGGCCTGCGGCTGTTTGCCGCCGATATCTATTGCGACGCTCCGACCGGCGGCTCGGCCGACAAGATCGCCGCGGCCCTGGAATGGATGGCCAGGCGCCAGGTTGGCGTGATCAACCTGAGCGTGGTCGGCCCGCCCAACGCGACCCTGGGGCGGGTGGTCGGGGCAATGCTCGCGCGCGGTCACTTGCTGGTGGCGGCGGCAGGCAACGATGGCCCGGCGGCGCCGCCGCTGTACCCGGCCAGTTATCCCGGCGTGGTGGGCGTGAGCGGCGTCGACCCCGAGGGCAGGCCGCTGCCGGAATCGGCGCGTGGGCCGCAGGTCATGTTTGCCGCACCGGGCAGCCAGATGGTAAGCGCGGCGCTGGGGGCGCCGCCTTATCGGCAAGTGCGGGGCAGTTCGTTCGCCGCGCCGATTGTCTCGGCCTTGCTGGCGCAATCCTTGCCGCAACCGGAACGCGATGCCGCGGCGCGCGCCCTGGCCGCGCTGGCGCGGCTGGCGGCAGGCAGCAACCAGGCGACGGTGAGCAATGCGACCGGCCATGGCGTGGTTGGCGCAGCGCTGCGGATGGCGCCGGCAAGGTTTCGGTAAAAAAATATTTTTTGGGTGAGGGAATAAACGGCCGAGCCCGCTCGTTTTCCATGTATCGGCGCGCACTTCGCGTGCTACCTACAGGAGAATTCACCATGAAAACCACCACTATCGCCCGTCATCTCGCCATCGTCATCATGTCGGGCTTTGCCGTGTCGGCCCAGGCCCAGTTGCTCGGCGGCGGGGGCGGCGGCCTGGGCCTGGGCGGCGGGGCCGGCGGCATGATCGGCGGCGGCTTGAGCGGCCGCATGGGCGCGATGGGCGCGATGGACGCGATGGGCACCCGTGGTGCACTGGAGGCGCCGCGCGGCATCGACCGCCGCGCCGCGCGCTCCGCGGTCGTGCCGGCCGCCGCCCCATCTGCATTGTCGGGAGCGGCAGGCATGGACGGCGCCCTGGCCGGCAGCCTGCAATCGACTGGCCGTGCGGCCAACGCCGGTTCTGCTGGCAGCGGCCTGCGCGGGATGCTGGCTGGCGGCGCCAATGGCGCCGCAGCGATGGGTGACAATGAAGCGGCGCAATCGGGCGGCCTGGGTGGCAATGCGGCGGGCGCACTGCAGCGCCGCGGGCTCTCGGCGGCAGGTGCAGCTTCGCGCTCCGCCAACGCCGGAGCTGGATCAATGGGCGAGCCGGCACGGGCAGGTATGGCCGGCGGTGAGGCCGAGGCCGGCGGGAACGGCTCGCTCGGATTATCCGGCGCCCTGTCGGGAAGCGCCGGCATGCAGGCTGGACAGGAAGCAGCGGCCATGGGCAGCAGCACCGGCGCCAATGCCGCCGGTGGGGTGGCGTCCGCTACGGCGTCCGCTACGGCGTCTGGTGCGGCAGCTGTCCGTGCCCAGGCCGGCAACGCGGCCCGGCAAGCCGGCTCGGCAGCGCGCGCCGCGCGCGGCGCAGTATCTGGCGCAGTATCTGGCGCAGTATCCGGCGCAGTATCTGGCGGCGCAGGTGCTGCCGGTTCGGTGGTGCAAAAGGCGAAATCGACGCAGTTGCCGGCCTCGGTCCAGGCTGGGGGCTCGGTCTCGGCCAGCGCTTCGGCGAGCGGCGAAGCCGGCGCTGATTAACCCAAACGCCAACGCGGCCAGTCGCGCAGGTTCGGCATGGGCTTGTTGTTAGTGTAGCGCAATCGGCAAGCGGATCTCGAAACGGCTGCCCTGGCCCGGACCGTCGGAAAACGCCTCGATGGTGCCGCCGTGCCTGCGGGCGAGGTCCAGGGCCAGCGCCAGGCCGATCCCCATGCCGCCCTGGCGCGCACTGTCCTGGTGGTCGATTTGCGCATACAAGGTGAAAATCTCGGACAAGCGGCCAGGTTCGATCCCGATGCCATCGTCGCTGATATTGATGATCACGACCTTGCCGGCCAGTGCGACAGCGACGTCGATGGCGCCATGGTGCGGGGTGTACTTGCTGGCGTTGGCAAGGATGTTGCCGATCAGCTGGGCGACGCGCACATCGTCGCAGTCGACCATGAGCGACTCTGGCAGCGGCGCGATGCTCAAGCGCTGATGGCGCAGGTCGATCGATGGACGCGCCATGTCGAGCGCCACCAGCAGCACGCGCTGGAACGGCACGGCGGCCTTGTGCAGGGGCAGGTCGCCGCGGGCGATCCTGGAAGCGTCGAACAGGTCGTTGACCAGGCGTCCGAGCATGCGGGCCTGGCGCGTGATGACGCCGGCCATGCGTTTCATGGTATCCGGGCTGTCTGTCGTCTCGATCATTTGCGCGGCCGACATGATGGGCGAGAGCGGGCTGCGCAGTTCATGCGCCACGGTGGAAATAAAGGCGTCCTTGCGCAGGTGGCTCTCGAGCAGCTGGTTTTCTGCGAGGCGGCGTTCGGTGATGTCGATCACGACATTGACCGCTCCCGCAACCTGGCCGTGCGCGTCGTGGATCAGCCGTGGATGGGCCAGCACGTAGCGCCGCTCGCCACCTGGCCGCTCCAGCATGGCCTCGATGCGGCCTACCTCGCGGCGCTCGCGCAGGGCAAGCGCCATCGGACACTCGTCATGTCGCAAGGCCACGCCCTGCGCCGTAAAGAGCGCTTTCGAGCCGCACCAGTATTCGGCCCCGAGCGCCGGAGCGCGTCCCCACAGCACTTCGGCGGCGCGGTTGAAGTCGATGACGCGGCCTTCCAGATCACAGCTGTAGACGGCCTCGGGCAGATAATCGGCAAGCTGGCGCTGACGGGTTTCCACGATGTGTTCTCCCATTAAAGTAGGCGAGAAGGGCGCAGGATGAAGCCTGGAATTCCACTATACACCGACCCCAGGGCGCTGTGCGGCGAAGGTTTGGCACGGCATGGAAGAAATGGGCCGGTCGCAGGCAAACCGGCGTCCAGCAGCTCAGCCGTAGGCGCCACCCGTATACAGCAGGTCGAACACCCGCGCAATCGTGCCGATCAGCGCAACCGCCCCCACACCCACGGTCAGCACCAGCAACAGTGCCAGCATCCAGTTCGAGCGCGAGCTCTTGCCGCTACCCGGGTTGTATTGCGCATCCCAGGCGTCGTCCGGCGTGAGTCCGATCACCAGGCCCTCGATAAATCCTGCCACATACGACAGCAGGATCGGTAGCGCCACATAGAAGGGGTGGGGCTGCACCACGGCCCACAGTGCGGCGCTCATGGGCAGGCTGCCCAGGTGCAGCAGGCCGAGCCGGTCGAGCGGCCCCTTCAGGTAAAAGCGGTGGGCGCCCACGCCGCCCAGCAGCAGGGCGAGCAGGGTCGCGAAGGTCTTGTTCTTGTGCCAGACAGCCATGAGCGTTGCCTAAAGTTCAGTAAAGCAGCAGTATGGTGCAAATTGACAAGGATGTCGCCTGCGAAGCGGTCGAATACCATCGCGTCTCGCGCGGCCGTCTCGCGCGGCCGTCACGCGCATTTCGGCGCGCATGCGCAAGATCCCGGTGGGACAATCGCCGCCAAGGACAGGCAACGGTAGTCTTGCGGCGCGAAATCGGCGATAATGCTCAATTCGCCGGGGTTGCGCGCCGGGTTGTCATTAACGCTTGCTGCTGTGCGGACATGCGCGCTATAATCGTCGGCTTTCTCCGTCCAGTACAACTTTTTGGAATTATTATGGTCGTTATCCGTTTGGCTCGTGGCGGCGCAAAAAAGCGCCCGTTCTACAACATCGTTGCAACCGATTCGCGTAACCGTCGCGATGGTCGTTTCATCGAGCGCATCGGTTTCTACAACCCGATGGCGTCGGGCGCTGAAGTCGGCCTGCGTATCACTGCTGACCGTCTGGCCTACTGGCAAGGCGTTGGCGCACAACTGTCGCCAACCGTTGCTCGTCTGGTCGCAAACCAGCAGCCTGCAGCCTAAGTAAGGTTTTACCGGTTTGATCGATTCAGCAGCATCCGGGGTGGAAGTCCCCGACGACCTGGTGCAGGTTGGCTATGTGTCCGGTGCGTTTGGAATCGTGGGTGGACTGCGTGTTACCCCGTTTTCTACCGACGCAGATGCGCTGCTGAGCATCAAGACCTGGTGGATCGACAAGCCGGCACTGCATTCCGTGAAGCCTCGGAATGCAAAAATGCATGGTGGCGACGTGGTCGTCACCCTGGTCGGCTTGCGCGACCGTAACGATGCCGAGGCGCTCAAGGGTGCAGCGGTGTTGGTATCGCGTAAAGAATTCCCGCAGCTCGAAGAAGACGAGTATTACTGGTCCGACCTGATCGGCCTGGATGTGGTCAACCTCGAAGGCGACGCCCTCGGCAAGGTGACTGACATGATGCACAACGGCGCGCAGTCTATCCTGCGTATTGCCCCTGTGCCCGTTCCAGAAGCAGCACCCGAGGTCAAGGTGCCGGAGCGCCTCGTGCCGTTCGTGGACCAGTTTGTCAAGACCGTCGACCTGGGCGCGAAACTCATTACCGTGGACTGGGGTCTGGATTATTAACCCCGCCAATGCGAAGCGAGGTCCCGATGCAATTTGACGTCGTGAGCTTGTTTCCAGAAATGTTTGCCGCGCTGACGCAGTCGGGTGTAACCCGGCGCGGCATCGAGCAGCAGCGCTGGGGCCTGACGCTCTGGAATCCGCGCGATTTCACGCAGGACCGCCACCGTACCGTGGATGATCGCCCCTATGGTGGCGGCCCCGGGATGGTGATGCTGGCAAAACCGCTCGAAGCCGCGATCGCCGCCGCCAAGCAGCGCCAGGTCGAGCTCGGCTTGAGCGCGCCGCGCGTGGTGTTCATGTCGCCGCAAGGCAAGCCGTTGACCCATGCGCGCGTGATGGCGCTGAAGGACGAGCCAGGACTGGTCGTGCTGTGCGGCCGTTACGAAGGAGTGGACCAGCGCTTGCTGGACCGCTGCGTCGACGAAGAAATCTCGCTCGGCGACTTCGTGCTCTCGGGCGGCGAACTGCCAGCAATGGCCTTGATGGATGCAGTGGTGCGGCAACTGCCCGGTGTATTGGGCGACGATGCCTCGGCGATCGAAGACAGCTTTGTCAACGGCCTGCTCGATTCGCCGCATTACACGCGCCCCGAAGTCTATGATGGCGAGCCGGTGCCGCCGGTGCTGATGGGCGGCAACCATGCAGAGATCACCAAGTGGCGCCGCCAGCGCATGCTGGAAGCGACCTGGACAAAACGGCCGGAACTGATAGGCAGGGCGCGCGACGCCGGCCTGTTGACGAAGCTGGACGAAAAGTTTCTGGCAGGGCTGGACCAACCTGCCGAGTAAGAATGTACCTTGTGTGCATGTAATGCAGGCAATTTGCCTGCGTGTTCAACCCCATCCTCTACCGGGCGTCGCAGTTCAACAGTACGCGCCAGCAAGATGGTTAATGGAGTCATAAAATGAATCTGATTCAGCAACTCGAGCAAGAAGAGATTGCGCGCCTCGGCCGCAGCATTCCTGATTTCGCACCAGGCGACACCGTCGTCGTCAGCGTCAACGTCGTCGAAGGCAACCGCAAGCGCGCCCAGGCATACGAAGGCGTCGTCATCTCGCGTCGTAACCGCGGCCTGAACTCGAACTTCATCGTTCGCAAGATCTCGTCCGGCGAAGGCGTCGAGCGTACGTTCCAGCTGTATTCGCCGCTGATCGCTTCGATCGAAGTCAAGCGCCGTGGTGACGTCCGTCGTGCGAAGCTGTACTACCTGCGCGAGCGTTCGGGCAAGTCGGCACGTATCAAAGAAAAGCTGCCACAGCGTAAAGTCAAGACCGCACCAGCCGCAGCGTAATAGCGTCTGTGTTCTGGAAAAGGCATCCGCAAGGATGCCTTTTTTCGTTTGCGTTAGAGGAAGATGATTTGATCAAGCCTGTATTCGATCCGATGGTGTTTCCGGTGGATGGCATCGGCGGCGAGGCCGCGCTCGACCCCGCCGCCCTGAGCGCCGCCAGCGTTCGCGCGCGCTTCGCCCGGACGCTGCCCTGGGAGCCCGAGGCCTCGGATGAAGCGCTTGGCACGCCAGCATTGCGCCTGCGCCGCGCCGCGGTGCTGGTGCCGCTGGTCGAGCGCGGCACCAGCCTGAACGTGCTGCTGACCAGGCGCACCGACCACCTGGCCAGCCATGCCGGCCAGGTCAGCTTTCCGGGTGGCCGCGCCGAAGAGCTCGACTCGTCGCCGATCGAGACCGCGCTGCGCGAGACCGAGGAAGAAATCGGCCTGCATCGCCGCCACATCGAGATCGTCGGCGTGCTGCCCGATCACGCCACCATCAGCGCCTACCGCATCACCCCCGTGGTGGCGCTGGTGACCCCGCCTTTCACGTTGCATGCCGATCCAGGCGAAGTGGCCGAGATCTTCGAGGTGCCGCTGACTTTCCTGATGGCCGGCGCACATCACCAGCGGCGCACGATGGACTTGCCCGAAGGGGCGGGCAAGCGCACTTTCTACGCAATGCCGTACGAGCAATATGTTATCTGGGGGGCCAGCGCGGCGATACTGCGCAATCTGTTTCACTTTTTGCGCGCTTGAGTTTTTTCCAGGACGGGCCCGGATACGCTACTGAAGAATTATTCCACCCCCTGATTTGATTCCGGCCCACTTCTCCGTTATCGTAGCGGCAGCACAGTATTGCCAGAACAAAAAAGGATTCCTGA